>JBHEKR010000322.1:0-4977 GCA_041859365.1 Candidatus Hydrogenedentales bacterium
CACTTTCAGACGGCGGAGATCAATGAGTTGATCGTGCCACGCTCGCGCATCAGTTTGAACGGGCGCTTTGACGGGCTGACGCCGCCGGAGGGCGTGGAGCGTGTGCGGGACTATCTTGCGCCGCTCTACGCGCAATACGGCAAGGCGGAGGATTGTCGGATTGCGTTATTTGACTGTAAGCATGAGGAGTTGGCGGAGATGCGGGCGGAGAACCTAAACTGGTTGGACGAGCACCTTGTGGGGAAAGTTGATGTGTAAGGCTGGGAGCGCAGGCGTCCCGCCTGCAAGGGCGAGGGCGAAACAAATCGCTCGTTCGGCCTGATTTTAGATCGTTCGATCGACTTTCGCGACGGGCACACGAATGCTCGTTCCTCGCAATCGTGTGGCACGTTCGGGATTCCGATGGCACCATAGATTGTGGGGGTTTCATTTCCTTTTGGGCCATGGGGTAGAATTGGGGCGCGAGGACTTGCAGGCAAGCCTCGCTTTTTGGAGCGCGTCTGCGCGCATTGAATCCTGGCCAACCGAACTTTACTGGAGCAGCCGCAGCGCTACTGTTTTTTCGCGCGCCTCCGGGAGAGCCGTTGTTCTCATAGCATCATCACGGGTTTTACGGCATGAAACGAGACCATAACCTCCTTTTCGGAGTATTCGCGGTTCAGCTCCGCAAGGTCTCGCCGGCCCAGTTGATGGACGCGGCCGGGGCGTGGGCCACGGATCCGAGCCGGGATATCCCCACGCGTCTCGTGGAGTCGAATTCGCTGGACGCGAAGGACCGCGAGTTGTTGGAGCGTCTGGTGGGCGAGGCGGTGGCGGCGCATAACGGGGACAGCGCGGCGGCCCTGGAGTCTTTCGGGGGCGAGGACAGCATCCGCGATTCCTTTCTGGGCACGATCCGGCTGACGGATTCGGGGACCGTTGAGCTTTCGGCGGCGCCGGAAGTGACGATTCCGCTGAAGCACGAGAAGCCGGACGAAGTACCGGGGGTCATCGAGAATTCGGGGCGCTACACCAACCCGAGCGAGCACGCGCGCGGCGGCATGGGGCGCATCCTCATGGTGCACGATGAGTATCTCGGCCGCGACATTGCGTTGAAAGAGCTGCTGCCCCACATGGGTTCGAGCAGCGGTGGCGATTCCGAAGAGCCGGGCACGGCCGCGGTGCCGAGCGCGCCGAGTCCGGTGCGCTTTTCGGGTGCGGTGATCGCGCGCTTTCTGCAGGAGGCGCGGATCACGGGGCAGTTGGAGCACCCTTCCATCGTGCCGGTGTATGAACTGGGCCACCGCAAAGACGGCGCGCTGTATTACACGATGAAGCTGGTGCGCGGGAAGAGTCTCTCGAAGGCCATCCGCGAGGCGGGCTCCTTGCGGGAGCGGCTGATGCTGCTGCCCCACTTTATTGACTTGTGCAACGCCATCGCCTACGCCCACAGCCGGCATGTGGTGCATCGCGACATCAAGCCCGCGAACGTGATGGTGGGCGAGTTCGGCGAAACGGTGGTGCTGGACTGGGGCCTGGCAAAGGCGCGCCGGGGGCACGACGCTCACGCCGACGTGATTGAGAAATCGATCATGTCCATGAACCTCGGGTCTGCGGCGAGTTCGGCTAAAACGAACTATGGCCAATTGATCGGGACGCCGGCCTACATACCGCCGGAGCAGGCGCTGGGGCATACGGATCAGATCGACGAGCGGTCGGATATCTACAGCCTCGGCGTGGTGTTGTATGAGATTCTCACGGGCCGGCTGCCGTTCAAGGCGAAAACGATCAAGGAGCTGATCAGCTCGGTTATCTATGAAGAGCCGACGGGGATCCTGAAGGTGGAGTCTCAGGTTCCGCTGGAGCTGGCGGCCATCTGCGAACGGGCGATGCGCAAGAGTCCGAACGAGCGCTACAACTCGGCGAAGGAGCTTGCGGACGATGTGACGCGCTTCCAGTCGGGCGCGCTGGTGGATGCCTACGTCTATTCCGTGAAGGATATTTTTTCGCGCTACCTCCAGCGCTACCGTTCGGCGATCTTTGTGGCTGCGGGGGCCTTTGTGCTGTTGCTGGCCCTTTCTGGCGTGTACATCTACCAGATCACCCACGCGCGCAACGAAGCCATCGAGGAGCGGCGCGCGGCCAACGAAGAGCGGGACCACGCGCGCAAGGCGGAGGCGGAAGCGCAGAAGCAGCGGGAGGCGGTGGAGCAGGAGCGCAACGAAGCGGAGCGGCAGCGGCGCATCGCGGAAATTCAGTCGTACTATTCCAGCATCCAGCTCGCGAGCAGTAAAATCACGCAGAAGCAGTATCCCCTCGCGCGGAAAATATTGTGGGCGTCCAGCGAGGAACACCGGAACTGGGAATGGGGCTATTTCCTGGCGCAGTGTTACCAGTCGCTGGGTACGCTGGAGGGGCATGAGGACCGGCTCCTGGGAGCGGCCTTCAGCCCGGACGGAACACGTATCGTGACGATCGCGGGAGACAACGCCAAGATTTGGAATGTGGCCAATGGCACCCTGCAGTACACGCTCGAAGGGCACAAGGAAAAGGTCTGGGGCGTGTCCTTCAGCAAAGACGGCAAGCGCCTGCTGACGCTGTCGTGGGATTTGACGGCGAAGGTGTGGAGCGTGGCGAAGGGGACGGTGATCTCCACGCTGGAGGGCGAAGCGGATCTCACGAGCGCGTCCTTCAGCCCGGACGGCACGAAGGTGGTTACCGCGGCGGAGAACCGCGCGCGGGTGTGGGACGCGGACACGGGCGAGGTTATTTTTTCGCTGGAGGGCCACGGCGAGACGGTGGAGAATGCATCCTTCAGCACGGACGGCAAGCGGATTGTCACGTCGTCGTGGGACCGCACCGCCAAGGTCTGGGACGCCGCGACGGGCGCGCTACAGTTGACGCTGACGGGCCATGAATACGGCGTTATGAATGCCGCTTTCAGTCCAGATGGTTCGCTGATTGCGACGGTGTCGAAAGACAATACGGCCAAGGTGTGGGACGCCTACGACGGGCGGCTGGTAGAAACTCTGATTGGCCATTCCGACGAGGTGTGGAGCGTGGCTTTCAGCCCGGAGGGTACGCGCCTGGTCACGGTGTCGTGGGACAAATCGGCGCGCGTTTGGGACATGATTGACTACAGTTTGCTTGCGACGCTGGACGGCCACGAATTGTCTATCGAGAGCGCCCAGTTCAGTCCGAACGGCATGATGGTGGTGACGGCGTCGCGGGATCGCACGGCGAAGGTATGGGACGCGCAGACGGGCAAGCTGCTGGTGACGCTGACGGGCCACGCGGGCGAAGTGTGGAGCGCGTCTTTCAGTCCCGACAGCGCAAGCGTGGTCACGGCTTCGGAAGACAAGACGGCCCGCATCTGGAGCGTGCCGCTAATGGCGGAGAAGACGGAGGTGGAAGAAAATGTAGCCGGAACGGCGGAAGGGGTGACCAGCGCGTCCTTCTCGCCCGACAGCCAGCGCTTTGCCACGACCTCGCGGGATCAGACGGTGAAGGTGTGGGAGGTTTCCGATGGTTCGCTGAAGACGACGCTGGTGGGCCACAGCGGCGAAGTGAACAGCGCCTCCTTCAGTCCGGACGGTCGACGGATCGTGACGGGATCCAGCGACAACACGGCGAAGGTTTGGGACGCGCTGAGTGGCGGGATTATTGCGACTTTGAAGGGGCACACCGACGACATCGACAACGCGTCATTCAGTCCCGATGGCAAGCTTGTGGTGACCTCCTCGCGGGACAAAACGGTCTGCATCTGGGATTCGGGGACGGGCGCCCTGTTAAACACGTTGAAGGGGCATATCGACGGGGTCATCAGCACGGGCTTCAGCCCGGATGGTAAGCAGGTGGTGACGGCCTCCTGGGACGGTACAGCGAAACTCTGGCGGATCGAAGATGGCGCGCTATTGTTCACCTTTGAGGGGCACACGGACGCGGTGACCAATGCGACCTTCAGCCCCGATGGCACGCGGGTGGCCACGGTATCGAAGGACGAAACGGCCCGGGTGTGGAGTACCCAGACGGGTGAGCTGCTCGCGAGCCTCGAAGGGCACGCGAGCGAGATCGTGAGCGCCTCCTTCAGTCCGGACGGCAAGCGGATCGTCACGGCGTCTGCGGATAAGACCGCGAACGTATGGGACACGGACGACGGGTCGCTGCTGGTGTCGCTGGAAGATCCGGCGGGGGGGATATTGAGTGCAAAGTTTGATGAGGACGGGTCGAGCATCAAGACGGCCTCGGGGGACAAGAGCACGAAGTCGTGGGACAGTGTGCCCTATCGTCTGAAGGATCTACCGGGTGACGACAAGATGAAGTGGGAGGAGCGCTTTAATCTGTGGCGGCTGCACCGGTATCAGGAGTGGCTGCTGGCGCATTCGGCGCGTTGACAGTTGACAGTTGACAGTTGACAGTTGACAGTTGACAGTTGACAGTTGATAGTTGATAGTTGATAGTTGGTAGTTGATATGGATTCGTCAGGACGGGTTGATTCTTAGTTGTGGGCGGCAAATGGAAGTGCCCGGCGAGGACACAATCATGAAGGCGATAGTTTGCAGGGAGTACGGGTCACCGGATGTGCTGCGGCTGGAGGAAGTGGAGAAACCCGTTCCTGGAGATGGCGAAGTGTTGGTGAAGGTTCACGCGACCTCGGTAAACGCGGGGGACTGGCGGGTTTTGCGCGCTGATCCTTTTCTCGTGCGACTGGCCTTCGGATTGTTCAAGCCGAAGATATCGATCCTTGGCGCAGACATTGCGGGGATGGTGGAGGCTGCCGGTTCTGGCGTGACTCAGTTCAAGGTTGGCGACCAGGTCTTCGGGGATATTTCGCGGTATGGATTCGGCGGTTTCGCAGAGTATGCCTGCGTGCCGGAGGAGCCCCTGGCATTGATGCCGTTGGATCTTTCCTATGACGATGCGGCCGCAGTTCCCGTGGCTTCGGTTGTGGCGCTGCAAGCCCTGCGCGATGCAGGAAAGCTACAGGCGGGGCAGAAG
>JBHEKR010000090.1:0-10090 GCA_041859365.1 Candidatus Hydrogenedentales bacterium
AGAGGCAAAAAAATGGTGCCAGGAGGCAGAGTCGAACTGCCGACACGCGGATTTTCAGTCCGCTGCTCTACCAACTGAGCTATCCCGGCACCGGGAAGCAATAGTCTACAAAATATCCGGAGGCCGAGTCAAGAAAGAGACCGAAACTTTCGTCGGAACCGCTCTCCACGCCGCATTTCAGGACGAAAAATCGCGCTGGCGGAATTCGGGACGGCATTGTATAGTGGTGATATGTACGGCAGAGACGAAATGAGTACGGCGAGCGCCCCACCGCGCAGGGCAACGGTGGTGGCAGGGTTGCTGTTGTCAATTCGAACGTTGCATCGCAAAATGAGTGACGGGGACATTCCGCCCTTCGACCAAATCCCCTTTGGCCGTTTTGTAGTGCTCTCTTTCCTGGCTTGCGGCGCGTTCAACGCCTTCGTGTTTCTGAGTGTCATTCCGCAAGCGCCCGAGGCCCTACATAGATTCCACTTTCTGTGTTTGCTTTTGTCATTCGCGCTGTGTGCCGGAACACTTTTCCTGGTAGCGCCATGCAGTATCATCTTTCTGCTATTTCCCCCACTGCGCAAGCTCGGAATACGCCTGTTGCTGCTCGGCGTCATTTACTTTGCCACGCTCGCCCCGCTGGGCTCGGCGGCAGATAGGATCCAAACCGCCAGCTTTCACGACCTTGCCGAGCGCAGCATGCCGCTGGTCAAAGCGGTGCGCGCCTACGAGGCAGCGGAAGGTCACCCCCCGAAATCATTGGAGGAACTTGTCCCCAAGTACTTGGATGCCGTGCCGTCTACGGGGTTGGCGGCCTATCCAGCGTATGAGATACACATGGGCAACGAATCTTCCATGTGGAAGGGCAATCCCTGGGTGCTTTGTGTGCCGGTCGGCCGTGGGCTGAACTTTGACCTTTTCTTGTACTTCCCGAATCAAAACTACCCATCGGGGGAACGCAGCCCCCTTCGAGCGCTTTGGTGACTGGGGCTATTTGCATGAGTAGTGAACCCGGACCACATATGCGAGACCAACGCCTTCGCCAGCTCGAAGCCTTATTTTCAAACCAACGAGATGTGGAACCGAAAAGAACTCACAGCGCGCAAAGGCGGACCTATAATCGTTCACTTTGCGCTCTTTGAGGTTAAACCTCTGCTGCCTTCTTTTTCCCTGGCCATGACACCGATACTTATGACCGAAGCCATTCCCCACAGGACTCCCCATGGAACGCAGAACCTTTATCCAGTCCATCGCCGCGGGCAGTTTTCTCCCCGCCGCATCGGCCAGCGCCCAATCCTCGCCAACCGCGCCTATCCCCATTTCCGCGACCGAGTCCGCTGTCTATACGTCCCCCGATCCCGCGCGCGTCTGGGCTTACAGTCCCGGCCTGGCGTTGCTCCCTTCGGGTCGGCTGGTGGCGACCATGGATCAGGGCGGTGATGGCGTTAAGGAACTGCCCGGTATTAAGACCGACGCCGATGGACGCCTGTGGGACGGCAAGATCTACACGAGCGATGATCGCGGCAGGACCTGGCAGCACCGGAGCGACATGCCGCTGATCCATGCGCGGCCTTTCGCGGCGGGCGATGCGGTCTATGTCATTGGCCACAAGCGCGAACTCGGCATCATGCGTTCCACGGACGGCGGGGAGACCTGGGAGGAGCCGGTGTGGTTTTCCAAGGGTGAGAAGTGGCACCAGGCCCCGTCGAACGTACATTACACGCGCGGACGGGTCTACCTCGTGATGGAAAAAGTGCTGGAGCCGAATCTACCTTACTGGGATGTCCACGTGATGGCGCCGGTGCTCATGTCGGCCGATGTGAAGGACGATCTGTCGAAACGCGAATCATGGACCTTTTCCAACGACCTGACCTTCAACGAAGCCATCGCCCAACACGGCGCACCGAACCTCATCGGCGTGCCTTTCTTCAGCGTCGGCAGCGTGGAAGCGCCGGGCTCGAAGATCAAACGGCCCATGTCGCCCATTGGCTGGCTGGAGACGAACGTCGTGCAATTCGTCGACCCGGACCATATCTGGTGCGATCCCACGGGCCGCACCTTCCACTTGTGGGCGCGGGCCCACACGGGTGGCTCGGGCTATGCCTGCATCGCGAAAGTGGTGGAAGATGAGCATGGCGCGCTGAAGGTATCGCTGGAACAGGCGCCCTCCGGCGCGACGATGCTTTATGTACCCTGCCCCGGCGGCCAGATGAAGTTTCACATCCTCTATGACGAAAAGACGAAGCTGTACTGGCTGCTCTCGACCCAGGCGACCGATTCCATGACGCGCCCGGAGCGCCTGCCGGATAACCGTTTCAATTTACCCAACAACGAGCGACAGCGGCTGGTGCTCCATTTCTCGAAGAACTGTATCGACTGGATCTTCGCCGCGCGCGTGGCCGACACGGGCGACTTCGGCCAGAGCCGACACTACGCTTCGATGGTCATCGACGGCGACGACATTCACGTGCTCAGCCGCTCGGGCGACCACCGCGCCCACGACGCGCACAACGGAAACCTGATCACCTTTCATACCGTGAAGGATTTCCGGGATCTGATTTACTGAAGAGGGGAATTTCACCACGAAGGCACGAAGGACACGAAGGAAGAAGAATTTGAGACTGTGCAGGCATCTGGGCCATAGCCGCGAGAGCCTTACTGCCCTCTTTCTTCTTCGTGTGCTTCGTGCCTTCGTGGTAGAAAAATGCTTGACTGAAATGATTCCTATCACTCGAGTCTGTTCAATGCCTACCTGTCTTTATTCGTACTACTATCTGCAATCCTGATACATTTTTTCGTGGAAATTGAAGGACTGGAAGACTTGGCTACACGCCTACTGTCGCGCCCTTACAGGGCTTATATAGTTTTTGAACACGTTTAACCCTGGGCGTTGCCCAGGGCTAATATGTCGGTGACCCTTCGGGCCGGAACACAGGGCGAATTGACGAGCCGTAATCCTGTCTAGAATTCGCGTTAATTCGCGTCCATTCGCGGTTCAGATCTATTTTTGGTTGTGGCTATGCCACGCTGTGTAAACTCGTGTCTATTCGGGGTTCAGCTTTCCGCAGCCCGAAACATGCACCCAATCTCCCCCCTGTGGCATAATTCGTCGCTGGCTCGTTTCTGCTGGCAGTTCCCTGAAACTCAACCTTAGGTAAATTCCCCCCATGAAAGTTCCCGATCACATCCGCGGCAGCATCTCCCCCACCTTCACCGCGTTCAACGAAGACGGCACCCTGGATGATCAGGGCCAGCGTAATTTCCTGGACTTCCTGGAGCAGCAGGGGGGCATCAACGCCTACTTCATCCGCGCGGGTATGGGCCAGATGTACTCCTTCAGCGTGGACGATGTAAAGCAGCTCACGACGAACGTGTGTACCCACCTCAAGGGCAGGAAGCCCGTGCTGGTCGGCTGCAACGGCGCGTGGAACCGCGATTACACCAAGCGGCCCGATCCCCAGGTTTTCATTCAACAGGGCATCGAGCTGGGCAAATTTGCGAAGGACGCGGGCGCGGCGGGCGTGGTCCACACGATTCCCGAGGCCCTTTCCCTCGAAGGCACGAACCGGGAAGACTTGTTCATGCACTATTTCGGCACCCTCGCCGAGGCGGTCGAACTTCCGCTGTACATCTATCAGCCGCCGGGTTCCAAGACGGAGTACCACCTCACCGGGCCACTCCTCGCGAAGCTGGCCAAAATCGACAACGTCCTGGGCGCGAAGGTCTCCTCGCCCGACGCCGAGCTCATCTTCAACCTCGCCTATGGCACCCGCAACGAGGAATTCAGCTACATCGTCGGCTGCGAGACCGCCTTCTACGCCGGCCTCTACGCGGGCGCGAAAGCCGCCATCGGCCAGGGCACCATCCTCAATCCCCATATCCTCAACGCCGTGCAGGACCGCTACGACAAAGGCGACCGCGAAGGCGCCCTGGCCGCCCAGGATTCGGTCAACGCCCTGTGCTACGGCTGCGGCAACCCCGTGGACTTCCTGAAGCGCTACTCCACGGAGAAGGGCTTCCCCATCAAGCCCTGCTTCCGCTCCATGAACCCCAACCCCTACGGCACCGACCCCGTGCCCCTGAGCGACGATGCCTATAACCGCTTCAAGGCGCAGTACGAAGCGGAAATCGCGAAGTACTGAACCCACCGAACAATACGCGCAAGGCCCGGAAGCGATTCCGGGCCTTTCTTGTTAGGCTGAAGAATCGAAAACCCCAAGCGCCACTTTGATGAACGGTCGTGCCACACGATTGCGAGGAACGAGCATTCGTGTGCCCTTCGCGGCGATATCGCCCGACATTGAGGGTTACTTCTACGAGCGTTTCGACTGGGATTATTCTCTTTGGAGACGAATGGCCCAACCATGACTCGGCAGATGACAAACCGCTCGTTCAGGAAAGCTGTGGAATCCAGATTCTACTCACCAAGCGCACACGAATGCTCGTTCCTCGCAATCGTGTGGCACGACCGTGATCCGAGGTTGACCTGAACTGTTCCGGGTCACGACTCGGTCCACCGCATTACTGCCCCTTCAACATCTCCAGAAAAGCCCGCTGCGCGCGGGAGCAGTAGGCTCCGCGACGCCAGACCGCGCCGAGGTTCACTGCCGGCAATCCCGCCATGGGGATCGCGCGCAACTCTGTGTCGCCCGGGCGGATGACCATCTCCGGCAGGAAGGACAGGCCCACGCCCTCGGCCACGTAGCGCTTGATCACCTCGAAACTTCCGCTGTCCATCACCACCTGAGGCGTGAAATCATGGCGCTGAAAATAGGCCCGGAGCATCGCGCCGGTGCGGGTCTGCTCTTCCAGCAGGATTAACGGCTCCTTCGCCAAGGCCTTCAGCGTGACCTTGTCCCGCGAGGCCAAGGCGTGACCGCGCGGCGCGACCAGCACGAAGCGTTGTCGGAAGAGCGGGGCCTCTTCCAATTCCGGGTGCCCCGTGGGCAGCGTCACGATACCCAGGTCCAGCGCGCCCGCCAGCACCTGCTCCGCGATCGCCGCGCTGCTCCGGTTCACCAGCACCAGGTGCGTCTCCGGCATGATGGCCGAGAACTCCCGCACCAGCGGCGGCAACACATAGAGCGCCGTCGTGTCGCTCGTCCCCACGCGCAATTCCCGGCTCGCCGCCGAATCAAAATCCGCCACCTCGTGGGACAGGCTCTCCACCGCCTGGAGGATGTCCCGCGCACGCGCAAAGAGCAACGCGCCCATAGGCGTCGGCCTGCCCGTCTTGCGATCAACGAGCGGATGACCCGCCTCCCGCTCCAGCACCTTGAGCTGCTGGCTGATCGCCGGCTGAGAACGGTGCAAACGCTCCGCCGCCGCGCGGAAGCTCCGGGTTTCGATAATGGTGCAAAGGCACCGCAGGGATTCGAGGGTCATGAGAATTCCAAGTTCTTTTACCACGGATGGCACGGATAACGCGGATTTTTTTGCCGCGATAGAACGCAAGGAGGACAAAGAAAGTGTTCCAAAGGTTCTGAACCGCAAATTCTCGCAAATTTACGCAAATAGATGGGCCGCCTTTGGGCTCGAGTGACGTGAATATTTCAATTTGCGTCCATTTGCGTAAATTTGCGGTTCAGCTCTTTTCCCAAACCACCCGGCGTCTTTTAATCCGTGTTATCCGTGCTATCCGTGGTAAAAACTTCCGTTCCGGAACCAATAACTTTTTCTTATCACTTCCATCATATCATTTCATTGGACTTATATCACCTCCCCGGCGTATCCTACCCCCGTTCACGGTTGCGCCCCTCCATCCCGGCGCGCCGCCCAACCAAACCGAGGATCTGCCCCATGACCGAACCCACTTCCGGGTTGAGCTACCGCGACGCGGGTGTCGATATCGACGCCGCGAATGTTGCCATGAAGACCATCAAGGGCCTTGTGCAGCGCACGTTTAACGACAGCGTGCTGCAGGACATTGGCAGCTTCGGCGCGATGTACAGCTTGGACCTGAAGGGCATCGAGGAGCCGGTGCTGGTTTCCAGCGTGGACGGCGTGGGCACGAAACTGAAGCTGGCCTTCATGTCGGGCAAGCACGACACGGTGGGTATCGACATTGTCTCCCATTGCGTGAACGACATCCTCGTGCAGGGTGCGCGGCCCATGTTCTTCCTGGACTACCTGGCCGTGGGCAAGATGATCCCCGAGGTGGTGGTGGACGTGGTGAAGGGCCTTACAAACGGCTGTCGCTATGCCGGTTGCGCGCTCATCGGCGGTGAGACGGCGGAAATGCCGGACATGTATCAGGAAGGCGAATATGACCTGGCCGGTACCATCGTGGGCATTGTGGATCGCAAGAAGATCGTGGACGGATCGAAGATCAACGAGGGCGACGTCATCATCGGCATCCCCTCTTCCGGCCTGCACACGAACGGCTACAGCCTCGCGCGCAAGATCGTGTTTGAGGTGGCGGGCCTGGAAATTCACGAGCCCATCCCCGGCCTGGGTAAGACCGTGGCCGAGGCGCTGATGGAGCCCCACCTGGCCTATGCCAAACTCATGCAAATCGTGATGAAGGTCGTGAACGTGAAGGGCATGGCCCACATCACCGGCGGCGGTATCACGGACAACTTCCCCCGCATCCTCCCCGCCGGTCACGCGGGCGAAATCGACCTCCAGAGCTGGAAGGTTCCCCCGCTCTTCACCTATTTGCAGCAGACCGGCAATGTGGCCGAATCGGAAATGCTCCGCACTTTCAACATGGGCCTGGGCTTCCTTTTCGTGGTGCCGCGCGGCCAGGCGGAGAAGGCGATGGAGACGGTGACCCTAACGGGCACTACCGCTTACCGCGTCGGCGAGATCATCGCGGGCGAGCCCCAGGTACACTACAAGGGCGCGCTGAACCATGGCTAACCGCATCGAAGTGGCCATGCAGCCGGGCCGCCCCGATCCCGCGGGCGGGGCAGTGCGCCACAACTTGAAAGAAGACCTCCACATCGAAGCGGGCGAGGTCCGCGTGATTCAGGTCTACACGATTCACGCCGAACTGAGTCCCGCGGAGCTTGAAAAGGTCCGCGCGGAGCTGTTCACCGATCCCATCATCGAAGTCTCCACCATCGACCAATCGCTCGCGACCGACTTCGATTTCGTCGTCGAAGTGGGCTTCCGCCCCGGCGTCACGGACAACGTGGGCAAGAGCGCGCTGGAAGGCATCCAGGACACGATAGGCCGTCACCTGCCTGAAGGGTCGGCGGTTTTCAAGTCGAAGCAGTACGTCTTCAAGGGTATCTCGAAGGAGGACTGCCTCCGCGCCACGAAACGCGTGCTGGCGAATGACCTCATTGAGCGCTGGGTGATGAAGTCCCCGGCGGAGATGGCCGCGCTGAACAACGCGCCCCTCCTCGATCTGCCCCTGGTGACCGATCTGAGCGATCCCGAGGTGCACGAGATCGATCTCGAAGTCGGCGACGACGCGCTGATCGCCCTGAGCCGCGACATGATGCTCGCGCTGGAGCTGCGCGAGATGCAGGCCATCCAGGCCTACTATCGCGACGAGAAAACCCGCACTGCCCGCGCGAAAGCAGGCCTCCCCGAACGCCCCACCGACATCGAGCTGGAGATTATCGCCCAGACCTGGTCGGAGCACTGCAAGCACAAGATTTTCGCGGCGGACGTGGACTACACCGACGCCTCGGGCGAGACCCGCCGCATCAATGGCCTCTTCCGCAATTATGTAAAGGCCACCACCGATATCGTGGGCGAGAAAGTGGACTGGCTCATCAGCGTTTTCCACGACAACGCGGGCATCATCAGGTTCACCGATGATTACCACTTCGCGTTGAAGGCCGAGACCCACAACAGCCCCTCCGCGCTCGATCCCTACGGCGGCGCCATGACCGGCATCGTGGGCGTGAACCGGGACATCCTCGGCGCGGGCCAGGGTTGCCGCTGCATCTTGAACACCGACGTGTTCTGCTTCGCCTCGCCCGATTTCGACGGCGAGATCCCCGAGCGCCTGCTCCATCCCCGGCGCGTGCTCCGTGGTGTGCATCGCGGCGTGAAAGACGGCGGCAACGAAAGCGGCATCCCCACTGTCAACGGCGCCATTGTGTTTCACGAGCGCTTCCTCGGCAAGCCGCTGGTTTTCTGCGGCACGGGCGGACTCATCCCCGTCACCGTGAACGGCCTGCCCAGCGAAGAAAAAGCCGCGCGCCCCGGCGACCGCATCGTCATGGCGGGCGGACGCATCGGCAAGGACGGCATCCACGGCGCGACCTTTTCCTCGGAGGAGTTGCACGAAGGCTCCCCCGCCACGGCAGTGCAGATTGGCGACCCCATCACCCAGAAGAAACTCGCGGATTTCCTTATGGAAGCGCGGGATCTGGGCCTCTACACCTGCGTCACCGACAACGGCGCGGGCGGCCTCAGCTCCAGCATCGGCGAGATGGCCGGAAAGCCCGGCGGCGCGGCGGTGCACCTCGACAAGTGTCCGTTGAAATACGCGGGCCTGGCCCCTTGGGAGATTTTCCTCTCCGAGGCCCAGGAGCGCATGACCCTGGCCGTCGCGCCCGAGAAAATGGCGACGCTACTCGATCTGGCGAGGCGCCGCGAAGTGGAAGTCTCCGACATCGGCGAATTCAACGACTCCGGCCTGCTGGAAGCTTTCTACGGGGGCAAGCTCATCGGCTCGCTCACGATGGAGTTTCTCCACGACGGTGTGCCGAAAATGTGCCTGCCCGCGAAGCTGGAAGCTGTGACCCTCAGTGCGCCGATGCTTGATCGCAAGGCCGATCTGACCGAAGATCTGAAGGCGGTCCTTGCCGCCCACAACGTGGCGAGCAAGGAAAGCTTCGTGCGGATGTACGACCACGAAGTACAAGGCGCCAGCGTGCTGAAGCCCTTCCAGGGCGCGGAAAACGATGGCCCCGGCAACGCGGCGGTGTTGCGACCCGATCCCAATTCCCCGAAGGGCATCGCGGTGGCCTGCGGCATCACGCCGAAGTACGCCGACCTCGACGCCTATCACATGATGGCCTGCGCCATCGACGAAGCCGTGCGCAACCTCGTGGCCACGGGCGCGAAGATGGGCACCATCGCAGGTCTGGACAACTTCTGCTGGCCCGACCCGGTGCAGAGCGAGAAGACGCCCGACGGCGCCCACAAGATGGCCCAGCTCGTGCGCTGCTGCGAAGCCCTGAAAGAGGTCTGTGTCGCCTATGACATCCCCCTCATCAGCGGCAAAGACAGCATGAAGAACGACTACAAGATCGGCGATACCAAGATCTCCATTCCGCCGACCGTGCTGTTTACCGCCGCCGCGATTCTGGACGATGCGACCCGCGTGGTCTCCATGGACGTGAAGCGTCCCGGCGATGTGGTGTATGTCCTAGGCGAGACGCACGACGAACTCGGCGGCAGCGAGTATCTCGCGCTGTCGGGCCAGTTGGGCGACAAGGTGCCCGTAGTGGATCCGGCTCAGGCCCGCGCACGCTACGAAGCGCTGCACCAGGCGATCTACACCGGGCTCGTGGCTTCGTGCCACGATTGCTCCGATGGCGGCCTCGGCGCGGCCCTGGCGGAGTCGGCCTTTGCCGGCGGCTTTGGCATGAACGTCGACCTCGCGCCCCTGGGCCTCAACGACCCGATTGTGGCTCTCTTCAGCGAGTCCCAGAGCCGATTCGTGGCGACGGTGAGCCCGGAGCATGGGGCGGCTTTTGAGGCGCTGATGAACGCAACGGGTTGCTACAAAGTTGGCGTGGTGACGGAAACGCCGCGCCTGGTGGTGAAGGGTGCGGTGGATGCCTCCTTGGCCGAGTTGAAGGAAGCGTGGCAGGCTCCGCTGCGCTACTAGGGACTGCCTCGGACACACGACTTCGAAAGCAACACTCCCTGGACCTGATCAAGAAAGTTTAACACGAGCGGCATTAACGCCAATGTCCGTGGTTGTCCCGTCGTTAGCGAGAGTGACCCGACGTCATCCTCGCGCACGACGAGACAGCCACGGATGCTGCGGCGCACTACCCTCGTGCAAGTGAACTTAGTTAAATAGAATTCACCGGCGCTGCCTGGATCGCGAATCCGTGTCAGTCCCCTGGAGGCTCCCATGCCCGTAAACGCACTTATCCTCACCGGCTTCGGTATCAACTGCGATCAC
>JBHEKR010000116.1:0-3041 GCA_041859365.1 Candidatus Hydrogenedentales bacterium
GCTGGACAATGAATTGCGCCACCTGGTGTTGATGTATCCGTGGGCCGAAAACCGGGACATTTGCCAGCGGCCCTAAAGTTCTCCCGAATGCAGGCGCTCGAAGAGCTCCACCAGATCCCGTTCGCCCCGGGCGGACACGACCTCCCCCACTTGGGCAAGGCGTTCCGGATCGCCAAAGAACACGGACAGGGCCTTTACCGCCGCGAGGGCCTCATGGCGCCGTTCCTCGCGCAGGGCCTCCAGCAACACTTCGAAGGCTTTCGGCTCGCGAGTCAGCGCCAGGGGCAGGTAAAAGGCGTAGCGTTGATGTCGTCCGCCGCGCCCCTCCATGGCACTGCGAAGAATGGCAAAGGAATCCGGCAGGCGCGCCTCGCCAATGGCCATCGCAGCGCCCGAGACCATGTCGGGCTCGTCCCCGGCCAGATAGCGTTTTACAAATTCGAGGGAGCGGTCCGGCGCGCATTTCATCAGCGACTGAAGCGCGAGCGATGAAATATCGGGCTCTTCGTCGCCCCCGTGGACCTTCATCCGAAGGAGCAGCTCGGCCTCATGGGTTTCCGAAAGGCCCAGGCTCTCCACGGCCATGCGCCGGGTGGGGTGCTCGGGATCGTTCAGCAAGGCGGCCATGACCAGCCAGGCCTCCGGGTGGCGGAGGTTCAGCAGCGCGTGGCCTGCGGCGCCCCGCACGCTTGCCGCCGTGTCGATCGGCGGGCCAAAGGCGGGCTCGCGCTGAATGTGGCGAACGGCCTCGAAGTAGATCGACGCGTCCCCATTGCCAAGCAGATCCAGCGCTTCGATGATGGGCTGCTTGGCCGCACAACCCGGATCCGTCTTAACCGGGTCTACCAAAAATCTCCGAAAAGCAGAAATCAGCTCGGGTATCAGGGACTCCGCCTGCCACAGGCCCGCCAGCCGGGCCGCGCGCCCGACGACGTGGTTGCTGCGGTGGGCGATCAGCGTGCGCAGCTTCGTGACACCCTCGGGGCTCGGGTCGTCGGCCTCCATCGCGCGAAGTTCGCGGAGGCCGTCCTGGCTGGGAACTTTTTTGGGCATGGGGGCCTCTTTGGAATAGGACGAATACGTCGGATAGGACGGACGATCGGTCGTATCGTTCTAATCCGTCCTATTCCTTGATTTTACCGTGCGCCGCCCCGCGAAGTCGCCTCAACCTCTCAACTACGCAATCTGCGGAACTCCAGAGATTGCATAGCAGGCCGTGTACATGGCAGCATGATACTTTCAGTTCGCCGGGCTGGCCATGCGCCGTGCAGGGTTGTGGTGCGCGGGCCCCCGTACAAGCAGGAAACCCCCAACGAAGGAACACGCCATGAAGACCAGGATTCCACTTGTCGCTTTCACCGCGCTGATGTTCTGCATCCTCGCGGGCTTTGCCCACGGGGATACGGTGCGCCACCCCAGGCCCTCGGGCTATGCGGAGCCGGGGATTCCAGGCGCACCCGCCGCGGTGACCTTCGGCGCGGTTCGTGAAGATGCAAAGTTCACCGTGGATATGACGGCCACCTTTCCCCAGCAGGACGTGGTGCCCGCGAAGGTGACCAGTGTGACGGTGAATGGCAAGGCCCACGAGACCTTCCTGGTGAAGAACGCGAACATCTTCAACGGCAACCGCGAGGTTCATGCCGGTGAGGACCTCAGTGTTTCGGTGTACGAAGGCTGGCAACCCGGCCAGGAATACAAAGTCGAAGTTACTCTGGCGGCCGCCGACGGCAAAGAAGTGAAGCTGGCCGCATCGGGCACGACGCCGGCTGAACGCAGCGCGGCAAGCGGGCTGGGCTTCGGCATGCCGACGGCCGACTATCCCTATCACCATGTGACGCTGACCTTGGCGAAAGAGGCCATCGGCGCGGGCACCGTGGTGAAGGTGGAGACGGACGGCAAGTGGAACCGCGATGCGCGCTTCTACAACGAAGGGATCGTGGATCCCGCTACGGCGAAGGACAGCACCGGCCTGCTGGGCGAGACGTACACCGGCGTGATCGATGGCTCGAAGGATTTTCGGATTGTGGCGCCGGTCCAGTGGCTCAATGCCACCGACCACACGATGAAGGTGACGGTCAAAGGGGCCGACGAGAAGGAAGTTGTCTACGAGGGCACGGGCAAGGCGCCGGACAAGGGCGGCTACTGGAGCGCGGCCTGGCCCCATGCGATCTCGCTCATCGTTCATGAAACGGCGGGCATCCAGCGCATCGGCGAGCCGGTCCACGCAATGGTAGGTCCCTATGCCGATGACTTCGGTCCGGCGGACAGCCAGATTCGCGTGGTGACCTATGACCCGACCCACCCGAAGGCGGGAGCCGACGGCTATGTGGTTGCGCCCCATCAGGTGATCGAGGCGACGGAGTGGCGCGATGAGGCCATGCTCACCCACGAAGAAAAAGACCCCGAGACGGGCGCGCTGATTCATCGCTACGACCCCACCACCACGGTGGAGCTCGTGTTCCTGGCGGATGTGCAGCAGTATGAGAAGAAGGTCTACTTCGTGGTCTACGGCAACGCCGCCGAGCACACGAACATGGTGGAGAGCGACCTGAAGGTGGAGCAGCACGAGCGGCTGAGCCAGACGGTGTCCAACAGCAACTTCAGCATCTTCACCTCGCCCAACAGCGGCTCGGTCGAGACGGTGACCATCCTCGGTGAGGGCGAGCCGGTATTGCTGGAGCACAAGCTGGAAACCAATGGCGCGGTGCACTGGAATCCCGATATCTACACGCCCCCGACCCCCTGGGTGCACACGAGCGACTGGGAGGCACCGGACTACGCGGAGGAGACCGGCCCGATCATGCACCGCACGCGCCGCCACGGGCTCCAGCCCATGGTGGACAATGCAAGCGCCCACGTTTCCTACACGTTTTACGCGGGCCAGCCCTACATTCTTCAGACCTCGTTGATGGAAATTCTCGAAGACGTTTTTGTCTCCGCCATGCGCAACGGCGAGATGGTATTCAACAAGGCGATTCTGAACGAATTCGTCTGGCAGGATGAATTGGGCGTGATCAAGCACATGCCCATCGAAGGTTCCA
>JBHEKR010000509.1:0-16285 GCA_041859365.1 Candidatus Hydrogenedentales bacterium
TTCAGGAGTTTCCCCTGCATGGGCGACACCGAGATGGGGTCCAGACCCGCCGCTTCGCTTTCCGCGAGGGTTTCGGTGAGCGCGGGGTCGTCGGGGACAAAGAGGTCGGCGAGGTAGTCGTCGACGGCTTTCCATGGTTCTTGTGACATCAAGGGTTCTCCAGTCTCTTTCGGGATACGATTTCGGTAACCGTCGTAGATTTGGAATTGCCCGCCCCGCAGCGTGTCCGCACAGATGAGTCACTTACCGGATCCCGTGCCGCTTCGCGGAAGAAGGCCTGAGGAAAACCCCGATTCCTACATCCTCGCTGATTCCGGAGCAGCCGAAATGTACCGATGCGACAGCCATAGCCGACTGTCGGACAACGCCCTTCTCACCTCAAGCTCTACAATCGATCCCCCCTATTCAGCTGATCAGAGACCGAATCGAGGAAATTCTTGATGTAGCTGTCATAAAAGCCAAAAGCATCGCCCCGAATCCATTTCTGTGACTGCGTTGTAACCGTCACGACACATTTGTCCCCGACGGCTTCAAGTTCAATCTTAAGGTCTGTAGAAAGGAGCAGAGGCCAGGAATCCGGCTTGATTCGTGTATTTGCCACAAGCCCATCTTCGCTCAGGATGGTGGAGGCATAGCGATACCCGGGCCCACGACTTGCTAGAACTTTGCCTACGATCACCATTAGCGCGAGTAGAGATGCGTCGAAAGTCCTGGAGTCTTGACGTCGCACGCCACCGGCTCTCCGGCCAAGCACCAATACTGCCAGACATACCGACACAATCGCGATTATTCGAACCGCAGAGCTATTGAATACATAACTCATCTATAGCGCCTCTACCTCGTAGCAATACAACCTCACGCAGGAATCAGACAAACACTTTGCTACGACCCCCGCAGCACTGCTTACTATTTCGATTCGCGGGACCGCACTAGCGTGATCTACTAAGCGCCCAGAAAGTCCTCCGGATTCACATCTGACTGCCTTAAAATGGCCCGCAACGTTCCCTCGGGTATGTCGCCGGGATGGTTGGGGATCGTGGTATATTTGTCCGAAACTGGGTTGAACCAAATCTCGTGGGAACCAGCGGCTTGTCGGTCAAACTCAAAACCCAAGGCTCGAAGTCTCTGGGTTACCTCTCGATACTTGAAACCAGCCAGCCGCCCCATTACACACCTACGATAAGCGGATAATCAAAGGACTCCTTGGTCTTCTGAAGGTGCGACGGTGAATGACGCTCTGCCCGTGCTTCAAGGAGCTTTTTGGCCACATCGCGGGCGATTTCCAGCGTCTCTGTTATCGTACGTCCTTGGGCAACGAGACCTGGAATGTCATCGCTGGTGGCAAGATAGACGCCTTCCGGCAATAACTCGATATGTATGTTCGCTATCTGTTCCATGGTAGGCTCCAGACCAGAGTTGGTGCAATCGGGTTGAATCATATTCGCTCAGTCGCCCTGATGATATCAAACTGACGCCGTGCGTTGAGCTACCAATACCGCCCAGCCCCTCGATACAGCCCCGCCAGCTCCTCCATCCCCACGGCCACCGGCGAGTTCGACAACAGCCGCTGCTGCGCAAAGGCCCCCGCCGCCAGTCCTGCGATATCCCCCGCGCCATAGCCCAGCGCCCCGATACCGTTTGGCATTTCGGTCTCGCGCATCATTTGGATGATGTGCTCCGCCAGCACCTCGCCTGCGTCGTCCTCGGCTGCGCCACACAGATCGGCGCCGAGCAGGGCGGCTATTTCCAGATGCCGCGCGGGCATCGCCGGGGCCGTGAAGCGCACTACCGAGGGCACATCCACGATGACGGAAATACCGTGGGGACAGATGGGCTCTTCATTCGGATAGCCGTCGGGCCGGTAGTCGCGGATCATGCCCGCCACTGAGTAGGCCATGCCATGGGGCAGGTGTACGCCGGAGTTGCCGAAGGCGATACCCGCGAGGGTGGCGGCGAACATCATGCCGTGGCGCGCTTCGGTGTCACTGGCATCGCGGACGGCGCGGACGAGGAAGTCCCCACAGAGGCGCAGGGCCTCGCGACAGCCCATGTCGCTCCAGGGGTTTGCGCCCTGACTCATGGGCCGCAGATCGGGACGCTCCGGCTTAATCCGCTGGGTGAAGGGTTTCGCAGTGTAGGACTCCAGCGCGTGGCTGAGCACGTCGAAGCCGCTCGCCGCGACGACGTTGGCCGGTAGCGTACAGGTGACGTCGGGATCGATGAGCGCCAGGGTCGGGCGCAAACGCCGCGATGCGATGCCCGTTTTCACGTGGCGCTCCACAAAATCGAAAATCGCCATGCCGGTGCATTCGCTGCCCGTGCCCGCTGTAGTGGGGCACGCGATGTGAGGCTTCAACGGACCCGGCACCGGCTGGCCACCGCCGATAGGCGCATTCACATAGGTCAGAAAGTCGGCGGGGTAGGTCGCATAGAGATTCGCCGCCTTGCAGGTATCGATGACCGAACCGCCGCCCACGGATACATAGCCGTCGAAGCGTCCCTCGCTCGCGAAGCGCGCGGCGTCCTTGAAGGAAGCATCCGTGGGCTCCACCCGTACTTCGTCGTAGACGGCCACTTCTACACCCGCCGCCTGAAGCGACGACCGCACGGTGGCCACGCATTCCAGCGCGGCCACGCGCCGATCCGTAAACATTGCGACGCGCTTCAGCCCCAGCGCGGCGGCTTCGTGACCAACCTCCGCCAGAGCTCCCTGGCCATAGCGAATGGCGCTGGGATCCACGGCAAAGACGTGCTCATGGCCGTCCATGAATTCGTAGTGATGGCAACAGGACATCTTCCGTTCTCCCGCGTGTGGATACTTATCTATCACGAACCAAAAATCGACTTCACCGTAGCCGCGGGCTTAGTATGGAAGCCGTTGGACTGGATTTCAATTGCAACCGTGTGTATTTCCCCAAAGGTGAGTCGCCATGCGCCCTTTTGCACGAAACCTGAATCGTCGTCAGTTCCTCGGCGCATCGGCTGCCGCCTTCGCTGCGAGTGGCCTGTCTGCACACGCCGAAAACCCCGACCCCACCGTTCCCCTGGACATCGGCAACGAAACCCAGTACTTCTTCGACGACTGGATCGTCCAGGAGTCCTACGGATTCCAACGAACAATGCACCGACCTGTAAAGAAGGGCCTGATCAAAGAAGCCGATGGCCGCGACTGGGAGCGGGGCGGGGTTTATCATGGCAACGCGGTGTGTCGCGATGCCTCCGGACGCTTTCACATGTCCTACCTCTATCTCTGGTGGGACCCGTCCGTAAAGCCCCTCCACCCCTACATCGGCGAGGACAAAGCCCACTGGTTCCGCAATGCCATCGCCTATGCCACGAGCGTCGACGGCATCCACTGGACGAAATCGGCCCTGAACCAAATCGACGGCCCAACGGGCTTCCGCAAGATTCCCGAGTTTCCCTTCGAGGAACCCACGGGCATCTCCAAGGCCAATAACCTCGGCTGTCCCTTTGACTTCATCTATGACCTCCACGCCCGCGGCAACATCCGCGATCCCGAGCGCCACTTCATTGTTCGCGTCGCGAGGAAGGACGACACCCATCCCTTCGCGAATACGGTGGAGTCGAAACTCTATTTCGCGCGGGATTTCCCCGACTTCATTAACGACCCCACCTGGCGCGATAAGCTCCTTCCCTTTGCCGAAGGGAGTCTCTCTCCCCGGGGCTTCAGCGGCATCGCGGGCTACGACACGCACGCCGACAGGTGGTTCGCCGTGAGCCAGGATGAACTGGGCAACTGGCGCAAGCGCGGAGGACGCGACATCGCGCGCTATACCTCCCACGACCTGCTGACTTGGGAAGGGCCCGAGTTGGTCCTGCCCGTCGCGGAGGATGAGTCCCGCGATCCGAAGGCCTATGTGGAATACATGGATCTCTCCGCATCACGCATGGGTGGCCCAAAGAGCGGACTCTGGCTTGGCCAGCTCGTGATCTTTCATGGCGACCGCACGGACCCGCAATTCATGATGCCCGATCCCGGCGGCTCGACGGAGCCCACGAACATCTGGCGCAAGGGAACGACGGAAGTCCGCCTGGTGACCAGCCGCGACGCGGGGAAGACGTGGCAGCGCGTGGGTGATCGCGAAGCGTGGCTGGCATGCAGCACCGAGGAGGACGGCTACGACCGCCTCACCTTCGCAACCAGCAGTGTATCCGTCGGCGATGAGGAATGGCACTACTATTCCGCTTGGGACGGTGACCATCTCACGTTCTTTGCCGACGGTCGGCCTTTCTACCGCAACCGCATGCGCATGAACCGCACAGCATTGGCCACAATACGCAAAGGCGGCTACGTCAGTCTGGATAGCGCGGGCGAAGCAACGCTCATCACGAAAACATTGACCTTCACCGGCGACGAACTGCGCGTCAATGCCACGCCTGGCGAAAACTTTCGGGTGGAACTACAGACTGAATCGGGAGAACCTATCCCCGGCTTTGCGATGGCTGATTGCAGTCCTCTGACGACTGACGGCACGGGTCAACGCATACGCTGGGGCGATAAGGACCGCCTGACGGAAGTGGCCGGTCGGCGGATCCGCCTGCACTTCGCCATGACCGGAGGCTCGCTCTACAGCTTTCAATTTGTATGACGCGCTATTGGAGGAGGAAGGCAAGTGCACCCTTCGACTCGAAGAAGAGGCTCAATGGCGCACCGTGGTTGCCGCCCTCCACAATCTCCACCGTGATGTCTCCGCCGCTCGCTTTGTAGCGCCGCGCAAACTCCGCGCTGTTCGGCTCCAGCGGCACCACGTCGTCCGCCGTGCCGTGCAAGTGATAGACCCGCACACCCGCCTTCACCAGCGGCGCGATGTTGTCGATGGGATTGAACTCTTTGAGTCGCGCCTCCATATCCGCACGCCCCAGGCCGTACTCCAGTCCCTTCGGCGAAAAGGGCCCGCAGAGTCGGTCGAGTCCCGGCCAACTCGCCAGGTCCGTCGCGGGAAAGATACCCAACACCCGATCCACATGCTCCGGATAGCGGAAGGCGTAGCCATAGGTGATCAGTCCGCCGTTGCTCTGCCCGATCATCCGCGCCTTCGGATTGAGCTGATATTCCTTCATCAGCATCTGATAGAACGCCTCATACACCTCCGCCCCCTTCGGGCTTCCACAGCTCGCGCCAACGTCGATTCCCGCCACGTGAAAGCCCTTCGCCAGCGCGCCTTCCACGTAGAACCGTTGCATCACCGGACCGCAGTCTTTGTCGTTCAGCGCGAGGAAGAGATTCGAGATCCAAACCCAGCGCCGCTCGGAATCCACTGCACCCTTCGGTGCAATGATGTACGCCGCCGTCCCCGCGCAGGAGAGGGGCCGCAGGGTGCCGTGTTCGTAGACCGCATCCATCGTGTAGTCGCTCTGCGGCAAACCGTCGATGGTGTACTCCCTGCCATGGGTGGGAATGCCTGTGAGGACGGGAAAAGCATCTTCCGCCGCGCCGAAAGACGCCATCAGCAGTACCACGCCCAATCTAGGCCATCGTTTCATATCCAATACTCGCTATTGATCAAAACCCCCTTCCCATCTCGTTGCCACGGTCCGCCGTGGCAATGGATACCGTTCCGCTCGAACGCGAAGGCCTGCATCACTATACTTCGTCCAGCGCCTTCCATCCAGATCTTCCCAAAGTTGCGCACTGGGGGCATCCAAGGTATATTCGTATCGGATCGTTGTTCAAATCCATTCGCGCTTCGCGCACTCGAGGTATCTCATGCTCCTGCGTTCACTCTCCGCCGTTGCCTTGTTCTTCGCGCTGACTATGGCATCGACCGCGCTCGAAATCCCCCCGTCGGCCGGTCTGGATGCCGCATCGCTTCCCGGGCTTTCGCAATCAGACGGACCCGCCGCCCTCGCGACGGATCGCTTTCGCGAACGAGTCGCAAAACTTGGCTCCGGCAGTGCCACTGGCGCACGAGCCGCGATCCGCGCAGGCCGCCTGAACGATGAGGATCTGAAGGGGCACTTCACACGTGAGAAACTCGCTGCGCTCACGCAAAACCTCAAGCCGTGGCAGCGCGATCAGGCTTATGCGATTGCCATTGTGAAGGAAAATGGCCAGGACATCATCCTCGCGGGCGGACTCGCGGAACTGGGCACGACCTACGCCATCTCCGAGCTGGAAATTCGCCTTCGCGTCCGCAACAACGGCGAGGTCTATCTCGATTTTCCCGAGTGGGCCGACGAGAGCTCCGCGCGAGAACTCTTCGACTTCCCCGCCATCGAGGAGCGGGGAGAATACATGAACATCGGTTACAACATTCCCAATATCACGCCCCACGAGTGGGGTCCGGAACGCTGGAAGGCCTACATCGACAAGATCGTTCTCGCGAAGCTGAACCACTTCTATTTCTACATCTGGATCGACACCTACAGCATGAACCCGGCCTCGGCGCTGTCGCAGCACCCCCTTACGCAGGCGATCCACGAGAACTTGAAAGGCATGATCGCCTATGCTCAGGGGCGCGGTCTTGATGTGGTGTACATGTTCTGCCCCACCTTTTTCCCGAAAGATTTGTGGCACGCAAACCCCGCCATTCATGCGGAGATCACCTACGTGGACCACGGCTTCCCCGCCGTCTGTTCCAACGCCCCCGGTGCCTGGGACCTGATGCTGGCCAACGCACGAAGCGAGTTCCTCTGGTTCGCCGGGGCCGACGCCATCCAGATCTGGTTTTACGATCCGGGCGGCTGCTGGTGCGAGAAAAATGGCTGCGCGACGACGCAGCCAGAGTCTATCGCGAAGCAGTTCAAAACTTTTGGCGATTTATTCCGCGAGTACAACCCGAACGCGAAATTGGAATATAACCTCTGGCCCGTCTGGGTCTGGGAAGACATCAAGAAGATTCAGTACCGCGACGACATCAACGCGCGCATCAAGGAGCAATTCTCCGGCAACATCGCCACTATCACCGCCGTCGGCGGTGACAACGGCGGCATCTCCTTTCCCGTGCGCGAGAAGGCCCTGGGCTTCCGTTCCGCCACCTTCCTCTTTGGCACCAATCCGGAAAGCGGCTACGCCTTTCTCATCCCCAGCCTGCGGTGGACACCCGGGCTCATCAAGGAGGCGCATGCCGCCGACTTGAATGGCGCCTTCGGCCACAGGCTCGAAGCCTGGACCCGCTACCCCGCCACCTTTTTCATGGGCGAATCACTGTGGGATCCGGAATCGGAGCCGCGCAATGCCGTCCGACGCTGGGCCGCCTGGCAGTGCGCCCGCAACGAGCCCGGCGCGAAGCTCGCCACTGCCATCGAACTGCTGGAACAATACACCGACGACGCCCCCACCGCTGAACTGGGCAAGCAGATGAGCCAGATTATTGAAACACTTTGGCCCGAACTGCCCGCCGCCGCGAAGGAGGACCTGGAGTATTTTCCCGCCATGTTCGACGGCTTCCGCATCATCGGCGACTCCCTGAACACCGAAGATCCTGAACAACTCGCCCTATTCGCTACGCAGTTCGCCCAGGCCCTCAGGCAGTCCCCCACCTTCGCGCCCCTGGAAGGCCAGGGTGCCCAGCTCTTCACCCGCTATAGGGAGCTCCTCAAACCCGGATGGAGAAAAGCGCCATTCTGAGCGATGTACTGCGCACCGCTAACGCGCCTTCTGCCGCTCTGAATGTTGCTTGAACTGCCGGGCCCACGGCTCGTCCTCCAGGCGGACCTCCTCCTTCGCCAGCAATTCCGTTGGACGGTATAGCGCGCCATTGTGCAGCGTCATAACCACCTCCGGACTTTCAGGAATCGCATCCAGCGGATTGCCCCGCACAAACACCAAATCGGCTACCGAGCCCGGAGAAAGTCGCCCCAGCTCGGGCTTGCCGAGATAAGAGGCCGCATCCACCGTCGCAGCACGAATCGCACGCGTTGGCGACATTCCCGCGCCGACCAATAGCGAAAGTTCGCGCCACAGGCTCAGGCCCGGCGGAATGATGCCGCAGGGAACGTCGCTCCCCGCAAGAACGGGCACTTCCCGCTCCAGCAACAGACCGGTGAAGTGCTGGGCCGCCTCCAGCGCACGGCGCCATTCGTCTCTCAAGTTTTCGTCGGGCGGCACAGCCTGCCACGCCACCATATCCGAGGGCGTATAGCGCAGGTCCTCCGATTCGGGCCAGCCCGCCTCCCGTATGCGACGTTGCGAATCCCAGTAGGCCAGCGTAGGCGTTGCCGTGATTTTCGATTCCCGTATGCCATCCGCCACCACCCGCTGCCGGTCCCGGGTCTCGGCAAAGTCCGACCGCCCCCAGGCGTTCAGCCAGGCCCTGGGCCGGTCGGGGTAAAGATCCGCAAGGATACCGTCGTAGTGAAAAAACTCATCCACCCCGGCCCGCGCCGCGCTCAACACGCCACCACCCGCGCAATGCATGGATACCTTGCGCCCCGCCGCGTGACCCGCCTCCACCATCGCGGGGATCCACGCGGGGTCCAGCCCCACATAGAACTTGAGTCCATCCACCCCCGCCTTCGCCGTCTCCCCCACCGCCGCCACCGCATCCGCCAGGTCCACGCATCTCCGGCAGACCTGCCCATGCACCGGCACCGGCCCATCGATTATAGGCCCGAGGCAAAGTATGCGGGGCCAGGGCTTGCTCTCCGATTCCTCGCGGCGCGCCAAAATCCACGACAGATCATTCCCCGTATCCCGCACCGTCGTGACGCCATAGGCAAGAAATTGCGGCCCCTGATAGCGCATGAAATGGACGTGGACATCGATCAAGCCGGGCAGGATGGTGCAGTCCGCTTCGTGGTAGTGGGTGGTGCCTTCGGGAATCTTCTCGCGTGGAACAATCTCCAGCACGCGACCATTTTTTACCAGGACGGCCTGACCTTCGCGGGATTGGGTCCCATCGAATAAACGTGCCCCGGAAAAGGCCACCAGTCGATTGCCCGGATCGGGCATGCCTGAAGCACGTGGGGTGCTCACCAACGCCGCAGCGCCCAGAAAAAGCGTAGTGCGCGAGCCGGATCGGACAAACACTCGACGAGAGATGCGGTCGTGCTTCGACATAGGGAATGGATCTCCGTGGATACCCGGGGCCATTGGGTTTGGCGCAAACACTCGAGATGGAACGAACGAACGTCGCGCTGAGGCGCACTTCATTCGTGCACAACTTTTATCACTCCTGGCGATTCCAATTGCCAAACCGGGCTCAACGCTTGAACTGTCGGGTTATGTGGATTTCCGTACGCTGTATTTTCAGGTATACGGAGAGCTTCGACAGCATCTCCAATCAATGCGGACGCGCCAACGGAGGTCAGGCATTTTTGCCTGACCTGAGTCCCGCCTGTTTGTCCTGCGTGGCAATGGCCTGTAAAACGGTCACATAAGGCCTGACCTGGAATTAGCACGAACTCCGCGCTTTTCCGGTTGCCAGCCTGGAACACAGGCGCGACGACCTGCGTTCAACAATGACTGACAACCGATGTAGGTCCAATTAAACCGTGACGTCACTCACCTTCTGCAGGAAGTTGCCGTCCAGCAAGGCATGGTGATCATCCCCTGTTGTCCTGCTCAAAAAAAGCGCGAGAAAGACAAATCCCCTGAGTGATTTTAAACGCGCACTACCTCGAAACTGGGCAATTCTGGGCGCTCGTCAACCAATCAGCCCTCCAAACCGAGTTTGTAAATCTGATTTGCTGTCTTCCAGGCAATTTGCTCACGCTCCTCGGCGGACAACCGGGTCTCGATGGAGGTTTTGAGGTTGTCCATGATTGAATGATTCGACGAGATGGCGCTGAGATCGCTGCCGTACATGATCCGTTGCGCGCCGATAATGGAGATCGCCTTACGCAGGTGCTCCGGCGAGGTGTCGGTCGCGTCGAAGTAGACGTTGGCGTTGCGCATCGCCACGGAAAGGCAGGCGTCGAAGGAAGCCTGGATGCTACGACCCATTTTCGTGAGGACGATGGGCACCGTAGGGAAAGTCGCTGCCACTTCGTCCACCCAGATAGGAGAAAATACGTAGTAGTGCACGCCTTTCCAGCCCGTGTATCCGGTTGGGAACATGATGGGCAGATCGCCCCGCGCCTTGAGCACTTCCATGATCGGCCCCATGTCGCGAGTGATTTTAGCTGGATGAATTTCAGTCGTAATCGGCACGATCTCACCCACGCCACGCGTGGCGCTCATGGCCGGGCTCTGCAATTCCTCGGCAATTTGACGCACAACCTTGCTTACCTCGTCACCATAGTCAACTCCCAGCGTCCCCCTGGCGGCTGCATTCGACACGGCTTCGGGCCGGTAGATCGGGAAGAATCGCCCCCCGCTCTTCTTGGCTGCGTCGAGCACCATCTGGTTGTTGGTGCCTTTACCGGGCGCGGTCTGGAGTATGGCGTGCGTGACGCCATACCGGTCCATGGCCCGCAGCAGAATCGAGGAATCGTCCATGGCATCTTCGCTCACGGCCTTGGCAAACTTCTCCGGCTGCTTCGTGCGAAGAGCCCCCCAGTCCGCGGCGGTGTGGATGCTCGGCGCCAGTTCTGCAACCGTCGGTCCGGAGCCGAGGTGGCAGTGGCAATCGATCAGGTACTTTGTGGGCGCCCAGGATGGCCTGTTGCTGCCTGCCGCCATGTCCAAGTTGTCGTCAGCGTCTGCGGCGGATGAGAGCAGGCCCCCTGCGGCAACGGCCGAGACAGCGGCGGCGGCAGGGGCTGAGAACTGGAGAAACTGCCGACGCGAAGTCTCACACCTTATTCCCTCGGAATCTTGTACATCGGGACTAACTTGTTGATCGTCATGGTTTGTGCTCATCGTACTCTCCTCGTCATGGTTTGGGTTCATGATACACCCATGTTAGCAATAACAAGAAAAGAAAGCTATTACTAAAAGCGTCGTTACTGTAGAGGGATGGGAAAAAAGTGTGGAACTACGTAGACAAGGCAGATTTTCAGAAGCTCTCAGGCGGATTGGGCCTGGATTCAACACCTTAGCCATTGCGGGTACTCCTGGGTCGCCGCGAGGCAGACTTTAGGCGAGCGTAGTTTATCGTTATAGTGAACGTCGCGTTAGTAAACAAGTAAGCGGAAAAAACACGCACCGTGAGTCCGACCATATTCAGAGAAAAGGGATACAGGTTCTTCTTCTCACGAGAAGAGGATCGTATGCATGTGCACGTGGTATCGGGTGACGGAGAAGCGAAGTTTTGGATCGAGCGAGCCATTGCACTGGCGCGGAATTATCGATTTTCCAACAGTCAACTAAATGAGATTGAATCTTTGATAGAGGTTCATCAATGCATGGCAACAGCATTTCGGCGGTTGAGATAACGAACGTATCGACCCATGGCATGTGGATCTTGACCCGTGAAAAAGAGCTCTTCATGTCATACGAAGACTTCCCCTGGTTCAAGAGCCAACCGGTGGAGGCCATCATCAATGTGGAAGAGCAATCGCCCGGGCACTTCTACTGGCCTGATATTGACGTCGATTTGACCGAGGAAATCATCGAGTTTCCGGAGCGTTTCCCGTTGATTGCAAAAGGTGCGGACAAAGACTCATGAGCCATCCTACTATCAATTTACTCGATCCAAGGTGAACCAGCAGTGCGACAGACTGTCTCAAAGTCGCTGGAAGTCATTCTGCAAGAGGTTATCATCCAGCTTGAGCTTTCCGAACCATCGGTATGGGCGGTGCTGTCGCCCTGTGATGTCGTGAAAATGCTTCGCGATGAAATTGCCACACATCAAGAAAGTGGACGACTGGGCGATCCAATTGCTCTCGCATCTTTGTTCGCTCCAACCGGAGATATCCAAGAAATCGCGATGGCGAACAACTGGCACGCCAAGTATCTTGTCCTGTCATCTCAATTCGATGATGCGTGGATCAAATACAAACTCCTTGACTACGATTGAGATCGTAGGGCCACGGCCACCCCACATTCCCCCACTGCGCTCCAATCGCCGGATGAAGTAAAGAGTTATGGCTACTTGCTACGCTTCTTCGCTCTCCCAACCTTCTTGAGTTCGTCGGCCTTGTCGAGGATAGTCCGATCAAAGTCGCTAGGCCGACAATCCTGCTGGCGGATGCGATCAAGCTGAAACTGATCATATTCTGCTTCGGCCGCTTCCCTGGCCATCTCGTGGGATACTTTGCCAGCGTGTTCGAGAATTCCGCGTTCATTGAACTGGAGAAAAGCGTCGAGCCGGGCTACCCAGTCCGTCATGACCATGGGGATGCGGCGCATGGCCTGGCCCTCGGCATAGATGAGGTACTGCTCCACGAGATTGTTGAGCGCTGCCAGCTCCTCCTCGTTCAAATAGTTCTTGGCGATAACGACATCATATTTACGAACCTTGTCGCCGCGCCAGTTCGTCATGCCCATGTTGGGCTTGGCGTGGTCGGCGCGTTCGTGGATGATTTCGGCTGCGGTCTGGCCCGTGATGGCCCAGTGTAATTTGTTCTGGACGGTCTTAAAAAAGGAAAGGCTGATTTCGTCGGTTGGGTCGTAGTCGACACTGGTAGCGTAAATGTCAGTTATTTTCTGGTAGAAGCGGCGTTCGGAAGTGCGTATGTCCTGGATGCGGCGCAGGAGTTCGTTGAAGTAGTCAAAAGGATGGTCGGGGTTCTTAAGCCGCTCGTCGTCCATGGCGAAGCCTTTGACGACGAATTCGGTGAGGCGCTGGGTGGCCCAGATGCGAAAGCGAGTGGCCACTCGGGATTTAACGCGATAGCCGACAGAAATAATCATGTCGAGGTTGTAGTATTCCAGTTCGCGCTGAACCTGCCGCTTGCCCTCGCGGCGAACTGTTAAGAATTTCTTAACAGTTGCCTCCGGGGCCAGTTCCGCTTCGTCAAAGATATTGCGAATGTGCATGCTGATGTTGGGAATCGTGGTCTGAAATAGATCGGCGATGAGCTGTTGGGTCAGCCAGACAGTCTCGCCCTCGAGACGAACATCAATCTTGAGCGAGCCGTCTTCGGTCTGATAGACAAGAAAATGGCTTCTCGGCGCAGAACTTTCGCTCATAAGCTTATTTCCCCGAAACTTCTCGTTATGGTCGCCGCGAGCCGCAAGGCTCCGGCATTGGGATTCATACTCCGTGCCCGATGGATAGTATCAAGCATTCGCCCGTTATGTCACTTTCAGATGCAAAATACAGACATGCCCGGAAGCGCGGAGATGGAAGAGAGAAGTCGCGGCATAAAGCACTGCCTGCTCATCACGCTCCAATCGCGGAACTCAGCGTCAGCATGGGCAGCAGCATCGCGATCACGAGAAACCCGATGATTACCCCCATCACCACGATCAGCAGGGGCTCAAATAACGCCATCACCGCTCTGGCCGCGCGCTCCACTTCGATGTCGTAAGCGTCGGCGATGCGGTTGGCCACGGCGCCGATTCGACCGCTCTCTTCGCCCACGGCAAACATGCTCACGACCACGGGCGGGAAGTGTTTGCATTGCTGGAGGCCTTCGCTCATCGACCCGCCGCTCATGACGCCACTGTGGAGGCCGCGGACTTCTTCCTGAATCACGCGGTTACCCATGGCGCCCGCGGTGATTTCCAGGGTGGTAAGGATGGGCACGCCGTTGTCCAGCAGGGTACCGAAGGTGCGGGCGAACTTGGCCATTTCATATTTCTGCACGAGCAGCTTCACGACGGGCACGCGCAGGATCGCCGTGTCCCACCGGGCTCGACCCGCTTCCGTGCACAGCCATTGCACGAGGGCCCAGGCGCTCCCGCCGAGACCAAGCAGGACCGCCCACCACCAGGCCCCCATGAACTGGCAGATGGCCATCACGATGACCGTGGGCCAGGGCAGGGCGGCGTCGAACTCTTCGAAGATGCCCACGAACTTGGGGAATACAAAGGACACGAGGATAAATACGGAGATGGCGCTGATAATGGAGAGAAAGACCGGATAGACCAGCGCGGAAAAGGCCTTGCCACGCAGCTCTTCTTCCTGTTCGCCGAAGGCGACGATGCGCCAGAGTACATCGTCGAGCATACCGCCCGTCTCGCCAGCGTGGACGAGGTTGATGTAGAGGGGCGGGAATAGCTTTCCCTGTTTCGCCAGCGCGTCGGAAAGGGTGCTGCCCTTCTGCACTTCTTCGCGCACGGCATCGGCCATGGCAGCCATCGTAGGGTTTTCGGCCTGCTTCGCGATGGTGCGGAGCGCCTGGGTCAGCATCATGCCTGATTCGATGAGGTTGGCGAGTTGGCGAAAAAAGATATTGCGGTCTTTCAGGCGAATGCGATGGAGCACCGCGCGGGCGAGGCCCTTACGCACGCCTGCTTCTTCTTCCACCCGCGTCACGTCCAGCGGGAAGCAGCCCATCTCGCGCAGGCGCGCGACGGCCGCACGCTGGTTCTCCGCTTCGAGAACGCCGCTCAGTTTCTCGTCCGGGCCCTTCTTAGCCTCATAGCGAAACTGGGGCATCGCCACCCTCGCCGGAAAGGAGCACATCGGCGTCCGCCGTCACGCGGAGCACCTCCTCGATGGTAGTGGCCCCTTCGCAGGCCCGGAGCCAGCCCGCGCGTCTCAGCGTGCGCATGCCCTGGCGCAGGGCCACCTGCTTGATGGCGAGAGAGGTCGCCCGCTGCACGGTAAGGGTCTTGATCTCTGGCGTGAAAGGCAGCATCTCATAGATCGCGGCGCGACCACGATAGCCTGTGTTGCGGCAGGCGGTGCAGCCTTCGCCGCGACGGAAGGTCGCCTGGGGCACTTCCGCCGTCACCTCGCCAAACTCCGCAGAGAGGAGGGCCGCGTCGTAATCCACAGGCCGCGCACAGGCTTCGCAATTCTTTCGCAAGAGCCGCTGGGCGATGGCGGCGATCATCGTGCTCGAAATCAGGAAAGGCTCCACGCCCATATCGAGCAATCGCGTCACGGCGCCCGCCGAATCGTTCGTGTGGAGCGTACTCAGCACCAGATGGCCCGTGAGGCTCGATCGCACCGCCATCTCCGCCGTCTCGTAGTCGCGAATCTCGCCCACGAGCAGAATGTCGGGGTCATGGCGCAGGATCGAGCGCAGGCCCATGGAGAAGTCGAAGCCGATCTGATTGTGCACCTGCATCTGGGTCACCCCGGCAAGCTGGTACTCCACCGGATCTTCAATCGTAATGATTTTTCGCTCCAGGTTGTTCAGCTTGCTCAGCGCGGCATAGAGCGTGGTGGTCTTGCCGCTGCCGGTCGGCCCGGTGACCAGCAGAATGCCGTGGGGCTTGTTGATGAAGCCGTTGAACTGCGCCAGGTCTTCCTGACGAAAGCCCAGTTCGGGCAGGGTCAGAAAGGCGTTGGACCGCGTCAACACGCGCATGTTCACGGTCTCGCCGTGGGGTGTGGGCAGAATCGAAACGCGCAGGTCGTAGGACTCCGCGCCGAAGCTCGCCAGGATCTTCCCATCCTGCGGCAGGCGCTTCTCGGCGATGTTCAGGTTCGCCATGATCTTCACGCGCGATACGATGGCCGCGTGAAAGCCCTGAATCCGGCCTGGCGCGGGCACCTGATGGAGTATCCCGTCGATGCGGAAGCGCACCCGAAGCTCGTCTTCAAAGGGCTCAATGTGGATATCCGTCGCGCCCGACTTCACGGACTCCAGAATCAGCTCGTTCACAAATTTGATAATGGACGCGTCGATCTGGTCGTCGCCCAGATTCGCACTTTCCCGCCGCGTCGGCGCGTTGCTCGGCCCCCCCGCCTTCTGATCCAGCATCCGCTCCATCGTGTCCGCACCGACCCCGTAATAGCGCTTGATGGCGAGCTTGATGTCTTCCGGCGTCGCCACCACCGCTTCCAGGCGCTGCTTGAGCACGAGGCGGATGTCGTCAAGGAGGTGCGAGTTCAGCGGATCGCTGATCGCCAGCACCAGCACGCCCTCACGCTCTTCCACCGGCACGCAACGGTAGTGCGTGGCGAAACGCGCGGGCACCTTGCGCAGCAGCGCCTCAGAAAGATCCAGCGCGGCCAGCGAGACAAAGCGGAGTTCGCAGAATCGCGCAAGGGATTCGTAGATCGATGCCGCGTCGGCAAAGCCGAGCTTAACGATGGCGTCGCCGGAGAATCCCCCCGCGCCCTCGGCGATTTCCTTCGCCTGAAGCAGCCGCGCCTCATCCACCACGCCGTCGCGGATGAACTGTCTCTCGAATGCCTTCAGCCCGGCCACTTGATTGCTCCAACACGTTGTATCCACACCACTTCGGCGGGAATTTCGATCATGGAGGCATGCTAGCACAGCCATACGAGGGTGAACAATCTCAGATGGCAAGGCCGACAAAGGGAATTAAGAAAGATGGCCGCAAACGAGCGCAGAGATCGCAAAGAATAGACTT
>JBHEKR010000163.1:0-5897 GCA_041859365.1 Candidatus Hydrogenedentales bacterium
TCTGTCTCAGGCAGGAATGTCTAAGCCCCTATGCTTCGCGAATCCTTTGACCAACGCAAGATCACCGCGCTGGACGAACTGAAGAAGTCGCTGCTCCACGAAGCGTTTTCAATGGGGAAGTGACCCAAAGGGGCTTAGGCATTCATGCCTGAGACAAGGCGTACGCCGGCGTGGAGGTGCATTCAGTGTGTGCAGGTCATCTCGGTCTTCCGGGAGTCACGATATTGGCGAGCGGAGTTCACCGGACACGCTCGACGGGCCTTTCCGGCACAAGCGTGGGCTCTGTCTCAGGCAGGAATGCCCAAGCTCCTTTGCTTCGCGAATCCAGCTATCAACGCAGGACCGCGGCGCTGGAGGAACTGAAGAAGTCACTTCTTCAATGGACAATGGATAATTGACAATGAATCAGGAGGAGGCCGGGGTTTGACCAGGAAGAAAAGTTACAGCATTGGCGATCCTCTCTTTGGCTTTGACGAGGATTTTGAAGTCGGCGCGAGTGAGGTGCTTATGCTTGGAGGCTCCGACGCGTATACGCACGAGAGCATGGCCCTGGCCTACAAGAGCGCTGCGGATATACTGGTGCAAAAGGCACTGGACCGAGACGAAACTTCCTGGGAAATTGCTGCGCCGATACTTTACCTGTACCGACACAGCCTGGAACTGTATCTGAAATGGGCGACCCAGTCGAACGCAAAGAGTCATAACCTGGTAGGCATGATCAATCAGGCCAATGAGCTGGCAAAGCAGCGCATCGGAAAAGAGCTCCATCCTGAGGTCATCGAGCGGATGCAGGAGTTTGCGGAATATGATGAAAATGGATTTTCCTTCCGGTATGCCGACGTGAGTGGCGATGCACAGTATTCTCAAACCACCGTCAAGCTCCTGCACCTTCGCAAGGTCATGGAACGCATAACGTCGGATCTGGCCCAACTGGGAAATGCGAAGCGACGGGAAGTCTGAAATGTGCCAAAGAATGTGGGATCCACCTTCGGCGGACCCCGCCTGTGATTTCGCGCCGCATGTCGCATTTTCTTTGCATCGGCGGTAGTCTTAAAAAAAGCTTCCTGCTTTCACCGGACCCTCAACCAAACGTCGTGCGCCGAAGGTGGCTTAAGCTTCCAGCTTGAGGCAGAGCGCGCCCGGGTGCCAAAAGGCCCGTTGGTTTCTTCACGGACCACGGTCACCGAAAAGCTTTACCGGGCCTCTTACGGGTTGAAATGGGCCTTGTGTCAAGCTGGAAGCTTAACCCACCTTCGGCCAACCTTCGCGCCGGGGACAATGGTGAATAGGACCCGGCGTCCGGTGTATCCTTTCGGTACCCTATTGCCAATCGAAGACGGTAGCATCGTTCAACCTGGGAGGTCCTTCGGGGGTGGAACACGATCTAAACGAAGCGGAAACGCGCGCGGAACACATTGACCCGGCCCTGGCCGCGGCGGGCTGGGGTGTGGTGCCGGGGAGCCGCATCCGTCGGGAATACCACATCACCCAAGGTCGCATCGAGGGACCGGGACGTCGCGGGAAGGCCTTGACCGCCGACTATGTCCTCGAATACCGCAACACGAAGCTGGCGGTGCTGGAGGCGAAGGCGTGGGGCAAGGCCCTGACGGAGGGCGTGGCCCAGGCGAAGGATTACGGCGGCAAACTGGCGCTGCGCTTTGCCTATGCGAGCAACGGACAGGGGCTCTATGAAATTGATCTGGAGTCGGGCGACGAGGGCGCGGTTTCCGCCTGGCCCACGCCGGAGGAACTCTGGAATCGCACCTTTGCCCATGCGAACGCCTGGCGTGATCGCTTTGCGGAAATCCCCTATGAAGACAAGGGAGGATCGCACCCGAGCCGGTATTATCAGGACATCGCCATCGAGCGGGTGCTGGAGGCGGTGGCGAATGGGGAGGAGCGCATCCTGCTGACGCTGGCCACGGGCACAGGCAAAACCTTCATCGCCTTCCAGATCGCGTGGAAGCTCTTCCATGCGCGCTGGAGTTTGAACGGCGAAGCGACCCGTCGTCCGCGTATTCTGTTCCTCGCCGATCGAAATATCCTTGCGAATCAGGCTTTCAATGCGTTTTCCGCTTTTCCGGAGGATGCGCTGGTGCGTATTGAGCCGGACGCCATCCGGAAGAGGGGCCGCGTGCCGAAGAACGGCAGCATCTTCTTTACGATCTTCCAAACGTTTATGAGCGGACCGCCGAAGGATGGGCAGCCTTCGCCGTATTTTGGCGATTACCCGCCGGACTTCTTTGACTTTGTCATCATCGACGAGTGCCATCGGGGAGGGGCGAACGACGAGAGCACGTGGCGCGACATCCTGGAGTACTTCGGGCCGGCGGTTCAGCTCGGCCTGACGGCGACGCCGAAGCGCAAGGGCAATACCGATACCTACCGTTATTTTGGCGAGCCGGTCTACATCTATTCCCTGAAGGAAGGCATCAACGACGGCTTCCTCACGCCCTTCAAGGTGAAGCAGATCGCCACGACCCTGGACGAATACGTCTACACCCCCGACGACACGCTGATCGAGGGCGAGATCGAGGCGGGCAAGCGCTACGAAGAGCCCGACTTCAACCGGGTCATCGAGATCATGGAGCGGGAGAAGAAGCGCGTCCAGATCTTCATGGATCAGGCCAACCCGCGCGAGAAGACGATCATCTTCTGCGCCACCCAGGAGCACGCGCTGGCCGTGCGCGATCTCGTCAACCAGATGAACTCCGTCTCCGACCCGAATTATTGCCACCGGGTTACGGCGAACGACGGCGCCCTGGGCGAGCAGCATCTGCGGGACTTCCAGGACAACGAGAAGACCATCCCCACGATCCTGACCACTTCCCAGAAGCTCTCTACGGGCGTGGACGCGCGGAACATCCGCAATATTGTGCTGATGCGGCCCGTGCGCTCCATGATCGAGTTCAAGCAAATCATCGGGCGCGGCACGCGGCTCTACGACGGCAAGGATTACTTCACGATCTACGACTTTGTGAAGGCCCATCATCATTTCATGGATCCCGAGTGGGACGGCGAGCCGCTGGAGCCCGAAGCGGAGCAACCCAAGGTGCGTGGGCCCCGCGCCGCTGAGGACCCCGAAAAAGGGGGAGAGGATGGCGAGGAGAAGGCGCCGCGAAAGCCCATCAAGGTGAAACTGGCGGATGGGAAGGCCCGCACGATTCAGCACATGATGAGCACGACCTTCTGGCACCCCGACGGCACACCGATGTCCGCGCAGCAGTTCATGGAATCGCTCTATGGCAAGTTGCCCGACTTCTTCAAGGACGAAGCCGAGCTCCGGGAGTTGTGGAGCGATCCGGCGACGCGAAAGAAGCTGATGGAGTCGCTGGCAGAGAAGGGATTCGGCCGCGAGCAACTGGACGAGATGCAACGGATCATCGACGCGGAAAACAGCGATCTATTCGATGTGCTGGCCCATGTGGCCTATGCGCTGCCACCCGAAAGTCGGGAAGAGCGCGCAACCCGTGCGCGACGTATCATCCGAGACCAATTCGGGTCAAAGCAACAAAAGTTTCTCGATTTTGTCTTGACCCACTACGTGAACGAGGGCGTGGACGAACTCGATCAGGAAAAGCTCAATCCGTTATTGCGATTGAAGTACCACAACTCGCTCGCCGATGCGCTCGCGGACCTTGGGCGCGCGGACGAGATCGGAAGGACCTTCGCCGGTTTCCAGAAGTACCTGTATCAGGGGCAGAGGCTGATGTAGTTGAATCAACAGGCCCTGTGTGGGGCTTCCGCCTTTTCGCTATTCAATTCCTGGGCCTGGCGTGTTAGTCTATTCCTTTGCGCCGTGATTCAACACCGGCTTACTTCAAAGGACTTGCCATGCGCTATCTGTTGCTGACGTTGTGCTTCGTCGGTCTTCTTCCGGCTGCCGGGGCCGATTCGCGCCCCAACTTTCTTATCGTGCTCGCCGATGACATGGGCTATTCCGATGCGGGGTGCTATGGGGGGGAGATTGAGACCCCCAATCTGGATTCCCTGGCCGAGGGCGGGTTGCGCTATGCCCAGTTCTACTCCACGGGCCGCTGCTGGCCGTCGCGGGCGGCCCTGATGACGGGCTATTATGCCCAGCAGGTTCGGCGGGATGCCTTCTCGGAAGAGAAACTCGGGGGCAGGCCTGCGTGGGCGCCGATGCTGTCCACCGTGATGAAAGAGGCGGGGTATCGTTGCTACCACACGGGAAAGTGGCACCTGGACGGGGAGCCACTGGCCAACGGCTTTGATCGATCCTATTCACTCCAGGATCAGGACCGCGTATTCTCACCGGAGGTGCACTTTCTGGATGGCGTGCCTCTGCCCCAGCCCTCGCCGGACAGCGGCTACTATGCTACCCGGGTTATCGCTGATTACGCGGTGGATTTCTTGAAAGAACACGCGGCGAAGTATCCGGAGCAACCTTTTCTTCACTACCTGGCCTTTACCGCGCCCCATTTTCCGCTCCACGCCCTGCCGGAAGATATAGCGCGCTATCGCGACCGTTTTCTCGCGGGGTGGGATGTCCTCCGAGAGGAGCGCTGGAAACGCCTGAGCGCTCTCGGCCTTATTAATTGCCCCCTGTCCGATTTTGACCCTGCCATCATCCCGCCGTATAACGTGCCTGCCGAAGAACTTGCCGCGCGGATTGGCGCGGAAGAAGTGGCCCATGCCGTTCCCTGGGACTCCCTTACGGATGCGCAGCGACGTTTCCAAGCCACCAAGATGGCCATCCATGCGGCCATGGTTGATCGCATGGACCGAGAACTGGGGCGGGTGCTGGAGCAATTGAAGGCGATGGGGGCTTATGAGAACACCGTTGTACTCTTCATGTCGGACAATGGCGCGAGCGCGGAGCAGCTTATTCGGGGCGAGGGACACGACAAGAATGCTTCACCGGGTTCCGCAGGCTCCTATCTGTGCCTGGGCCCGGGATTTTCGAGTCTCGCCAACACGCCCTTTCGATTGCACAAGATCTGGACCAACGAGGGGGGTATTTCTTCGCCCCTGATTGTCCACTGGCCTGCGGGAGTCGCGGCGCGGGGGGATGTGCGGCACCAGGTGGGCCACTTCATCGATATCGTTCCGACGATCCTTGAAATTGCCGGGGTGGCGAGGCCCTTGTTGCCGGGGGGGCCAGAGGGACCGGGTCGCAGTCTGGTGTCGAGTTTTACGCGGGACAACAGCGTGGAGCGCCCGTATCTCTGGTGGCTGCATGAAGGGCGCGGGGCTCTTCGGGCGGGGGACTGGAAAGTGGTGAAGCGAGAGGACGAAACCGCGTGGGCGTTGTATGATCTTGCGGCGGACCGCAGTGAGATGCACAACCTTGCGGGCGTGAAGCCCGAGGTTGTCGAAAAGCTCGCGGGGATGTGGGCGGAGGCGGCGGCGCAGTTCCAGCGGGATGGTGGGCAGTAGACTGGGTAGAGCGTAAGTGAAAAACGCCCGCGAGCTTGGCTCGCGGGCGGTTCGATTGTGAGCGTGGTTATTGCAGTTTGGCCAGGAGGTCGCTGGCGCGTTTTTGTACGGATTCAGCCAGGACTTTGGCCTTCACGTTTTCGACGGCCTTGCGGGCGATCACTTTCGCTTCCGGGCTGTGTTTACTTACGGCCTCGGCAACGGAGAACGTGGCGGCAGCGGCTTCTTTCTGTACCTCGGGGTCATCGAGATGTTTCGCCAGGGCTTCCAGCGAAGGGCCGGTGTGTACCGTACCCAGCGCGGACAGAACTACCCATTTTTCTTCCTTGGTTTTGGCCAGGCTCATGGCCGTGTCCAGCATGGCGTTATCCGCAGCGGCCCGAGCCAGGCGCGTGTAACCGCGCAGACCCGCATCGTGCAGGGCGGCATCTTCGGACTTGGCGAGGTCCAGCAACTGACCGACGGCGTCGGCCGTGGGCCAATCCGCAAGGACACCG
>JBHEKR010000404.1:0-2886 GCA_041859365.1 Candidatus Hydrogenedentales bacterium
CGGGCGATAGCATTCAATTAGGCCTTCAGCGAGGCCATGTCGATGGAGAAACGGTACTTCACGTCGGACTTCAGCAGGCGCTCGTAGGCCTCGTTAATCTGTTGGATGGCGATGACCTCCACGTCGGCGGTGATGTTGTGCTGGCCGCAGAAGTCGAGCATTTCCTGCGTCTCCGCGATCCCGCCGGTGGGGGAGCCGGAGAGGCTGCGGCGTCCGAAGATGAGTTTGAAGGCGGAAACCGGCAGTGGTTTTTCCGGAGCGCCCACGAGGGTGAGGTTGCCGTCGCGGCCGAGCAGGTTCAGGTAGGCGTTGATGTCATGGTCGGCGGAGACCGCATCGAGGATGAAGTCAAAGCTGCCCGCGTGTTGCTCCATCTGATTGGCATCCTTCGAGAGGACCACATCATCCGCGCCGAGTCGGAGTGCATCTTCGATCTTGCTGGCCGAGGTCGTAAACACCACGGTATGGGCGCCGAGGGCGTGGGCGAATTTCACGCCCATGTGACCCAGGCCTCCGAGACCGACGATACCGACTTTCTTGCCCGCAGTGACGCCCCAGTGCCGCAGGGGGGACCAGGTGGTGATGCCGGCGCACAACAGGGGCGCGGTGCCGGCCAGGTCGAGGTTCTCGGGGACGCGGAGCACATAGCGTTCGTCAACAACGATGCTGTCGGAATAGCCGCCATAGGTGACGCCGCCGAGGTGCTTGTCGGGGGAGTTGTAGGTGAGGGTCATGTTGCCGCAGAACTGCTCAAAGCCCGCCTGGCAATCCGGGCAGGTGCGGTCGGAGTCCACCAGGCAGCCGACGGCGGCGAGGTCACCGACTTTGAATTTCTTCACATGGCCACCGACGCTGGTAACGCGACCGACGATCTCGTGGCCCGGAACGCAGGGGTAGACCGTGGGCATGACGCTATTCCACTCGTCCCGCACCTGGTGAAGATCGGAGTGGCAGACGCCGCAGAAAAGGATCTCAATTTGAACATCGTGTTCCAGGGGATCGCGACGCGGTATCTGGTCGCCCGAAAGCGGTGAAGTGGCACTGGTGGCGGAAAAGGCTCTGGCGTTTTTCATGGTGGTGCTCCCGATTGTTGGTGCTCGTTTTACAGGTAAACTGGGTTGGGTTGACGTCCTGACCCAGGAATTTTCATGCGGAGAATATAGGACAGGATTACAAGCGGGCCAAAGGGGTTGAGGGTTCCGCCTCTTGGGCTTGTTTGAATTCTACAATCATTTTACAAAAACGTTGTATGACAATCCTCGGAGATGCTGGTATAATCCTCTAAGCTTTTCTCCGGTTTTCAGGGCGGGGGAATAGCGCACAAGGAGAACCATGTGAAGACCTCAACGGAGCGGGATACGCGCCGCAGGCAAGCCGACCTTGAGGAGCTGGCCCAACGGATCGCTCGGGTGGCCCGACGCGATGGCGGGGTCGAAATTCAGCCCGGCCTTCACTTTCGTCGCGGATCCGACACAACCGAACGGGTGCATGGGGTCAGTGAGCCCTCCTTTTGCGTGATCGCGCAGGGAAGCAAAGAAGTCATGGTGGGCGAGGAATGTCTTCGGTACGACCCCGCACACTACCTCATCACCACGGTCGATCTTCCGCTGACGGGCCAGGTGGTCGATGCTTCACCTGAAAAGCCCTATCTCGGGTTTCGCCTTGTATTGGATCCGTCGGTTGTCACGGCGGTCATGCAGGAATTGGATGGGACGGTGCCGCGCGGCGACGGTGGCAGTGTGAAGTCCATCGACGTCAGCCCGCTCGATACCAATCTGCTGGATGCAACGCTGCGCCTCGCGCGGCTTGCCGACAACCCCAATGACTATCGCGCCCTCGCCCCACTGGTCATTCGGGAGATCATCTACCGGTTGTTGCGCGGCGCGCAGGGGAGCCGCATGCGCCACCTGGCGACTATCGGCGGCCAGGCCCACCGGATGGCGCGCGCGGTCAAGAAGCTGAGCGAGAGCTTTGACAGACCCTTTCGTGCGGAAGACATGGCGCGCGAACTCGGCATGAGCGTTTCAGGCTTCCACGCCCACTTCAAGGCGGTGACGGCGATGAGTCCGCTCCAGTTTCAGAAGCAACTGCGCCTGCAGGAAGCCCGGCGGCTAATGCTCAGCGAAGGGCTGGACGCATCGGAGGCGGGCTATCGCGTTGGCTACCGCGATCCCTCGTTTTTCAGTCGGGAATACAAGCGGCAGTTTGGCGATGCGCCCACGCGGGACGTGGGGCGGCTGCGGGAGCTGGCGGCGGCGGAAATCGCGTCATGACGCTGCTCCGCCTGTTCGTGACCCTGGTTGCGTGCATGTGCTTCGTCCACCTCTCGGTTGCGGAGTCCAGCGATCCGCGCTATATCTTTCTCAACGTGGCCTACGGCTCCGGTGAGCACCGTGGCGAGAGTGAGGCGGACTACCGCGCGTGGCTCGCAAAGATCTCGGGGGCAATCGCCGCACCGGAACAGGATGAAATACGGGTCGGGGTTTCCTGGATATTCTCCGTACTCAATTCCCCAATTGAGCAGAATGTCGTGGGACTGCGCAGCCTCCTGAGCGCAAGTGAAGCCACGGGGGTGCCCGTGCTCATCGTACTGGACGGGCAGAACTGGTGGGAGAAGCGGCCCGAATTGTGGGACTGGTGGGACCCCGCGCGACCGGGCTATGACCCGGCAAACGCTGAGAATGTGGAATGGACCACGTGGGACGCCAGCGGCGCGGTGAAGATAGGCTGGCGCAATTGGGGCCGCCAGTTGCGCGTGGCGCCTGCGCAGAACATCATGAGTCCCAAAGTGCTCGACGCCACCCTGGCGCCGATGAAGGTGCTGCTGCGCATCATTGATGATTGGCGCAGAGCTCTACCGCCGGAGCGCGCCCACCTCTTTGGCGG
>JBHEKR010000350.1:0-5106 GCA_041859365.1 Candidatus Hydrogenedentales bacterium
CCGGCGACAGCCCGGCGAGTTCCTCAACCCGGCTGCGGGGCAGGCCAAAACCAGCGCGGTTGAGCAGGTGCCGCGCCTCGCGCGGCCCCCACACGCTTCGCGGATCAAGCGGATTCATGGGCAAGTCTCCCAGCGCCCACCAAGGGCGCGTGCAACATGTCCCGTTGAACCCCAATGCTAGGTGTGGGTTCCCTCGCGCGGAGCGGGCGGCAGTTACAAGAGGCTGCGGAGGCGAAAGATAACTGCATCCGTCTGGCCGTCCGCGCCCAGGAAGCGGGGCGAACCACGGATGAACGCGGATGAACACGGATACGGCGGTCGGAAGGGGGGACAGAATCAGCGCACTTATCCCACCGAAGCGCTTCTCGTGAATTCAATCCGCGCAAAGGCGAAATCCATAGCCTTCTGCGCGCATGCCGGGAGGGAACCGATTCCGCCGGGCCACATTGCAATAGGGGTTGGGATCATCGCGGTAGGTACACCCTCCCATGCACATCCGCTCGGCTCCACTCTCAGGACCGAGCGGATCGATTTCCAATTCACGTGGCATATAGTTAGGCGAGTAATAGTTCGAACACCACTCCCAGACGTTGCCAGACATATCAAACAAGCCCCAGGCGTTTGGAAATTTCTCTCCGACTGCATGGACCCGACCACGGCTATTCTTGGCATTCCAAACGTAATCATTCACCGCCGCACCATCGGGTAAGAGTTGACCGGGCGTATCGATGCCGGCTTGAGCCGCGTATACCCACTCGGCTTCTGTTGGCAACCGGAAGTCCACTTCGCTGGCCCTATTTAGTCGCTTAATGAAAAGCATTGCATCATCCCACGAGACACCATCAACGGGCAACGTATCGCCAATGAGGCGGGACGGATTCGCCGTCATCACCGCTTTCCACTGGGCCTGGGTCAACTCGTACTTACCCATCCAAAAGCCGCGTGTCAACTTTACCGGATGCACCGGCAGGAAGTCGGTTCCAAGGTTCATCTCACTTCCAGAAATGAAGGAGCCCGGGGGTATCCATACCATGGCCAGCGTGACCCCGCCCGGCAAATGCAGAAGCGCCTCTTGTGCTCTATTTTCCCATTTGATTTCCAGCGGCTGAGGTGGTGGCGGATAAGACAAACGCGTGTAAGCTTCCATAAGTGCACGCGCTTCCTCAATGTGGGGCCAACCTTGCGAGACGGGTAGCAAAGGATTCTGAGATGGCTCCTGGTTCATCGTGGAGGGATTCGTACTCGCGACGACGGGCGGCGGGGAAGTTTGCAGGGCTGGTTCAGATGGTGCCAGTAAAAATGAGAGCGACGCCCAGAGCCCGGCCACGACAATCACCAAGCCCACGCCGGTCAATACAAGTGTGCGAACTCGAAGCGCGGACAGCCCCGTGCGGCCCCGAGGTGGCACAGGCTGCGGCGATTCAACCTCCGGGGTCAATTCGGAAAGCGCCGTATCCCTGTCTGGCGATGGGGCAGGCGATGGCACGCCGCTTTGCGACTGAATACACGCGTCCAGCGCAGACCGGAATTCTGCCGCGGACCGAATACGCAGCTCCAGGGGGGCGAGCGCCTGTGCCACGAGTTGATCGCAGGCGGGCGGCAGATCCGGTAGATGGTCCGACAGGCGCGCGTAGCCGAGTGGGAGTTGCCCACTCAACAATTCGAAGAACATCACGCCCAATGCATAGACATCCGCCCGTGCATCCACATGTGCGGCATCTTTTCGTTGTTCGGGCGAAATGTACTGGGCCTTGCCAAGACGTGCGCCGCTCATCGTCATGGTCTCACGCGAAATATCCCGGGCGAGTCCAAAGTCGAGCAACTTCACGCCCCGATCGCGCAGGAGGAAAACATTGTCCGGGGAGAGGTCACGGTGGACCATATGGCGATGTGCATATTCGAGCGCATTGCACAGGGGGCGCATAACCTGAACGACTTCATTCAGTGGGAGCCGGCCAAGCTGATTGAGCCGCCCGCGCAGGCTCATGCCGTCAAGGTACTCCATCGTGAAAAAGAGCTGTTCGTCCTGCTGCGCGACATCGTAGACGGCAACAATATTGGGATGTCGGAGTTTGCGGGCCGTGTTGATCTCTTCGATGAAGCGCGCATTGACTTGTCCGTGCGCCGAATGCTCGGATTTGATGCACTTGAGCGCAATCCGCTCGCCGCTGATGCGGTCTATCGCTTCATACACGACGCCCATTCCGCCAGCGCCGATTTTGCGCACGATTTCAAAGTGCCCCGCGAGCACCGCGCCTGGTTGAAACGCGGCACCAGGCACGGATCTCCGACGCGCCTCTGGCGTCGCAGCCGGCTCGTCGTCACTAATCCCCATGGGTACCCTTCCGAGTTCCGTGCTCTAGCGCTGTTGTCGGCCTTTGTCCACGCGCTTCTCCCACTCCTCCCATTCTCGCTCTTGCGATGAGTGCACGAGGGTCAGTTTGGCTTTTGGCGAAACAGGCACGGTATCAACATCCCCGGTGTTCACTACAGGATCAGGCACGCTCTCGAGTGGGCGTTTCGGGGGCGCAGGCTCGATAAGTGGCGGAGGCGGACCCGTAGGCGTCGTTGGCTCGGATGCGTGCCCTAGCGGCGCCTTTAAGCAATTCTCCAGCGCCCGCGCGAAATCACGGGCCTTGGGATAGCGTTTGTCCCGCGGTCCCAAGGCATGACGTAGCACCTTATCGCACTCGGGGGGGAGTTCCGGGCGAATGTCGCCGACACGGGTGTACCCCGTCGGCAGTTCCCCAGTCAACATTTCATAAAAGATAACGCCGAGCGAGAAGATATCAGCGCGTGCGTCCACCGTGTTGGCGTTCTCCAGTTGCTCTGGCGCCATGTAGAAGGCGCGCCCGGCCGGAAGTTCCTGTTCCGACCCCGCAGCATCAATCGCCATCGCGATGCCGAAATCCAGCAGGAACACACGGGCATCGGGCAGGATCATGATATTCTCCGGGCAAATATCCCGGTGCACGGTGAAGTGATGGGCATGGTCCAATGCGCAGCATACGCGGTAGGCGACTCCGACGGCTTTTCCCAGCGACAGCCGCTTGTGCTGATTCAAGATTTGCCGGAGGGTTTGCCCATGAAGTAATTCCATAGTAAAGAACATTAACGGGCCAGCCTGCCGAACGTCATAGACGGCCACGATTCCCGGATGCCGCAATCTTCGCGCGACGTTTACTTCACGGACAAAGGCTTCGAACGCGCGTGGCTTTGCCAGGATGGAAGGGAGCATCACCTTGAGCGCAAGGCGCTGTTGCGTCAGACGGTCCTGGACTTCGTATACGATCCCCATCCCGCCTTGTCCAAGCCGGCGGACCACCTCGAACTGATCAGCGATCACATGGCCCGCATCAAAATTGACCGCCGAGTCCGGGACCCCGGCAAAGATCGAATTCGGCCCTGCTGCGATCACACTGGGATCTGGGACGTCAGGTTCACCCACCGTATGAATACCCGCCTTGGTTCTGCATCCACGCAATCACCGGCCACTTACCCCATGGCGCAGGAAAGTATCCCGCCTCATTGCACAAATACTACAAGAAACGGTCCATTCAACTCGACCCGCAAAATCGCGCCCGCCCCTGCAAGCAGCAATTCCGGTATTGCGCTGAAACGCCCCGAAGCGTCAGGATGTCCCATCGCCGGATCCCCCTGCGCGCTGAGTGTGCGGGGGCGGGCGAGGCAGCATGGCGTTCCGACGGGAAAGGCAGGAAATACCTATGTCCTCTGAGGCACGTTGGGCGGTGGTGACGGGGGCGACGAGTGGGATTGGCGCGGCGTTTGCCCGGCGATTGGCGCGGGAGGGGTATGCGCTGGTGCTGCATGGGCGGCGTGCGCCGGTGTTGGAGGCGTTGGCGGGGGAGTTGCGCGGGGCGTTTGGGGTGCCGGTCGAGGTGGTGACGGCGGAGTTGGCGGAGGAGGCGGGGATTGAGGCGCTGGCGGCGCGGGTGCGCGGGATGGAAGGCCTGGAGCTGCTGGTGAACAATGCGGGCTTCGGCACGACGGGCTTCTTCCAGGACGAAGCGCTGGCGGATCAGGCTGGGATGATCCGGTGCCACACGCTGGCGCCGATGGTGTTGACGCATGCGGCGCTGCCCGGGATGCTGCGCGCGGGGCGCGGCGCGATCATCAATGTGTCCTCGCTGCGGGCCTTTGGCCCGGGCCGGACCTCGGTGACCTATTCGGGCACGAAGGCCTTCGTGAACAACTTTACCAAGTCGCTCGCGCTGGAGCTCAAGGGCACGGGCGTCCGGGTGCAGGCGCTCTGTCCCGGGTTCACGACGACGGAATTTCACAGCCGGCTGGGCATTGCCGGTGCCGGGAAGAACCGCGGGCTGGCCCGCTGGATGACGCCGGAGCAGGTGGTGGACGCGTCGCTCCGCGGCCTGGCCCGCGATCAGGTGGTGTGCATCCCCGGGCTGTGGAACCGGCTGCTCGCCACGGCGCTCAAGCTCGGCCCGATGGCGCTCCTGCGCGCGGCCGCACCGGCCACCGGCGGCGGGTCCGTCCACGGGGACGGCGAGTAGTCCCGCGGCCTCCGCCTAGCCTACCGGCGCGGGTCGCCATCTTCCCTCGGGAGTCCGGCGTGGACCTGGGCGATGGCGAGGCCGAGGGCGTCGGCGGCGTCGTCGGGCTTGGGGATGTCATCGAGGTTGAGTAGGATCCGGATCATCTCCTGCATCTGGCGCTTGTCGGCGCGGCCGTAGCCGGTGACGGCGTTCTTGGCCTCGGCGGGGCCGAGCTCGCCGATGGGGAGGCCGGCCTGCGCCGCGGTGAGCGCGAGCACGCCGCGGGCCTGGGCCACGGCGATGCCGGTGGTGACGTTCTGCTTGAAGAAGAGCCGCTCGATGCAGACGATGTCGGGCCGGTGCAGTTCGAGGAGGCGCGTGGCCTCCTCGTAGATATGCACCAGCCGGTTGGCGAAGTGCCAATCCGGCGGGGTCTTGATGGTACCGTGGGCGATATGCCTCAGGCGGTTGCCCTGGCCGTCCACCACGCCGTAGCCGGTCGTGGCGGTGCCGGGGTCAAAGCCAATGGCGCGCACTACTCCGCCATGGCCGCGGCCAGGGCCTCGTCCGTGATCTCGACATTGCTGTAGAC
>JBHEKR010000479.1:0-50378 GCA_041859365.1 Candidatus Hydrogenedentales bacterium
GCGAGTTTGTTTTTGCTCTTCAGGGTGCTTACCCCCCTGGCCCCCCGCAAGCAGGGGGAACCTTACATCTCAAAGTGAACCTCTTGCTCCCCCCCGCTTGCGGGGGGTAGAGGGGTAAGTTCCATAGTTGACGGTAGTCATCACATGCCTCTTCGCGTCGTGACTGCTTATTTCCAGAGCAGCCCCGCCAGTTGAAGTGAGAATCACCCGGTCTAAACACAAGAAAGGACTCATAGCGCCTTTCGCACTCTTAGACGCGAGGCGACGCTGTCCGTACGACGCGCGACACAACACCGAATGAATTTTGAAAGGCCAGACATGACCGATTCCACCTTGTTTGACACCCGTATTCGCCTGGTCCAGCACCTGCTCCGCAAGCGCGGGTGGGACGGAATCCTCATCAACCGCGCGGACAACTTTGCCATGGCGACGGGTGGCAAGCGCAATTATGTATCCACCCACTGCGATGCGGGGGCCTGCGGCATATTTGTGCCCGCCGAGGGCACGCCCCACTACGCGGGCAACGCGATCGAGGCGACGCGGATGATGGACGAGGAGTTGAGCAGTCCCTCGTGCTACGCCGCGCCTTTTCGCTGGTTCGACGAGAGTGCGGCGGACTGGTGCCGGGAACGCTTCGCGGGCAATCTGGTTTCGGACGACGGCACCCTAGGGGCCAACGTGAATGGCGATCTGGCTCCGCTGCGGAGCATGATGTTGCCCGAAGAGTGCGAGGCCTATCGCACCCTGGGCCGTCTGGCGGCGGAGACGATGGAATCGACTCTCGCCAGTATTGAAATAGGCGCCTCGGAGAACGAAATCAGCGCGCGGCTTATCTATGAGGGTCAGCTTCGCGGCTGCCAGGTGCCCGTGAGCCTGGTGGCGGCGGATGATCGAATCGCGCGCTATCGCCACCCCCTCCCCACGCTGCCGGGCACGATGCACGAGCGAAAAGTGAAACGCTACGTGATGGTGGTGGCGGGTATCATCCGTGGGGGGCTCTCGGTGTCGCTGACGCGCTTCAAACAGGTGGACGCACTCGATCCCGCGATTACAGACGCTTACGCGCGAATTTGTGCGGTGGATGCGTGCATGCAGGAGGCGACGATGCCTGGGCGGACGCTTGGCGACGTCTTTGCGGCATGCGAGGAGGCCTACCAGCGTTTCGGCTTCGTGCCCGACGAGTGGCATAACCACCACCAGGGCGGCAGCACCGGATTCGCGGGTCGAACCTGCAAGGCCACGCCGGGCGAGACTTTTCCCTGCTTGGATGCGGCTTGGGCCGATGACTTTCGGAAGGGCGCGGGGTTGGATGTACCGGTTGCGACGGCCTTCGCGTGGAATCCTTCCGCGCCCGGCGTGAAATCGGAGGATACCTTCCTGCTGCATGAGGACGGGAGAAAGGAGATCCTCTCCAGCACGCCGGGGCTGCAGGTGGTGGATTTGGAGACGGTGCTGGGGCGCAGGACGGCGGTGGTGAAATCGGGAATCAGTTTATAGTTGACAGTTGACAGTTGACAATCGACAATTGACAATTGACAATGGACAACGAAACTGGGGCATGCGAGGTTTCCGGGCCTTTGGCGGATTGGACGGATATATTGCAACTGTCCTATCGGTCGTATCCGTCCTGTCATTGCCCACGTTCAACGCTGCCATCGTGCGATACAACACCAAGGAGTTGACCTGAAATGGGAACTGCACTTTCGCCGCGCGCGGTCTATGACCGGGATGGCTTTGTAATTTTTCGAGACGTGCTCGATCTTGATCTGATCGCCGAGGCGAATGCCCATGTGGACTGGCTGCTGACGAAGCATCCCGATCTACGGCCCGAGCAACTCCACCACTATTTGTGCCAGCACGATCCCTTCTGGATCCGTCTGGTAAGCGATGAGCGCCTGCTGGATCTGGCGGAGCAGTTCATCGGGCCCGACATCGCCCTTTATGGCACTCACTACATCTGCAAGCCCCCTTTTGACGGTCAGGCGGTACTGTGGCATCAGGATGGAAGCTACTGGCCATTGGATCCGATGGAGGTGGTAACCTTGTGGGTGGCCTTGACCGATACTACGCCAGAGAATGGGTGCATGCGGGTCATCCCCGGAACGCAGCATCTGGACCTTCAGGCGCTGATGCAGCGGACCGATGTGCCCAATGTGCTGAATTCGGGCATGGACGAGGCGATTGTGGACGAGAGCGCCGCGGTAGACTGCGTCATGGGGCCGGGCGACGTTTCGGTTCACCACCCCAATGTGATTCACGGGTCCAATGCCAATACCTCCCCCCGTTGGCGGCGTGGTCTCACCATACGGTATATCCCGACCACGACCCGGATCGGTCTGGATACGCCGGAGATCCACCCGAGCGCCTTCCACCTGCGGGGAAAGGACCCCGGCGGGGTGAATGAGTACAATCCCCGCCCGGTCTATGTGGAGGGCGAATGGATGGCTTTTCGCGGCTGTGAGGCGTGGCGCGGCTGAGCGCTGGAAGTGTCGTGGGGCCCCCGCAAAAGATTGCCTGGGTAGTGCCACCCTGTTATCATAAGACTGGTCACGCTGCCTGGATCGCGCCTGCAGCCGCAGCGGGCAATGGTGGCACGGCACAGTTATTGCACGGCGTATGAGCAATTCTTTAATGGATAAGCAATTGACCGATCACGATACCCAAGACTCCATTGATGCTGTCACGAACGTAGATTCCACCATGTACCTTCAGCCGGCCCTGGCTGCGGCGAGTCCGGCCCATCGCGTACGGGCGAGCCTCATCGTGCTGGCGGGCTGGGAGATCGGGAAAGAAATCGAAGTGGCGGCCAAATCCATGATTCTGGGCCGTTCGGTGGATTGCGACACTTGCATCAACTCCCCCTCCGTCTCGCGGCAGCATGCCCAGATTGAGCTGGTGGAAGAGAATGACGAACGCTACTTCCGCGTAACCGATCTGGGCAGCAGCAACGGCACCCACGTAAACAATACCCGCACCGCCACGACCCGCCTCCACGACGGGGACAAGGTGAAGATGGGCGATGTGCTGTTCAAGTTTGTGCTGCAGGACGAGATCGACTCCCAGTTCCACCAGCATGTCCACCGCCTGATTCACTACGATCAATTGACCGGTCTCTTGACCATGGAAGCCTTTCGCACGCGGTTGGTGGAGGAGTTGCGTCTGGCCCGGCCCGGAATGAACTTCTGCCTGGCCATGACCGACCTGGATGGCCTGAAGAAGGTCAACGACACCTACGGCCACCTGGCGGGGCGCATGGTCGTAGGCGGCATGGGACGCATTATCCGGGAGTCGGTGCGGCCGGAAGATCACGCGGGGCTTTATGGCGGCGACGAAGCGATTATTCTTTTTCCGAATGCCAGCCTCGAAGAGGCCCTGGAAGTTGCCGAGACGCTCCGTGGCTCCATTGAAAGTTATCCCTTCGAACACCACGGCCAGCCGGTGCGGGTGACCATCAGCCAGGGGCTGGCGGAATATCCCAGTCATGGCACGACGCCGGAGCTCCTGATCGCCGCTGCTGATCGGGCGTTGTACGCCGCGAAGGCCGCGGGTCGCAACTGCGTCCGCACGGCCCCCTACCCGGAGGCCTGATCGCTTGAACGGCACGGCGAAGCCGGCCCTGATCACGCTCACGTCGGATTTTGGCTATCGGGATCCGTGGGTGGCGTGCATGAAGGGAGTAATCCTGTCTATCGCGCCGGAAAGCCGGATCCTGGACCTGAGCCACGGAATCGCGCCCCAGAACATCCTGGAAGGGGCGCTTTTTCTCGCGGCGGCCCTCCCTACTTTTCCTGAGGGAACGATCCACGTCGCCGTTGTGGATCCCGGCGTGGGAACGGCGTGCAAGCCCATCATTGCCCAGTGCGCGGGTCAGTTTGTGGTGTGCCCGGACAACGGACTGCTCACGCTGATCGAGCGCACCCACCCGGTCCAGGCGGCGGTTGCCATCGAGACGCCCGCGTTCATCGCGGCAACCCCAAGCGCAACCTTTCACGGTCGCGATATTTTCGCGCCTGCGGCAGCCCATTTGGCTCTGGGGGTAGCTCTGGCGGAGTTCGGTCCGGAAGTCGGAGCGCGGATCAGGATCCCGGTACCGGAGGCCACCCTGGACCAGAATGGGCAACTCCATGGGGAAGTGATCCATGTGGATCGCTTCGGCAATTGCATCACGAATATCTGCCGGGACATGGTACCCGGTGATTCGGACTATCGCGTGCAGGTTGCGGCGGCCACGCTGCCGGCCATCCTGCGGACCTACGGCGACGCACCGCCCGGAACCCTGATGGCCCTTTTCGGAAGCAGCGGCCACCTGGAAATCGCTGTTTCCATGGACAGTGCCGCGCGGACGCTTCAGCTTGACCCGGGCACACCGGTCACACTCTATCACCCCTGAAATCTCAATTTGGAGGCTGGCAGCATGAAGATCATCGTCACGGGGGCCAGCCGGGGACTGGGCAAGGGCATAGCGCGATACCTGGCCGCCGCAGGTCACACCGTAGGCATGCTGGCGCGCTCCGAGGAGTTGCTCAAGCGGCTTCAGGATGAGTTTACGGCCTATGGCATCCAGCACCCGGCGGTGGCCTGCGACTTGCGCGATCCCGGGGCAACCGAGAACGCCATGGCGGAACTCCTTCAACGCCTGGGCGGTGTGGACGCCCTCATCAACAACGCCGGTCTTGTGATTCGAAAAGATTGTTTCACGCTGAGCCTCGACGAGTGGCACGACATGGTCAACACGAACATCAATGGGCTCTTCTACGCGACGCGTGCGGTCTTGGAGCCGATGAAGGCCCAGGGCTCGGGCCACATCATCAATATATCCTCCATCTCCGGGCGGCTTCCCCTCGCGGGCGGTAGCGCCTATGCGGCGACGAAGTTTGCGTGCACCGGATTCTCCCAGTCTCTCTTTCTCGAAGTGCGCGACTTTGGCATCAAGGTCACGACCCTCTACCCCGGTTCCGTGAATTCGAAATCCAGCCGGCACAATCCCGAAGAAGATCATTCCTGGAAGGTCTCGCCCGTGGAAGTGGGCCAGGCCTGCCTGGACGTCCTCGAAACCCGACCCGGCATGTGCATCAGCGAGCTGGAAATCCGCCCGCTGTCGCGGCCGCCCCAGGGCTAATCGAGATGGAATGGCAAGCAAAGCAACTTCGCCTCGGTACCTGCAGTTGGACGGCCAAGGGCTGGGAGGAAGCCTTTTACGCGAAGGGCACGAAAGCCACCGACTACATCGCGGCCTATGCCCAGCGCTTTTCGAGCGTGGAGGTGGACGCGAGCTTCTATGGCGTGCCCCGCGAGTCCACCCTGGAACATTGGCGCGACGCCACGCCCGAGGGCTTCGTCTTCGCGGCGAAGGCCCCGAAGGAAATCACCCACGACCGATTTCTCCTGGGTTGCGAGCGGCCGCTTCACAGCTACCTCAAGGCCATGGCGATTCTCGGCGAAAAGTGCGGGCCCCTGCTCTTCCAGTTTCCCTACTTCGCCCAGCGCACCGGCGTGGACTTGCACCACTTCCTCGACAAGCTGGCGGCCTTCCTGCCCCTGTTGCCCGAGTCGGAATTTAGATTTGCCCTGGAAGTGCGCAACAAGGGCTGGGTGTCCGCGCCGCTCCTCGACCTGCTCCACCACCACAACATCGCCCTCGCACTCATCGATCACCCCTGGATGAGCCGCCCCAAACAACTTTTTCACACCCAGGGCGTCCACACGGCCGATTTCCTGTATATTCGATGGCTCGGCGACCGCAAGGGCATCGAAGAAAAGACCAAAGTGTGGAAAGAGGTTGTGGTCAATAAGGACGACCTCACCGCGGAGTGGATTCCGCCGATTCAGGCCGCGCTGGAGAAGCAGCTTCAGGTCTACGGCTACGTGAACAACCACTATTCTGGTTATGCGCCCCACGATGTGGAAGTGCTCGAGAACGCACTGCGGGACTGGCTGCCGGTGCGGACCGGCGCCACCGGCTGAAGCAGCACCATATCGGGTCGATTTTCTATTCCGTCAACCCGTGTGTAAAATACGGGTCACATGAGCTGGCAAACGTCCCTCGCCCTTTAATGAACGTGAATACGACACTTGTGGCGAATCCCATGCAGCCCGCTTCCTCCTCGCTTGGGAGATTGTGTGGCGCCACAAGGAGTTTCAGGTACGATGGTCTTGAGAAATTCGTATATTGCGAACGGCTTCGGCTCAATTCGCGCGACCCTTTTCCACATACTACATTCCGGGTTCCGTACCGCACCAATCGGTCGGGCTGCGTTGGCCGCCGTGTTTCTCTTGCCCGTCCTTGTCGGGAACCCTCAACCAGCCGAAGCATTGCCGGTCTATCCCATCCAGCACTATACGGCAAAATCCGGGCTGGCGGGCGCGGTCGTACGTGGAATTGAGCGAAGCCCGGAAGGGACCATGTGGTTTGCCTGCTGGGGGCGGGGCGTGTCCTCCTACGATGGGTTCCAGTGGAAGAGCTATGAAGCGGAGGATGGACTCCCGTCCTCCGACATCCGCGATGTGCGCTTTGACGTGCGCGGTCAATTGTGGACGGGCGGGGTTGGCGGGATTGCGGTCCTCGTCGGGGAACGATGGGAGACGGTTTCCACGGATTTGCCGGAGATGGGGCCGCCCAGTGTTTATACCATTTGTCCACTGCGCGACGGTCGAGTGTGGTTCGGCCTGGAAGGAGGCGCGATAATCCAGTTTACCCCCGCCAGCGATGGCGAAGCGGATGGTAGACCGGTGGGGACATGGTCGAATATGGCAGATAGCACACGCACCGGAATGACTTCGGGAGTCGCCGGCTTGTGTGCGCTGTCCGACGGTACGATGCTCGCCGGCACGGACACCTTCGGTATATTGCGCTATCGCGATGGCGCGTGGTTCCAGCAGCCGGGCGATGAGGCCGTGACCGGAATCTCCTCCATCTGCGTGGGCAGGGAGGACCGGGTACACGCGGCGGGAAAGAGCGGACTCTGGCGCCAGTCGCCAGGCGAGCAGGGCTGGACGCTGCGGTCGGCGGAGCGGGCGCGATCGGTTTCACCCGTGGCCGGAGATAACATTGCCGTCGCGTTTTTTCAGCACGTTGAAATCTGGGACGGCTCCCAACGGAACGAGGTCCGCCTGCTGCCAGACACGGATGGATTCGTGATGCAGGCCATCCGGCACTTCCCGGAAGTGGATGAGACGTGGGTGGGCACCAAGCTGGGTGTTTTTCGGGTCGGTCGACAGGGGTGGACTTTTTGTCCTCATTCACAGGACGCCTTCTGGCCAGTCGGCAATGCGCTGTACGCCGACAGCCGGACTCCGGCGCTCCTCGCGGACCGGGATGGAACCATCCATCAGTTTGTAGACCGCGCCTGGCGGGTCTCGGGCCAGATTGAGCCGGGAAACTACGTTTCGATCAACCGAGGGAGGGGCAGCAGCCTGTGGATTGCGCGCGAAGGACGCGCAATTCAATGGGATCATGAAAACAGCCGGGTACTAGATGCGATAGACCTTCCTTCCACGGCAAAGAATGTTCAAGAGTCCAGCTCGGGCTACTTGATCGCCTGGAACATCGACACGATCTATCAGCGGGTGTCCGGAACCTGGATCAAGAGTCCATCGAGTCCCGACGCGCAACTGGAAGGGGTGAACAGCGTGCTGGTGATAGCCGACGATGAACTGCTGGTCTCCACGTTGGTGGCGCTGGAACACTGGAAGCTCAATGCGGACGGCATGGCCACGCCATTGCATCAAATCCACGATGGGAAAAACTTCCGGGGACTCATTCAGGAACCCGATGGAACGGCCCTGGTCGGCGTCAACGAGGATGGCATCTATCGCTACGAAAATGGCGCCCTGAGTTCCGTGGTCGCTTTTGAGAAGGACCCCAGCGCACGGGTATCGTGCCTGCTGAGGGGTCAATCCGGACGAATCTGGTCGGGCTCCCTCGACTTGGGTGTCGCAAGTTACGATGACGGTCGCTGGATCTGGTACGGCGAGCAGAGCGGCTTTCCCAGCGGCGCTATCTCCACCCTTTCCGAAGATCCCTGGGGTAACATTTGGGCGGAGCTGAAGGATACGGGTTACCTGCGCTATGTGCCCGACCCCACGCCCGCAGAGACCATGATCGAGCAGATGCCCGCCCAGATCCCCTACAATGATCGGAGCGTCTTTCAATTTGGCGGCCGTGACCAATGGGATATTTCCGGTCGGGATGATCTGGTCTATGCTTCGAGGATTCGTCCGGCGAAAAGTACCCCGGATTCCGTCCCGTGGAGCGCCTATTCGCGAGAGCGGAGCGTGATCACACCCCACCTCCCCTATGGCGACTACATCTTTGAGGTGCGGGCCGCAGATACCAATTTCAATGTCGATCCCACACCCGCCCAGCGTGCATTTACGGTGTTGCCCCCGCTCTGGGCCACCCCGGGATTTCTGATCCCCACCAGCGCCCTCGCGCTCGCTATTCTGGTCGTTGCGTGGCTCCTGTTCAACAACTACCGGGTACTGCGGGTGTCCGAAAGTCGTCTCCGCGAGGCCAGGGATCAGGCGGAAGCCGCGAACCGGGCGAAGAGCCAGTTTCTGGCCCATGTGTCCCACGAAATCAGGACGCCGATGAACGCGATCCTCGGCCATGTCCAGGTGCTTCAAAAATCGGAAAATCGCTCCCCGGAAGACGGGGAAAGCCTGAACACCATCATCCGCAGTGGCGATCACCTCCTTGAACTGATTAACAACGTGCTGGAGATGGCGAAAATCGAGGCGGGGTCGCTCAACATCAATCTGGAGACCTTCAAATTCCGCGACAGCGTTGACCATATCATTCAAATGCTCGGAGTTCAGTGCGATCCCGAAACGGTAACCCTGAGCGCCCGGATCGACAGCAGCGTGCCGGAGTATGTCATCGCGGACCATGCCAAACTGCGCCAGATTCTGATCAATCTCATCGGCAACGCGATCAAGTTTACTCCCGAGGGCACGATCACGCTCTTCTGCAGTGCCGAGGCGCAACCTGAAGAGCCCGATGCCTATGTGCTCAAGTTGGCGTTGAAGGACACGGGGCACGGTATCGAGGCCGAGGCCCTGAAACGGGTCCTGGAACCCTTTGAACAGGCCTCAGCCGGACGCAGGGCCGGTGGCGCGGGCCTGGGCCTGCCCATCAGCAGCCACCAGATCGCGGCCATGGACGGGGAATTGCGGATTGAATCTCAGCCGGGTGAAGGCACCACGATTTACGCGCGCCTGCCTATTCGCGCGGGGCAACCCGAGGCGGCTCCACGGGGCGCCACCGCCGGACACGCCCCTACTTCCGCGGCCATGGGCGACATCCGAATCCTGGTGGTCGATGACATCGAGACCAACCTCAGCGTTATGGACAAGCTCTTGAAGCTCCTGGGCTTTGATGTTATCGGCGTTTCCAGCGGCGCTGAAGCCATTGAGATGTTCCAGCACTGGAAGCCCAACCTGATCCTCATGGATCAGGCCATGCCCGACATGGACGGAATCGAAACCACCCGGCGCATCCGCGAACTGGAAGGCGGCGAAAAGATTCCCGTGATCTTCGTCACCGGCGGCGTACTCGATGAAGACTTCCGCGAAATCCTGGCCTCCGACGCCACCGATATCATCCGCAAGCCCTTCCGTCAGGCGGAATTGCTGGAAAAGATCAGGACACACCTCGGAATCCGGGACTAATACGCGCGAAGGAGGAGAGCTGGACAAGGGGAACGGCATTCGGGCACCTCGCCCCCCCCCCCCCCGAAAAGCACGACAGCCCCGGACCCCAAAAGAGTTTCAATTTTTTTGATCGCCGAATTTTTCACCATGGCTTCGCACCTCAGTTCTGACTGGTTCACCAGTCGCTGTGGAATCCGTGTTCGCAGCGAAAAAACCTTACGGCCGCAGTCGCCGCGCCCGCAGGACCAATCCGCCGAGTCCCATGCTCAACAGTGTCAGCGTCGCCGGCTCGGGAACGGGTGCTTGATAAGGTGTCAGGAGAAACCCGCGGATTACGCCATCACTTCGTATACCATATCCGGCGATGTCGCCACCTTCATTGATTCCGTATGCATTCCAGAGCTGCCACTCCGCCCCGGATCCAACGACCAGATCATTCAAATCGTGCATTGTGCCGTTTTCCCACAGAAACGCGGATCGTCCCGTGACAGATTGGCTGAACCCCACCACCTGGCCGAGGTTGTTGATGCTTGCGGCGCGACTGTAGTCTTCACCCCCGGGCAATTCGCCGAGGTCTACCATGCCTATTACAGAATCCCATAGGAACGCGTGCTCACCTGTAGCGGCGGACGAAGTGCCCACCACCTGACCCCGGTTGTTGATATCTTCCGCGGCGGTATATTCGATCCCGCCGGGCAGCTCGCCCAGATCAATCATGCCGCTGGCGGGGTCCCACAGGAAGGAACTGGTCCCCGAAGTCCCGCCGCCCACGCCAACCACCTGGCCGAGGTCGTTGATGCCTCGCGCAGATCCTGGCCCAAGATCGATCATTCCGCCTACGGAGTCCCAGAGGAAGGCACGTCCCCCCAGACTGGACTGGGATTCACCCACCACCTGGCCCCTACTGTTAATTCCGCTGGCGAAACTGTAGTCCACCCCGCCCGGCAGATCTCCGAGATCCATCATGCCAAGCGACACATCCCACAGGAAGGCGCGGGCGCCCGTATCCGTGTGAGACCAACCTACCACCATTCCGCTGTTGTTGATATCCAGCCCTTCGCCACTATTTGTCGCGCCTGGAAGATCACCCAGGCTTCTCAAGCCGTTCAACGGATCCCAGATAGTTGCGAATTTTCCATCAGATGTATACGAGAATCCGGCTACCTGACGGCTATCGTTGACGGCATACCCCCAACTGGAATTCGGACCCCCGGGCAAATCGCCCAGATCAATGAGCGTATACAATGGCAGGGCCCACGTCCCCCAGGGCAGCACCACGCTGGCCATTCCAAGCCCGATAATCATCCTCAATTTTTTGGTAAATGGTTTCTGACTCATATGCCTGCACCTCATTTGTAGACGTCGTCCTTTGAATTTCGCCGCGCCCGCCAGGCGAGTCCGACGAGACCCATGCCCATTAGCATCAGCGTCGTGGGCTCCGGGATCGGGGTCAGCAGGAAGGCACCAAGACTTCCCCTGCCCACAATATGTCCCCGGTCACTAATCTCTGCTGCGTCGTACAGTACCCAGCCCGAGGCAGGGTCAATGTACTCGTTCAGGTCCACCATACCACCAAGGCCTTCGTCATAGAGAAAGGCATGGGTTGTAGCGCCGAGGTCAATCCGGGAGTAACCGACGATCTGTCCGTGGTTGTTAATTCCCATTCCGCCGCTCGTGGCCCCGCCGAGCGTGCCCAAATCGACCATGGTTCCAGTCTCGTAAAGAAAGGCTCGCAATTGCTCTAAACCGTTCGAAGCGGACCCGACCACCTGACCTGAATCATTGATATCATACGCATGACTGTACCGTCCGCCCAGGGTGCCCAGATCAACCATATCCCCGCCGTCGTAGAGGAATCCGTGAACCAACTGGCTCGCGTTTGAGCCGTAGCCCACGACTTGATCGTATCGGTTGATGGCTTCTCCGATACTGTAACCGCTTCCAAGGGTGCCGAGATCGATCGTATCTGTGCCGTCGTAGAGGTAGGCATGGAGACTCCCGGAAGCGTCGCTCATACCCGTTACATGTCCCAAGTTGTTAATTCCTGTTCCATAGCTGTACTCGTTGTAGGGCGTATTCCCGGGATAGCTCGCGGTGGTCCCATCCGTAACGAAGGTCCTCCCCCAGCCACTGGAATTGTATTCGCTCCCTCCGGTAACGACACCGTGGTCATTGATGTCCTCCCCGAAAGTCGCGCCATGGAAACGGTAACCGAGGTTGATCATGCTGGTCCCGTCAAAGAGAAAAGCGAAAACCTCCCCGTCCTTGTTTTCAGTCCAGCCCGTGACCTGTCCAGCGCGGTTCACAGCATTGGCACGATAATTTTCGCCCAGCGCCGTGATCTCATAGGAGAGGGCCGCCGACTCCAACGCCAGCGCTCCTGCAAGAGCAGCGCACACAAAAACCCTTCCGAAATACAATGCTCGTGCGTCCATGCCCCGATTCTCCTTCGATGGGGTTGAATTCCCAGGATTCTCTTGGCACCCCTCCGTCAGTCTCTTAAAGATAGAAATACTTCTCATCGCACCTCTGTTGTGACCCTTTCGCTGTGCCGCAGAAACGGTGTCCACGGCGGGGAAAGAACCCTATGTCTGCCGCCGCTCGCCCGAAATTGCTTTAAAAATGGTCGCATAGATCGTTCCCCCGACGGACAACCCCCATAAGTACCAATCCTGATTGTCTTTAAGCTTTTGCCTGGTCACTAAGTATCAGCCGAAATTGAACGTGCGTGCTCATTCCACCGTGTGCAGCTTGACCACACCTGTCCAGAGGCACGGACTTACACTGTCGACATCCGCAGCAAATGCGGCGTGTCGAACGTTACATAAGCGCCACCGGGCCCCTAAAGCATGCGTTACTCGTTCACTGGGCACCGTTCAAGCTTGTGAGCCGCAGGGGACCCTGGAGACCGCCGCCACGGGATTCTCGTTCGAAGGCCAGCGCGCGCTCGTGGTAGGGGCTGGGCCAGCCGGGGCCGGTCTTTGCCCCCCACGCTTTCGTCACGCGCTCGGACGTGAGTTCGTTGGCGAGGGTATTGGCGACGCGGATTCGCAGTTCGTACTTTCCCGGTGCGCATGCTGGAAGGTCCAGCGTCCAGGGCGACCACAGGAGTTGTCCCACCGGTTTCCCATCGAAAGCCACCGAGGCCGCGTATTCGATGGGGCCGGTTTCCAGGCGAAGCGGCCCAGTCCCCCACGCTGCGGGTATTTCGATGGTGGTGCTGTAGTCTACTTCGCCGGAGAAATCTTCGCCGATCCAGTCCTTCCAGCCGAGTCCAAGTACAGCATCGAGGGCCTTGAGTGCGGGCTCGGAAACTTCGAAATCGTGTTCACCCACCACGAATTGCCTCAACCGCGTTATCTTCAGATCCTTCGACTCGATGGTCAGTGATTCCGCAGGATGCTTTTCCGGTAAAGATCCAGGCATCGCTTCACGGGACAACAGGTATACCACACTCTCGCCCGCGCCAAGCGTCACGTCGAGTTGACCGTCATGGAGGGCCCGCTCCTTCAGGCCGCCATGCTGAAGGTCCAGCACAGTGGCGTGGGAAAAACCCACTTCCATGGTACCGGTGTATTGCGCGGAACCCTCGTTGAAGAGCATCACGATTTCCTGCCCGCCCAGGGAACGAACACCCGCGCGCAGATCCGCCGTAGCAGGACTCAGTCGGACCGATGGCGTAACACCGTTCAACACCTCTTCAGGTGTGCCGCTGACGATGGGCGCAGTGGAAGTCGCGGCGCCGTCCCCGTCGGTGTAGGGGGCGTGGCCCACGCTGAGGACCCGGCCACCGGCGGCAGCGAAGGCCTCCAGCTTCCGCAGGGACTCGGAATTCATCCACCATACGTCGCCGCAGACTATAGTGTCGTAGCGCATGGGCCCTACCGCGAGGGCCCCTTCCGCAATAGTGGCGGCGGACAGGGTGTCGTCGTCGACCAGATCGAAAGCGCACTGGCGCGCGGCCAGACCGGCCTCCTGGGCTTCGAAGGTGGAGACCGCTTCGGTCGCTTCAGCCCCCCAGGCCCAGATATCGCGCACGGGATAGTAGAGCGCGGTGCGAATGGCAGGCGCACCGACAGACATCGCGTAGCCCAGACGGGCGGTATAGGCATGGAAGCCCGGGAGATGATCCCACAGGGGATTCATCGCGCCGAAGTGGGGACGCTCTCCCGTCATGTGGTGGTCCCGCGTGCTGAGGGGGTAGCAGCCAAGGACCACGAGGTTGATCCCGCGTACATATTGATAGTCAACGAGCCATTTCATCTGAGCGGGTGTCAGTCCGTTGCCGTAGACGCAGAAGGACTCCGAGAAGGCGAAGCGGGTGCCGTTCTGGTGGGCCGCCGTCGGCGCGAGCATGGGAAAATTGGATTGGGGTCCCAGCCCCGGAAAGAGTTGTCGCCAGATCAGATCGACACCGGGGATGTCCATCTTGCGTAACGGGCGCAGCACATGGCCAAAGCTGTATTTGACGGCGCCGAGGGTCTCGTCTTCTCCCCCCAGATGCCCACCGGATGCCAGACCATGCGCCCGGCCCCAGGTTTCCAGTGAATCGAAATAGGCATCGGCAAAGCGGCCCGAGAGCACGTCGTAGAGGTCGATGCGGGCACGGGCCACCTCATTGGAACTCGCCTTGCCCGGCGGCGTGAAAAGACTCGGGAGGGCATGCCAGAGTGGCGATTTGGTCTGTGTCTGCCACAGACCGTCGAGCCCAGGCGTCCAAGGCAGAAATTCGGGCGGACGGGGCATGCCCGCGCCGGGCTCGTCGGTAAAAGTGAAGCGCACGGTCTTGCCGAAATGCGCGCCGATTACGTTGGCATAGGCCTCGTGAGTCAGATCCAGAAAGCGCCGCGTCGCGTCCGGGTTCAGCAGATCGGAAGTGCCCTCGGGTGCCGTGCGATAGAGATACGCCGTTGCGGTCGTCGACGCTGGTGTCCAGGTTGCCCCCGCGTGGAGTACCTGAATCGAGGGCGTCTCCACAACCAGCGCCAGCGCATCATCCGGCACGGTGTACGTCGCACTTGCGGACACCGCCTCGCGCACGACCCGTTGCCGCGCGAGTTCCGGATGTCCCTCGACGACCTTGCCCAGTGCGAGTCCGGAGGGCCAGCCTCCTTCGTCGTAGAGCCACCAGTTCATGCCGAGTTCTGCGGCCTCATCGACGGCCAGGCCCACACGCTCCAGGTAGGCTGGCGTGAGGTAGTCGGGCTCCATGGAATTGTTGGTGGAGTCGGGACGAAATCCCCGGGGCATGGGCAGCATACAAACGCTGCGTGCATCGTGCGCCGCCATATCGCGCAGTTGCGCGCGCAATGTTTCCTCGTCGAGCGGCGCGTTCCAGAGCCAGAAATAGGCGGGCCAGAACACGGAATCCGGGTTGGCAAAGGCCTCGACGCTGAAATCGGGCACCAGCCGCACCGATGCAGGGACGGGCGGAGACTCGGACACCGAAAGTAGTATTCCTGCCAATGCAATCAACAGACCTGACATGACGTTACACTCCTGAATTCTCGAAGAATATCTTGCGTCTATGTAGTGCCCCTACGCCCCCTCCCCCGCTCTTTCAAAAGGCCAGCGCCCGTTGGAGGCCGCCCAGATCATAAAGGCACCCACGCCAGCGAGGAGCCCGATGAGGCTGTAAATTATCAGGCTTCCGCCGGAGGTGGCGAAGAGGAAGGTCCAGCCCAGGAAAGCGATGAGGCTGGGAATCGGGTAGAGCCACATGCGGAAGGGGCGCTCCATGTCGGGCTTGAGGCGTCGCAGCAGGGTGAGTGCGCCGATCTGGCCAATGAACTGGACGAGGATGCGACTGGTGAGCAGCGCGCCGATGACGGTCTCCAGCGAGAGGAAACAGGCGGCGCAGGAGATGGCGCCGATGAGCAGCAGGGAGATGTGGGGGAAGTCCTTGGTGGGGTGGAGGCGTTCGAAGACGCGAAAGAAGGCTCCGTCTTTCGCGGCGGCGTAGAGCACGCGGGAGTACCCCAGGAGCAGCGCGAAGAGGGAGGCAAAGGTGGTCCACAGAATCATGACGGTGAAAAATTTGGCGAAGGGCTTGCCGTAGATCTTCTCCATGTAAATGGAGACGATGTAGTCCGAATTGCTGCCAGCCTGCGCGGGGACGAATTCGCGCCAGGGCACCACGCCGATGACGGAGAGGTTGATGGCGAAGTAGAGCAGCGCCACGGCGACCAGACTAATGATGATGGAACGCGGTATGACGTGGCCGGGGTTGCGCACTTCGTCGCCGATGTAGCAGATGTCGTAGTAGCCCAGGTAGTCGTAGACACCGACGCGGGCGGCGGCGCCGAGGCCGAAGAAGAAGGTACCAGAGAGTTCGAAGGCGTTGGGCGGGAAGTCGAAGGCGACCGCCGGATCGAAGTGGGGAATGCCGGAGATGATGACGGTGAGGGTGGTGATCAGCGTGCCGATCCAGAGGGCGACAGTGAGCTTGCTGATAAAAGCGATGCGGCGATACAGCAGGACGATGTTGAGCACACCCACGGCGGCGGCAAGCAGTTTGAGCTGGAAAGGCGTGAGGCCGGTCCAGATATAGTGGAGGTAGTGGGAAAAGCCGATGTAGCCGGACGCAATTTCGAGGGGACCGCTGATGATGAATTGCCAGAGAAAAAGGAAGGCCATCAACTGGCCGAAGCGTGCGCGACCGAAGCCCTCGCGAAGGTAGACATAGGTACCGCCGGAGCCGGGCATGGCCGCGCCCAGTTCGCTCCAGACAAGGCCATCGGGGATGCAGATGAGGGCGGCCACGATCCACCCCAGCATGGCCTGGGGCCCGCCGCCCATGGCGGACATGAGCAGGGGGATCGTGATGAAGGGACCCGCGCCGAGCATGTTGGACATGTTGAGCGCGGTGGCCTGGAGCAGCCCAAAGCGTCGATGAAGGTGGGGATGGTGCTCGATGGCGGGATTTTCGTCGTCACTCAACGGCTCAGTCGACACAGGTCGGACCTTTCTCTTCGTGTGGGGGAACGGGTTGCGTTCCCAACATGGTTATTCCAGGGATTGAGGCAGTTCGGGGGCGCTGGGTTGGAGTCGCCGTCTGGCTGTGGGACCCGGTCGCGGTTGTGCCGGGAAGGAGCGCCGACGCGCCCGCCACCCCGCACGCGCGGCACAGTTCAGACAACTCCCCGTAACCTCACAAGCCGGATACCGTGACCCTGTGCCCGTGCTCGTCTCCACCCTTGTCCCAGCAGCGCAAAGTCTCCCCGACGTGCGCTGCCCCAGTATCCTATACAATCCCGGAGACACGATTCGAGCGGTACCATCTGCCTGCCTTTCTCCGCGAAATTCAAGGCATTTCTCGACCGCGCCCGATACTGAAAGTGTGCCCCCTCCTTTGTACTGCGACTGACCTGAGGCTTAGAATCAGGTGCTATTTCGTCGGAACGGTCTCTTTATTGGCCCAATTACGGCGCTTCGCTCAAGGAGCGTCCGGGGAGTTTTCGAGTGAATGTATTCGCGATGCGCGCCTGCCTGTTCGGCTGGGTCGCCCTTTTTCTCGCCGCACCGTGTTCGGCCCAGTGGCAAGACCACACGGTCCAGTTGCTGAACGGCCCGTCCGGGCCGATTCCAGTCGCCGCGAAAATCCAGATCGTTTCCGAGTCTTGGAAGCGGGTGGTGGCGGTGCCGTACATCGTGTCGATGCCGGAGAAGCAGCGCCTGCTGATGCTGGTGGGTTGTGACTACCCCCATCACCCCGAGGTGCTTCACAGTGACGACGGCGGAAGCACTTGGTCCGCGCCTCGGCGGGTGGTGGCCGATGGTACCCCAGTGGACGGTCTTGGCACCTGCCTGACGTACCTCGGCGAGGGCGAGGTGTTGTTCCTCGCAGGGGACCATCGCTGGGTGAGCCGGGACTACGGCGAGACGTGGACGGCGGGGGCCGTGGTGGCGCCGACGGTCGATGGCAAGCCGTGGTACACGTGGGACCCCCTCTGGGCGGATCGGGATCCGGTTTCGGGCGCTGTGACGCGCCTGATCGAGACGGGCTACACGTGGCACCGCGCGCCGGAGGTGGCAAAGGATCACCAACAGGGCTATCTCCGCTTCAGCGGCGACCGGGGTGCGACGTGGACGGAAAGCATCAAGGTGCCCGCATGGGAGGAAGTCAGCGAAGTGGCGCTGGTGCGTGCTGCGAATGGTGACCTGGTGGCGGCCTGCCGCACGGACATTCCACCGTCGAAATCGGGTGAATGGATCGATCATTTTGAGGGCTTGGGCATCTCGATCTCCCGCGACGATGGCCAGACTTGGAGCGCGGTGGAAAAGCTTTACGACTACGGCCGCCACCATCCATCATTTGTCCTGTTGCCGGATGGCCGCCTTCTCATGACCTATGTCGTCCGCAAGGGCTATGTGGACACGGCGGAGGGTTACCCGCAGTTTGGCGTGGAGGCGATCCTGAGCGCGGACCACGGCCGCACCTGGGATCTGGACCACCGCTATATCCTCCACGCGTGGCGGGGCAATCGCCTGGGCGAAAACAAGTGGTGGGCCAGTTGCCAGGCCACGTCCACCGTGCTCCTGCCGGATGGATCGATACTGACGGCCTTCGGCACAGGCTACCGGAGCGAGCCCGATGCGGCGGGGGCCAATCCATCGCCGCGCGATGCGGGCCTCCTCCGCTGGACCCTGAGCGATGCGCCACAGGACGATACCCGCGCAGTGCGCGATGCGCCGGTGGATTCCGACGGGCGCAACGTGGTGGACCCCGGTCCTCTGCCGTTGCAGCCGCGCGAATAGGGAATGCTATACTGATTTCCGGACCTCCCAGTAGTTCCAAAATTCACCCGATCGCCGATGCCAGAGAGGAGCGCATTTCATGAATTGTCCCGTATGCAATCAAGTCGCCTTGGTCATGTCCGAGCGCCAGGGCATCGAGATTGATTACTGTCCTCAGTGCCGCGGCGTGTGGCTGGACCGGGGCGAACTGGACAAGATTATCGAGCGCTCCCTGAGCCAGAGTCCGGCGATGGAACCCCAACGTCCGCGCCAGAAGGCCTTCGAACGTCCACGCGACTACGAGAGCGATTTCGACCACGATTCTGGTGGCTATCATGGAGACTATCGGAAGAAAAAGAAACGGGGCTTCCTCGGGGAGTTGTTTGATTTCGATTGAAACCACGATCTATTCGGGACTTTGCCGCAACGTCACCGACTTCACGTTCTTGATGTGCTGCGAAATGCCAATTAGTCCAGGCCGAGTGCTTGTATCTTGGTCCTTCGGCCAAGGAGAACTTCCTGGATTCTGTTGGCCTTACGGATATCCTGGAATCATCATGTACATCCCATGGTCTGGCACCAGAGGCGCGATATTGTCGTCCATGCAGATAGTGCCTGACCAGATGGCCCGACCGGTCATCTGGGGATTTTTCGATAGCACATCTCGAACTTGATCGGGCTTTGCCCACTCAGATGCGGGAAACTCCCCTTCGGGCGATACGTAGTAGGTACCAAGCCCCAATTGCAGGACGCCGTCGGAAATGTTGCATGGCCACTCCGCAACCGAGTTGTCTGAGCGATAATATTCGCCTGCCCAACCGTTCCACCCGGTCCACACGGCGAGTGCGAAAGGTTGAGTTGATTGGGACCAGCTATTGGATTCGTGTTGAAAGCGAATAGACTTTAAGGTGGCGCTGTACAGAAACCGGTACTCAGGGTAGTCCGCACCTCCAGAGCCCAGCCCGCCCGAATTGCCAGCTCCTGTGTGGCGAAACAACTCTCTCCAGCCACCCTGTCCCTTCTCAAGCAGCATGATGCTGGCCGCCTCGTACTTGCCGTTTCCTTGTGCAATCGTGCTCCAGGTGACCTGAAGAAGACGGCCCGGCTCGACCCATTCCAGTCGAAGCGAGCTCGCATCGAAGCCCATCACCCAACCCTCCTCCGCGCTGCCTTCTCTATCTGAGAGCGAAAACGTTTGCTCCTCAGTATCGAAGCGCAGCCAAACCCGATGCATGGATTGTGTTTCCGTATTCGATTCGGCGCGCGTGCTACCAATCTCGTAAGTCGGCAGGGCATCGCTTCGTTTCGTCTCTTCGGTTGTCGACAAGCGAAAAAGAGCATCGGTAAATACCCTACACATCGAACTTTCGCCGCTCACTAGCTCCAAAGCCCTCGCCAGAACCGCCAGGGTGCTCTCGCTGGACGGATGCTTTGCCAGCGCAAGCGCCGCCATGGCCTGATCGCCTTCGTCTGTGCCATCCACGGCCCTTTCCAAGATCAGACGGCCCTCGGACGAAAGCGTGGTCATTCGCCCGTACGCGTATAGCGCGTTACGGCGTATAATCGGATCTTCTTCCACTGCGGCACGTGCCAGAGCGCCTTCCGCAGGACTTCCAATCACGGCAAGCGCATTCGCGGCAAGAAAGCTGTCGCTGGCGAGAACCTCTGTGAGCGCGGGGACGGCGCACGCCCCCATCTCCGAAAGAGTGGAAGACGCAGCCATTCGTATTGCCAATTCTGGGTGCTCCTCCAGCACATCAATCAAGGGAGCGATGGCATTCTTCCCGGCAATACGAACCAGCAGAGCGGGCAACTCAAGTTGATAGGATGCTCGTTCGTTATACAGCGCCGCGACCAGGTCCGGAAAAATGGACTGCGCCGCTGGGCCATGGTACTTCAATACGTCGGAGATCTCGTCTCGCAGCATTCCGTCGGAATCGGCAAGCGCACCCACCAGCATTCGGAGCGCCTCCTCCGGCGCGCAATTGGTACTGGATAACAATCCTTTGTATCCTTCTTCCTTGGACACGAGCCGTCGTGTAAGCTCCAGATAGACCTTGTCTGATTCGATCGCACCATTCCTGAGCGCAATGCGTGCGGCTTCACGTACGGGCGGTTCGTCGTCGAGAGCTTGAAGCAATGGGTCGATAGTCAGTTCGAAGCTCTCCAGTTTTTCCCTTGAAAGGCGCCGCAGTATACGTGCGGCTTCGGCCCGCTTTTCGACGTCAGGAGTGTGCAGCAACAAATCGCAGAGATAGGTGAGCAGGGGCTGCCCCATATCTTTCAGCGCCTCAACCGCTATGATTGGCTGTGGACCATCGGTCAATAGCGCGGCTTTTCCCACTTCCAGTGCGGCGGGCATGCCGATATCGGCCAACGCCTGTGCAGTGGCTTCTCTTTGCTCCAGGCTTGGCTCAGGAACCTCCGAAAGAATTTGCCGTACTCGGCTCGAGACATCGGATGTAGCTTCAGGGTAGGCGGCTGAGCAGGCGCAGGAAAGGCATAGAACCAGTGCACTACGAGATAATTCTTTCATAAAGAGCGTCACTCTAATCTACATCCTTTTATATGTCCTTTGGGAGCGCTCCACAAGCGAGCCAGTTGAAAGGAAGACGCCTTTCGGTCCACGCAGATCAATCGAATTCCTATTTGTACTCATCTGAGGCAACTCGGGCCGGGCGCATACTGATGGGAAACTCACTGAACTTATTAGAGTTTGGCGAGCGAAACTTGGCGTGCTCCTACGCGAAAACTTCGCTCAGTATGACAACAATTTCCCTACTTGGGCTGAGATTATGGTATGCCGCGAATAGTTTCCAGAATCGTCATTCAGAGCGAAGTTTTTTGTGCCTTCGCCGATGGCCCGCTTCGTTGAGAACATATGTCAGTTTCATCGGCCTGCCAGGTTCTACCGCATGCTTCCCTTCCGCGCACGCTCTCTGATGCCAGAATAGTGAAATTCATTCGTGGGGTCAAGGATTTTGCAAGCCCGACTTCACCCGGTTCGGCGCCAACGACTTGGGCCAAAAACGATACTCGGCGCTCCTATCCGTTAGTGGGCATGGAAACGAGGTAGGGTGACTAGCGTGTTTACGCAACTGTTCGGAGTCTGCATGACGCTGTTCAGCGTCCTGCGCAATAGTTACAGGGCATTCTTGCCTTTCGTCCCGTCGCGTGCGCATGATATGGGGTACGGGGAGCCGATGGAGAGAGCCCCGCCCGGGAGGAGATCTGTTTTCATGACCGCACTTGGCACGCCTGAAGTCCCCGCACGAATTGCCATCGTTGGCAGCGGCCCCGGTGGCTTCTATGCCGCGGAACACCTTCTGAAGCCGGAGCATCCCTGCCTGATCGACATGTTCGACCGCCTGCCCACGCCCTTCGGGCTGGTGCGCGGTGGCGTCGCGCCGGATCATGGGAAAATCCGGAATGTGACCAAGGTCTATGAAAAAATCGCGGCTCGGGAAGGCTTCCGCTTTTTCGGCAATGTGCGGGTCGGCCAGGACATTTCAGTGGCGGAGCTGCAGCAACACTACGACGCGATTCTCTTCGCCTACGGCGCGGAGACGGACCGCTCGCTGGGTATTCCGGGCGAAGGCCTTTCAGGCAGCTATACCGCGACGTCGTTCGTGGGCTGGTACAACGGCCATCCCGACTATCGCGAGTGCGCTTTAGACCTGTCCGGCGAGGTGGCCGTGGTCATTGGCGTGGGCAATGTGGCGATGGACGTGGCGCGCATTCTGGCGAAGTCCGTCGACGAGTTGAAGACGACTGATATCGCGGCCCACGCGCTGGAGGCGCTGGCGGAAAGCAAAGTCCGCGAGATCCACCTCGTGGGACGGCGCGGCCCGGCTCAGGCTGCTTTTACGCCCATGGAGCTGAAGGAGATGGGCGAACTCGCCCTCTGCCAGCCCATAGTTTTTCCCGAGAGCCTCGTGCTGAACTCCGCCAGTGAGGCGGAGCTCGCCGAGAACAGCGTCCACCGCAATATGGAATTGTTGAATGAATTCGCGGGCCTGCCCGATCGGGGCGCGGCGCGCAAGATGCACTTCCGCTTTCTGGAGAGCCCCCTGGAAATCATCGGAAACGGTCGGGTGGAATCCATCGTGCTGGGTAAGAACCGCTTGGCAGGTACGGAGCCCTTCAAGCAGTGGGCCGAGGGAACGGGCGAATCCGTAACGCTGCCCTGTGATCTGCTCTTCCGCAGTATCGGCTATCGGGGCGTCCCCATGCCGGGGGTTCCTTTCGATGAAAAGAAAGGCCTGATTCCCAATAGGGAAGGCCGGGTGCAGGGACCCGAGGGGGTGGTACCGGGGCTCTATGTAGCCGGCTGGATCAAGCGGGGCCCGACGGGCATCATCGGCACCAACAAGCCTGACAGCCACGACACGGCGGATCGGATCCTGGAAGATCTGCCCGCGCTTCCTCCTTGTCCGCTGCGGGACTTGGAGGCAATTCCGACCCTTCTGGCGTCGCGAAAGGTTCGTTTTGTCTCGCTCAGTGACTGGCAGAAGATCGATGCGGCGGAGCAAGCCCGGGGTGCCGCCGCAGGCAAACCCCGCGAGCGCTTCACGCGAATTGACGAGATGCTGGCCGCACTGGATTGAGGGGACGTACCGACGCAGCTTTGCTGTCGGAAGCGGCAGGGGCCTGATACGTCAAATTTAATCATTATCCGTGCGTGAAAGCCGTAGAAGCGGCGGCATGTCCCAGTGGATGTTGGAGAGCTACTCGGAACGTTCAGGCGAATCGCCCTTGCTCCACAGGGACAGGCCCGCGCGTTGAGATACCTGCCGCCAGGCCGCGTCAGACTGGCTGAACCCGAGCGACCGACCTCCTCTGGAGATTCCGTGCGCGGGTCCGTCCCCCGATCACATCTGATAAAGCATCACGTAGATCACCACGCCGGTCACGGACACATACATCCCCACCGGCCAGACCCACTTCACCAGTTTCTTGTGCTTTTCGAACTGACCCTTCAGCGCAAACCATACCGCCGCGAGGATGAAGGGCACCATTAAAACGGCCAGGGGGATGTGGGTGAAAAGTATGGTGAAGTAGACCGTGCGGATCATGCCTTGCTTCTGAAAGAGGGTGCTGCCCGCGTGGTAGTGGTAATAAAGGTAGCACGAAAGAAAGAGCGCCGACGCCACCAGCGCCGCCCCCATCAGTGCGCGGTGCAGGTTCACGTTGTGCTTGAACTTGATAGCCCACCAGCCGCCGAGGAGGAATAGGGTTGCCAGAAAATTAAGACTCGCGTTGATGGCGGGGAATTGTTCGACGGTCATGGATTTATTCCTCCAGCAGGCGCGTTGCGGCTGCAATAAGTTGTTCAAGCTCGACTTGGTCTGTGCCGGTGTAGTAGCCCCGGATCTGGCCCTGCTTATCCACGAGGCAGAATTTTGTGCTGTGGATGACCGGATCGTCCACCGCCCCGATTTTGAATCCCTTCACCGCCAGCTCCTGAATGGCCTCGGTCGTGCCGGTAAGGAAGTGCCAGCGTTTCGGGTCCGCGCCGAACTTTTCGCCATAGCGCGCCAGAACCTCGGGCGTGTCGGTCTCCGGGTCAACGCTGACCGATACAAATTCCACTTCGGGGTGGAGTTCCAGCTTCTTCGCCACTTCGGCCATGCTCCGGGTCATGACGGGGCACGGCCCGGCGCAGGAAGTGAAGATGAAGTCGGCGATCCAGACCTTGCCCGCCATGGCCGCCTTGTTGATGGTGGTTCCTTTGTCGCTGGTCAGGGAAAAGTCGGGCAGGGTCGACAGTATGGGGAGCTCATCGGCATCGGCTTCAGGCGTCGCCACCCCCATGAGGAGGTAAAGGCCCATAAGGCTGGCATTGAGCAACACGAAGCTGACGAGTCCGATAGTAATGAGGGCTTTGGTACTCACGGTAACCTCCAGATGGGCATGCCCATCGCGATGCGCGCCTAGTAGAAATACGCATCAATAACAATAAAAACAAACAATAAAACCCAGTATAGGAGCGAATACAGAAACACGATCTTCGCATCCTTGATAGTCTTCGATATGCGCCAACGGATACAAACCGACAAAAAACCCAGCCCCAGAATCAGCGCGCCCCAGAAGTAGATGATTCCAGACATCCGAACAAAGGTCGGCCAGAGGCTCACCGGTACCAGTAAAATAACGGTCACCAGACTGTGACGAAAGGTGCTCTTCCCGTCGGGATCCACCACGGGCAGCATCTTGAAGCCACCCCGCTCGTAGTCATCCTTGTACATCCAGGCGAGGGCATAGAAATGGGGGTGCTGCCAGAGGAAAAGGATGAGAAAAAGAATCCACGCGCCCGGATCGATATGGCCCGATGCGGCGGTCCACCCGATCATGGGGGGCATGGCCCCTGGAATGGCCCCGATGGGGGTGTTCCACCACGAGTACCGCTTCAGGGGCGTATAAACCGCCACATACACGACAGCCGTGAGAAAAACGAGGCTGGCGGTGAGGCCGTTTACCCACCAGGCCAGCACGCTGGTTCCCGCGAGAATCAGCACACTACCAAAGACGAGGGCGGCTGCGGGGTCTATAATGCCAGCAGGCAGGGGGCGATTCCGGGTACGGTGCATGAGGGCGTCGACTTCACGCTCAATGTAGTGGTTGAGCACGAAGGCGCCAGCCGAGCCCAGGGCGGTGCCGATGAGGGTCATGAGCAGAAGCGCCCAGCGGGTAACGCCTTCGCCGCCGAGAGCGAAACCGATCACGGTGGTAACCAGCACGAGTCGAACGATCCCGGGCTTGGTCAGCTCAAGGTAGGATTTGTAGAGAGGCTTCCCCATCGTGCCGGGGCCCGCCTTACGACAGTGCCGTGTTGAGACGGTGGCTGGCCGACTTGGCTTCGGCCGGGGCGGTCTGCGCGGCCAGTGGCCAGGCGCGGAGGGCGAGCATGGCGCTCAGCCCCAGGATTCCGGCGCCCGTAACGACGTGCACGCTGGTCACATAGGGATGCTTGATGGTCCAGATGGTGAAGGCGCCGAGGGTGATCTGAAGGGCGACCGCACCACAGAGCCAGAGACTGCTGCGCCATAGGGCCGGGTGGCTTGCACGGCGCTTGAAGGCCATGAAGGCCAGCAGGCCGATGGCAAGTGTCACGACGATCGCGCCGCCACGATGGGCGAGGTGAATGAGCACCTGCCCCTTTGTCACATCGGGCAATTCCGCGCCGAGACTGTCGGTGTTTTCGAAGCGCCAGTGGTTGATATCGGCCAGGGCGGCGTCGTCCACGCGCGGGATGATGGAGCCTGCGGTCGTAGGGAAATCGTAGACGGCGAGGCCGGATTCCGTGTGGCGCATGAGGGCGCCAAGGAAGAGCTGCCCGTAGACGAGGGCAATGAGCACCAGCGCGGCGTATTTGAGGGGGGTGGCGGATTCCGCAGTGCCCAACGCGATGGCTTCGATACGTTTCGCGCGCTCACGGGATAGTCCATACCAGATGACCAGGGTGATGAGGAAGAAAGTCTGGGCCAGGATAGCATGGGAGCTGGAGACGAGTACGGGAAGGTGGTACCAGACCGTCATGCCGCCCAGAAGGGCTTGGAGCAGCACGGCCAGCACGGCCCCGAAGCCGAGAACGACCAGCCAGACTCGATTCTCCTTCAGATAAAGGCTGATGGCCAGCGCGACCGTGGCCAGGGCCACCACGCCGGCGAAAAGGCGGTGAAAATGCTCGTGAAAGATGCCGCCGGTCCATTTTGAGATGCCGAAGGTGACGGGGTTCTCACCATAGGTGAGGGGCCAATCGGGGACCGAGAGTCCCGCTTCATGGCTTTTCACCTGGCCGCCAAAAAAGATGAGGGCCAGGGTGGCGAAGCAGAGCAGGAGGGCAAAATGGCGGAGCCAGGCGGGAGCGGGAGTCGATTCCGTAGTTTCAGTGTTTGACATGTTGCGCACACTTTCGGTAGAGCGGGGCAATTCAGTACGGCCCCGGAGGATTCCCCAGGGTCAGGCAGGTGACGGGGGTGCGGCGCCGGATCGAGTTGAGGGCAGCCTTGCGCACGCCCATAATCATAGCGCGAATGGCAGGGTTCATGCAAAGATTGGGCCTGCTCCGCGCGCTGCGCCCGCGCTCCACGGGGCGGGGGAATGTCTACGGGTGGATACCGGCGGCCCGCTGTACCGCTCGTTTTCCTTCGTGAAAACGTATCCCCTTTCGTGGTCTACTCTTCCCCTCAGTTGTTTGACCCAGGGTAACCGGAGATTCCAGCCATGTCCCGCACGAAACTCATGTCCGCGCTTATTGCGGCGCTCCTGCTCACCTGCCTCTCGGGCGCCGCCCCGGGGGAACCCCAGGGTACGCGGGTCGTCCTCATTGTGATGGACGGACTCCGGCCGGACTATGTAAATCCCCGGCTCATGCCCAACCTGTACGCTCTAAGCCGGGAAGGGGTGGTCTTTGAAAAGCACCATGCCGCCTTTCCTACGGTCACCCGTGTCAACGCTTCGACGATTGTGACCGGTGCCTATCCAGATCGCCATGGCATCGTGGACAACAGCGTGTACTTCCCCGGGGTGGAGCCGGACAAGACCCTTTCCACGGGAAGCAAGGGTGATCTGGAGAAGATTGAGGCGCACACGGGCGGCAGGCTGCTAACGGCGGAGACGCTGGGCGAGGTGCTGGCGCGCCAGGGCAAGTCGACCGGTGTCTTCAGTTCCGGCTCTTCGGGATCGGCCTATCTCCTGAATCACAAGGTCTCGAACGGTGTGGTGATCAACAACGGCTTTATTCTGCCGGAGTCACTGTCGGCCGGCCTGCTAACGCGCATGGGGGAAACGCCCCCGGACGCCTCGCCCAACCGGGAGCGTAACGCGCGCATCGTGCGCACCTTTCTCGACTATGGCCTCAACGACCTGAACGCGGACCTGTCCATCCTCTGGATCAGCGACCCGGACCACACGGGCCACGAATATGGCATGGCCACGCCCGAGACGACTCAATCGTTGCGCCTCGCGGACGGCGAAATCGGGAAAATAGCGGAAGCGTTGAAGCGCACAGGACGCCTCGCCACGACCAACGTGATCATAACCTCGGATCATGGATTCTCGACCCATACCTTCGAGGGCAATCCCAGCGAGGTCATTCGTGCCTTCGAAGTCACGCAAGGTCTTCCCGCAAACAGCATTATCGTCACAGGCAGTTGCATCTACCTGAAGGATGCCGCAAAGGGAGCGCTGCCGGCGCTGGTCGCCACACTTCAGGCGACACCCTGGGTCGGCCCCCTCTTCACTCGGGCCAAGGCCTCCGGCTCCATTGAGGGAACGATAGAAGGCACACTCGCCCTCGACGTGGTGCGCGAGATGCACCCCGAACGCGCCCCGGACATCGTCCTCTCCCCCACGTGGACCGACGAAATGGGCGCCACGGGCTTTCCGGGCACGGTTGCCGATACCGAAGCCGCGGGCCACGGCAGCGCGAGCCCCTGGGATGTCCACAATACGCTTATCGCGCTGGGTCCCGACTTTGCGGCACGTCGCCTTTGCGGCATTCCCTCTCACGCGGTTGATCTGGCACCCACAATCTGTCACCTCCTCGGGGTGGAACCCGCGAGCACGATGGAAGGGCGCGTGTTGTTCGAAGGGCTTACGGAGAGCGACCCGAATCCGCCCGCGGCGATCGCGACGCGCGCGATCCGTGCGGAGCGTACGCTGGAGGGTGGTGGGACATACCAGATGGAAGTCGTGTTAAGCGAATATCGTGGACAAACCTATTTCGACCAGGCAAAGGGCTGGCGAGAGTAAGCGGTGGAAGATTCGGCCCATCGGGGCTGGAATTGGGTCACCGGTTTGCAGGCACCACCATATTCACCCGCCACGGCGCAACGGCAAAGTCCGCGGGGATCGTCCCGGCGGGATCGCCGTCAATCTGGAGGTAAGCCGGTGACTGTCCGTCGGCGGGTTCCAGTTGGATATCGCGACCCTGGCGATAGGCGATCCAGGATTTTTCTACAAAACCAGGACGCCACACATTAAGCACAAGCCAGGTCAGGCGTGGAATGGAGAGATTGCTGAAGGCACAGACGTCGAGGAGGCCGTCGGCGGTGTTCGCCCTCGGCGTGGCTGGAAACACACCAGCGGAGTAGCGGCAGTTCCCAACGATCACGTAGCCCGCGCCCTCGGCGATCACCTCGCCGTCCACCGTGACGCGGACCCTCGGATATTGATAGGCCAGGACAACCCTTATCGCGGGCAGGGCCCACTTCAAGAGGTTCGACTTGTGTCCCCGCCCCTCCTGCACGGCTTTGGTCACGGCGGCGTCGAGGCCGGCGCCCGCGCCCAGCAGGAAGCGGCGGCCCGCTTGAAGCCCGATGTCCATGGGGCGTATCCCGCCCGCCGCGATGGCTTCTGCAACCCATTCAGGATCGGGACGCATGCCCAGCTCCCGGGCGACCACATTGGCCGTTCCCACGGGGCAGATGGCGAGTGCCGCGGCGCTCCCCTCGGGAAGGCCGTTCAACACTTCATTCAACGTTCCGTCTCCCCCGACAATAACGATGACCGGCGCTTCGGATCGCCCAGCCTCGGCGCAGGCATCACCCGCACGGGAAGTTTCAAAAAGCGTGGAAGTAATATTGCGTCGTTTCAGCGCTTCGACGAGCGTCTGGGCTACGGCATGCCCCTTTCCGCCGCCGGCGACGGGGTTCGCAATGATATGAACGCGACTCATTGAATACCTCTCAAACCCGCCATTACATTGACCGCTCAATCCTTTCCGGTGGCCTCGCTGAACCACGACGGCGGCTTGCTCAACAGGCCGGTTGCCTGGTCTGCCGACAGGGGCCTCGAAAAGTAGTAGCCCTGTCCGGACTCGCAGCGGAGTGCGCGAAGGGCCGCCGCCTGGGTCGCGTCTTCGATCCCCTCGGCAATGGTGGACATGGACAGGGCCTGGGCCAGCAGCAGTACCGTTCTAACGATCTGCTCACTTTCCCGGCTTGACGACATCTCACGAATAAAGGCCTGATCCACTTTGAGCGTGTGCATGGGGAATCGGTGAAGATAACTGAGCGACGAGTAGCCTGTGCCGAAATCGTCAATGGCGAGCTGAATCCCCATATCCCGGAGTTGGCGCAACGTCCGGGTCACGTATTCCACGCTTTCCATCAACGCGCTCTCGGTAATCTCCAGTTTCAGGTGGTGGGGTTGCACCACCGACTCGGTCAAGATATCCGCAATAGAAGCGATAAGATTGGGCTTGGAGAATTCCTTCACCGATAGATTTACGCTGATAACCAGATCCGACTGTCCTGGAATCGAGGTATGCCACGCCCTCAACTGCTGGCACGAGGTGCGCAAGACGAATTCGCCGATGGCGACAATCATGCCGGTCTCTTCGGCCACAGGGATGAACTCGATGGGCGGGATCATGCCGCGCTCCGGGTGTTCCCAGCGCACGAGGGACTCGAAGGCGAGGATGCGCCCCGTCTCAAGGGATACGATGGGCTGGTAGTGCACGCGAAATTCTTCACGATCAATCGCGCGCCGGAGGTCATTTTCCAGTTGCAGCCGTTCGATGGCTTTGGAGTGCATGTCCGCGTCGAAGATCTCGAAACAGGCCTTGCCCCGTGCCTTGGCGCGATACATGGCCGTATCCGCATTGCGGATGAGTTCCTCCGGATTGGCGTAGCCCGGACCGCTCATGGCAATACCGATACTGGCGCTGGTGAATACCTCGTGTTCGTCAATCTGAAATGGCTGCTCCAGCATCCGCTCGATACGGCCCGCGACCAGGGTGGCATCCCCCACGCCGGAAATGTTGTCGAGCAGTAGAACGAACTCGTCGCCCCCGAAGCGGGCAAGCGTCCCCGTGTGACGACAGACGGTATCCACGGCCCGAAGGATGTTCTGCAGTTTTTCCGCAAACATATTGAGCAGGGCATCGCCCACCACATGCCCCAGGCCGTCATTGAGAACCTTAAATCGGTCCAAGTCCAGGAATATCACCGCAAAGTGATAGTCCTTTTGCCGTTCGCTCAGACGAATGGCCTGCGTGAGTCGGTCCAGAAACAGGGCACGATTGGGCAGGCTGGTGAGGGAATCGTGCAGTGCCTGGTGGCGGAGCTGTTCCTCAAACACTTTACGCAGAGTAATGTCGGTCTGGGAGCCCGCCATGCGCGTGGGCACATTGCTGCTGTCCTGAACGGCGAGGCCGCGGCAGAGCACCCAGATATAGTTGTTGCTCTTGTGCCGAATGCGGTGTTCCGACTCGAAGTGGGCGGTGCTCAACCGGGTGTGCGCGTTGATTGCGGCCTCCACATTTTCCCGGTCGTCGGGATGAATGCGCCCGAGCCACTCGTCGGGAGAGCTGCCAATTTCGTCTTCGCTATAACCGAGCATGGTTTTCCAGCGCGTCGAATAGTGGATCTCGTTCGCGACCAGATTCCAGTCCCAAAGACCGTCGTTGGCGCCCCGCACCGCCAGGGCGTAGCGTTCTTCGCTTTCGCGGAGCCGCTCCTTAATCTCGATCTGGCGCCTGCGATCAATTTCGAGGGTTTCAACCATGCGGTTAAACTCGGTTGCGAGCGTGCCCAATTCATCCGAGCGATCGAGCGTCAGACGGCTTGAAAGATCGTTGGACCTTCCGATGGAGGTAGTGTGGTTTGTCAGCAGGGAGAGGGCGTCCATCACGGTGCGGCGAAAAAGCATGATGAGCACCACCAGCGCGGCCAGGCCGATGCCCACCTGGGCCAGGAGACCTCGCTCCATGGTGGAGCGCGCCCGGGCCAGCAGGCTTCGGTGGATCTGGGAGCGGAGCAGGAGCAACGGCTGTCCCGAGATGCTGTTGTAGGACGAGTACACCCGAAACTCTTCCTCGCCGGACTCCATCACCTGAATATCGCTGCCCGCCAGTAATTCCTGCACGACACCCCGCTCTTCGGGGGTGAGTGCGGGGTCGTTCAGGGCCCATACCTGGAATTCGATGGCCGCCTGCTGGTGCATCTGCGCGAGTAGGGCGGGGTCGATCAGTCGGATTACCAGCAGTGTTCCCGGAGCGGCATCCCCGCCGCTTGGAATGGGAGCCACTGCGGCCAGTGCGGGTCCTTCGCTGGTCAGCAGCGCGCCCGAAACCGCTTCACCGTTCTTTGCCGCATCCAGAAGGAAGGCGTGCTCCGGCCTGATTTCGGCCCCGAACTCGGCAAATCTCATGGCATCTCCGGACGCATTTGGAGCGGCATAGCCCCAAGCCCGCTCACCCACTCCCTTGAACCAGACGGCGGCGGAGACCCCAGCGGCCTTCAAGTCTTCATCGGAAATGACCTCCGAAGAATCACCCGCGGAGATACCATCCGAAATATGTCTGGACCATTCGGCGGCACGGCGCTTCACGATGCCGGCCTGGCGCTCAAGCGCTTCGGATGATCGCTCCATATCCTTCTGGGCCGTTTTGCGCTCTACGGGGTCGAGTCCGGGAATGATCACAAAACGCTGAATCCCATAGCTCAATCCAATCACCAGTCCGAAGACGATGAAGAGCACCAGCTCCACCTTGACCCTCAACGACATACCGCCAGCCTTTCCTTCCCCAAGCCCGAGCGGACTACAAGTTCCCAACACCCTCAGGCACACCGGTTTCACGCCGGACTGTGCCTTGCTACGGCACCATGGTACCGTTTACGCTCACGGCGATCTACTGAATTCGTCTCCCGGCGCCAAGACCCCCAATCCCGCCGACCCGCCGGACGAAAGCGGGGGAACCATTGTTCATTCCGGGGCCGGAATAGGGTAGTATATCGCAATCAGTGAACCTCCCCTATCGGTACCCATTGCCATGAATCTGCTTGGAAAATTTACGCTGGCGCTTCTTGCCTGCGGTCTGGCCCCGCTGCTCCTCGGCACGCTCTTTACCCACACGATCACCAAGCGCGCCCTGGAGGACACGGGCGAGCAGGCGCGCGTGGCCCTGGAACAGAAAGCGAAGGACCACATATCCGCCGTGGTCAATGCGGAGCGGGAACATCTCAACACGTTTGTGAAGGGTCTCTCCAATGAAGCCCAGCTCCTGAGTCAGTTTTATCACCTCCAGGCCATGCTCGAAAGCGACGTCTTCTTTCGCGCGGCAACCCCCGAGTCCGTGCCGCCCTCGGCGCTTGAGGGTATGCGCGAAGACCTCGGGGCCTGGTATCAGTCGAAGCTGGACGGGCTGGTCTCGTCTGCGGAGTTTGCGCCGCGATCGGCGGCGGAGTTCGTTTCGGCCCTGTCCCCGTCGGGCGTGGTGCTCCAGCACGCTTACCTGCTTAACTCGGCGCCGCCCCCGCCGCAGAATGCGCCCCCGCCGATGCCGCAACCGCCAGGCTCACCTTATGAGAAGATGCACGACTCAATCCATCCCTTCTGGGTGGGCACGCTGGGGCGGCTGGGTTATAAGGACGTGCTACTGGTGGATGGAGCCCGCGGCGAGGTGGTGTATTCGGTCAAGAAGAACCTCGACTTTGGCGCATCCATGCTGGAGGGCCCTCTGGTGGACAGCCACGCGGCAAAGGCCTTCCGCTCCGCGTGGAAGAGCGAGCCCGGAACGGTCATTTTCGAGGACGCGGCCCCCTACCTGCCCGCCAACAATGCCGATGTGTGCTTCATTGCCACGCCGATATTTTCTCGCGGCGAGAAGAAGGGCGTGGCCCTCTTCGAATTCAGCATCGAACGATTCAACGACATTCTGGGCGCCATGACGGCGTTGGGAAAAACGGGCGCGGTCTATCTGGTGGGGCCGGACTACGAGCCCCGGGGCGGCGCGGCGAAAGTCCTGGCGCGGCGCTCCGAGATGGAGGCGGCCGCGGCCGGTGAAGGGACACCCCGCCTCGACATTGAGCCCGCGCGCATTGTATTCCACCTGGGCCAGTCGGGCTGCGATGTATATCGCGACGCGGTGGGCCATGAAGCCCTGATCGCCTATACCCCAATTGAGATTCTCGGTGTGACCTGGGCCCTTATCGCGCAGGTGGATACGGCGGAAGCCTTTGTGACCGTAAAGGAGATGGACAACACCTCACGCAATTTCGTAAGCCGCATGTTGTACCTGAGCGACGCAATCGTCCTGGTGGCCATTCTGGTGCTGTGCTTCGTGGCCGACTACCTCGCCAAACCCATCGTGCGCCCTATCCGGTCGACGGTGGCCATCCTCAAGGGCATGGTGAACGGGGACGACGCGCTGAACCAGCGCCTGGTCGTGAGCGGCAGGGATGAAGTGGCGGAGCTCTCCAGTTCATTTAACCGATTCATGGACAAGATCCAGGTGCTCTATGGCTCCCTGGAAAAAGAGGTGACGGAGCGCAAGCGCGCCCAGGAAGAAGTGGAGCGGAGCCAGCAGTACTACAAGGCCCTCATCGAATATGCGCCGGACGTCATCGTGGTGCTGGACGCGGACTTCACCGCGCGCTTCGTGAGCCCCTCCTTCGAGCGTACCTTCGGCTACACGGCGGAAGAAATCCTCGGCAAGACACTTTTTGACAAGATCCACCCCGATGACGTGCCCCAGATCAAGAGCGTGGCGGAGCGGGCCCGGCTCAACCCCGGCGCGCCGACCCGCTCGGAGTACCGCCTGAGGCACAAGCAAGGGCACTGGGTGTATATCGCCTCCGTGGGGACGAATCGCCTGGACGACGCGAACATCGCGGGGACCGTGATCAATCTGCGCGACATCAGCGACACGAAAGAGGCGGACCGCATCCTGCGCGAGTACAGTGCGACCCTGGAGCGGGACGTGGCCGAGCGCACGATGCTGCTGGAGCAGAACCGCGACGAGTTGGCCGGGACTCTGGAGGAACTCCGGAATACCCAGGCGCAACTGGTGATGAATGAGAAGATGGCGTCCCTGGGATCGCTTACAGCGGGCATCGCCCACGAGATCAAGAACCCCCTGAACTTTGTGACCAACTTTGCCGAACTTACCGTGGAGCTGGCCGGGGAGCTGGAGGAAGAACTGGGCACGGTGAGCGAGGCTCTCTCCCCCGAGGCCCGCGCGAACCTTGCGGACCTCCTTTCCGACATTCAGCAGAACACGCGGAAGATTCAGGAACACGGCAAGCGTGCGGACAATATCGTGAAGACGATGCTGCTCCACTCCCGGGGTAAGAAGGACGAGAAACGGCGCACACAGATCAACGAACTTCTGGAGGAGTACGTTCAGCTTTCCTACCACGGCATGCGGGCCCAGGACTCCACATTCAATATCGAGCTGGACCTCCAACTTGATCGAGATCTGCCGGAGCTGGACGTGGTGCCCCAGGATCTGGCCCGGGTTTTTCTAAATATCCTCAATAACGGCTGCTACGCCGCCCATCAGCGCAAAAAGCACGACGGTGCCGACTTTCACCCGAAATTGACTGTTTCCACGGCCCTGGAATCTGATAGAGTGATGATCCGGATTCGGGACAATGGAAGTGGCATCCCGGAAGGTATTATTGCCAAAATTTTCACGCCTTTTTTCACGACCAAGCCGGCGGGCGTCGGTACGGGCCTGGGACTTTCCATAAGCTACGATATCGTGGTCCAGGAACATCAGGGCGAGCTTTCCGCACAGTCCATTCCCGGCGAGTACACAGAATTCACTATCGCGCTTCCGGTGAGCGCCCCAAGAAACAACAAGGTTGAATCCTGATGCTGATCATGGTCGTAGACGACGAGCCCGATATTCAGATGCTCTTCGAACAGCGCTTCCGCAAGGAAATCCGCAACGGGGAGCTCCAGTTTCACTTTGCCTTTTCGGGCTGCGAAGCCCTGGAAGTGTTGAACAGCAGCGCGGGGACGGATCTGGTCCTTATCCTCTCGGACATCAACATGCCGGGCATGAGCGGGCTGGAGTTGCTTCGGGAAATCAAGGGAGTCCGACCGGGCATGCCCGTGTTCATGATCACCGCCTACGACGATCAGGAAAAATACCGTGAAGCCATGGATTGCGGCGCCAACGACTATCTGGCCAAGCCCCTGGACTTCGGTGAGCTGAGAGAGAAGATCCTTTCGATGAGGAAGGACCCGTGAACGCGATATTGACACCACCCGTGCGGCTGCTGGTCGTAGACGACGAGCCGGACCTCGAAACGCTCATCCGGCAGAAATTTCGCAAAAAGATCCGTGAGGGCAACTACAATATTACCTTTGCGGGCAATGGTCAGCAGGCGCTGGAAGTGCTTGATCAGGACGATGGCATTGACGTCATCCTGACGGATATCAATATGCCCGTCATGGACGGGCTGACCCTGCTCGCCCGCCTGGCGGAGCGGGACGGCCTCTATAAATCGGTGGTCATTTCCGCGTATGGCGATCTGGACAATATCCGAACGGCCATGAACCGGGGCGCCTTTGACTTCATCACCAAGCCCATCGACTTTGCGGATCTCGAAATCACCATTGAGAAAACCATTTCCGAAGTCCACAAGCTGAAGCAGGGGCTGGAAGCCACACGCAACCTGATCGCGGTTCAGCAGGAGCTCCAGGTGGCTTCGCGCATTCAGGAATCCATTCTGCCCAAGATTTTCCCTCCTTTTCCCGAGCGCCATGAGATTGAAGTTTATGCGTCCATGACCCCGGCGCGCCAGGTGGGTGGTGATTTTTATGATTTCTTCTTCATTGGGGAAGACCGGCTGGCCTTCGTGATTGGGGACGTGTCGGGCAAGGGCGTCCCTGCGGCGCTGTTCATGGCGGTTTGCCGGACCCTGATCAAGGCCACGGCCTTGCACAACGACAGCCCGGACACCTGCCTCAACTACGTGAACCAGCTCCTGTGCGGCGACAACGCCTCCGAGCTTTTTGTCACCGTTTTTTATGGGGTGCTCAACACGAAAACGGGCGAAATTTCCTATAGCAACGCGGGCCACAATCCGCCCTATTGGGTCTGCAATGAGGGTCCGCCCAGGCCCCTCCAGAATCAGGGAGGGATTGTGCTGGGCGTGATGCCGAATGTGACCTACCAGAAAGACACGTTGACCCTGTCCCCCGGCGAATGTCTCTTTCTCTATACCGATGGCGTGACGGAGGCGATGGACAAGGATCGAAATTTATTCTGCGATAAGCGCCTCGAAGAGCACCTGGCCCTGGCCTGCGCCCTGCCGTTGGACGAAATGGCGCTGGGTCTGGCTCAGGTCATCGGCGCCTTCACCGTGAACTATCCGCAGCACGACGATATCACCATGCTGGCGGTGCGCTACAAGGGATAAGGGGGACTGCATGCGCCTGGCACGGAATGGCCAAAATAGAATCGTGTCGAAGGCGCAGGTGGAGGCTGTCCCCGCAAAGATTCGTCACAAAGATCCCGATGTGGCGTATGCAGCGAACTTCTCTTATGGGTACAGCCACTCTCGCGGCGCGTCCTGATTGCACGCTTGCGCGGCTAAAGGCAATTGAACTCGGGAGGCAGTCCCCTCAGCTCGGAAAGGGCAACTGGCCCGGTGCGCACGGTCGAAGCCCGCTCACCATGATGCCGGGACGCCCCACGCTCTGCCCGGAGATCTGGGCATTCGCCGGATCGCGAAATCCGCAACGCACCAGCCGCCGCATGCGATCCGTCTGGTTGATGTGGCTGCCGTGGACCGTGAAGATGTTGAATAGCACCACATCGCCCCGCTTCGCGGGCACGGGAATGGTATCTTCCAGTCGGTACTGGTCCGTGGGCAGGTGAGGAGTGCACTCCCCTTCGGGAGTCTGGGTAATGTGGGGCAGACGCCCCGCCTTGTGGCTGCCGGCGGTGAAACGGATTTCCCCGTTCTCGTGGCAGGTATCGTCCAGGTGGACGAGCACATCGATGTACCGGTCATCGGTATGGGGATAAAAGGCGTCGTCCTGATGGAGCGGAAAGGGATGGCCGGTTTCCGGCGGCTTGAGGTGCAACGTGGTGTGATGCAGCTCGACATTGGGCCCGAGGAGGTCCACCAGCGCCCCCACCAGCTTTGGACCGTGCATCGCCCGACTCCAGGCGTCGGAGTAGAAATGGAGGTCGTGGAGATGGGTCAATTGCGACTTTTTCTCCGTCGCCTCGTCCATATAGGCCTTGCGCCAGGGTCCCGTCCAGCCGATATCCGTCTGGGCCCACTCTTTGAGAAGAATCGCGAGATGGGACTCGAGTCCGTCCATTTCCTCGGGCGAAAAAACCTCTGGAATATGGAGATAGCCCTGTTCCCTATAGAAATCGCGCTGTGCCTGACTCAGCATAACTGGTCTCCAGGCCCGGATGGTTCCGGGGGCGAGGAATCACGAATCGTGTACAATTCCAGCCCCTCCGGGCCGATGTGTTATAGTATCAGGCCGCGTCGCTGGATTCCCAGCGGACGGCACGTTGCACGCCCCTATTATTCGCCGCTAACGGAAAGGACCTGTCATGGCCGAGGCCGCCCCCCAGAATTACAGCAATCACGTGGTTTTCCCCACCAATTTTGTAATCATTACCGTTGTATTCCTGGCGTCCGCCATCATGGCGACCGCAGGACTCCTGATGCCCAACACCACCGCGGGACACTGCCTGGTGGGCACCGCCCTGCTCATCAATTCCTTCTCCGCCATCTTCGGATTGCTCCTCATGCGCAATTATGCCGTGAAACTGCAGGACCGCATCATCCGCACGGAAATGCGCCTGCGCCTGGCCGAAGTGCTCCCCGACGAGCTGAAGGGGCCTGCGAAGAAGCTGACCGTGAAGCAGCTTGTGGGACTCCGCTTTGCCTCCGACGATGAGCTGCCCGATCTGGCGCGCAAAGTGCTCGACGAAAACATTGCCAAGGCCGACGCCATCAAGAAGCTGGTGAACAACTGGCAGGCCGACCACCACCGCGTCTGAAAGAAAGATATTCATGCCCCCATCCCGCAGAAAGCCCAAGGCATTTACCGGACGCGGCCAGACGGCCCGCCCGCTGGTCTTCACCACCAAGTGGAACAACATGGTGGAGTTACTGGATCACCGCAGCAAGCCGTTCCGCCGCTTCTACCAGCTTGAAACTCTCGCCAGCGCGGTGGACAAACTGGTGCGTGATCGTGACCGCCTGATCCAGCCCGCCATCGAAAAGGTGCTCGGCCCCGGCGCCGCCAACAGCCTGATCTTCACGCTGTCGGCGGAAGACGAATTCCGTCTAGTCTTCACGATGAAGGTCACGACGGCCGCCAAACGCAAGACCCAGCTTTCGCTGGTGGTGGCGAAAAATCCGGAAGAGGGCAGCCGCCGCGTGACCCAGGAATACAAGCACCTGCGGCTGCTCCACGAGCAACTGAAGGAAGAGATGACCGAGCCGCTGCGTGCGGGCATCATCTTCCTGCCGGATCGATATCGCCGTGAAGAGCACCACCGCGAACTTCAGGCCTATCTCACGGCGCTGCCTGTGGGCTATGAACCCCTGGGCATTCATCGCAATTTGCAGTACACGGCGGGCACGACACCGCCCCATACCTTCTCCAAGAAGGAAACGGAAGGTCTGAAGCAGAAGATGTGCACGCTTGCCATCAAGGCCTTCAATCCCGTCACGCGCAACGGCCTCGACACGGGCCAGTTGGACGCCTCCACCTTCCAGGTTAACCGCACCGGGAAGAGCCTGCCCAAGTTGAAGCTCTTTAACTGTGTTCACATGCAGACGCGCCTAACGTCGACACGCGTGATCTCCTTTCTCCTGACCGACACCTGGACGTGCCGCGACACCGAAAGCGCCGTGGCCCCGGAAAGCCCCAGCATGTTCTTCGAGGCGGTCGTCAATGCCGTCGGACCGGAGACGGCAAAGCAATGGCTGAAGCAGTATTGCCACCAGGCTAAAGCGGGCAAGGTGAAATCGACATCGCCAGACTATATCGAGGTCCTCGCCGAGTTGGCGGGATAAGCTGTAGGCTTTGGGCTGATAACGCTCCTAAGACCGATAGGACCGATACGACTGATTTGATCATCAGTCCTATCGGTCCTATCCGTCTTAAGGCCGCCCACGGCGGATCAGTTGTCAACTATCAACTGTCAACTGTCAACTGCTACCATGCCGCCATGGAAAACTCACCCCAATACAGCACCCTTGGGACCCTGCCCCGCGACCTCATTCAGTCGCGTGAGCTGCTGATGGATCTTGTGCGCAAAGATCTGCGCGTTCGCTATCGCTATGCGGCCGCAGGCTTCCTGTGGGCGGCGCTTGAGCCCCTGGCCTATATGGCCGTGCTCACCTTTGTGTTTCAATGGGTCATGGCGCCGCGAACGGGCCCGGCGATGTTTGGCGACGACATCCCCTACGCCATGGGGCTCCTCTGCGGACTGGTCTTCTGGCAATTTTCCGCCCACGCCCTTACCGCCGCGACCAACAGCCTCATCGACAACCAGAATCTTGTGAAGAAGGTAAACTTCACCCGGGAGATCGTACCCCTCGCCGCCTTCGGCTATCCTTGTGTCGCGCTGCTGATCGGCTTTGTGATTCTGCTTGCTGCCCACCTGGCCCTGGGCGGGCGATTGGGTGCGGGGCTGCTCTGGCTGCCCGTGATCTTTGGATTACAATTCGCCATCACGCTCGGCCTTGCGCTGATCGCCGCGGCGGGCAATATCCGCTTTCGCGACGTGGGCTACCTGGTCGGCGTCTTGCTCGTTCTGGGTTTCTATGCTTCTCCCGTATTCTACGATCTCGACTGGGTGCTCGCCGCCGCGGGCGCGGGCGACATCCCCTGGCGACTTTTGACGCTCTATCTATGCAATCCCATGACGGAGATCCTCGAGGCCTATCGCCAGATCATTCTGGAAGGGCGTAGTCCAGATCTTTGGCTGCTGGCCTGGCCGTCCCTGTTTGCTGCCGTGACGCTGCCCACGGGCGCCATCGTGTTTCGACAGCACGCGGCGCGCTTTTCGGACTACCTGTAATGCCGATCATTGACGCCCGCGAGATTACCAAGACCTATCCCCCATCGGGGCGGGGCGTGCTGCTGGGGCGCGGCGGTATCGCGACGTGGTTTGGGCCTAAACCTTCGCCGCGACAGGCCCTGGCCCCCATGACGCTTTCCATTGACGCGGGCGAATCCATGGGCATCATCGGTCGCAACGGATCGGGCAAGAGCACCCTGCTGAAGCTCATCGCGGGGGTATCCTCGCCCACCTCGGGCACGCTTGCCGTCAATGGGCGCGTGGCCAGCCTGCTGGAGCTTGGCGCGGGCTTCCACCCCATGCTCACGGGCCGGGAAAACATCTATCTAAACGCGGGACTCCTCGGCATGCGTCACGCCCAGACCGACGCCTGCTTCGATGCCATTGTGGACTTCGCGGAGATGGGCGAGTTCATCGACCAGACCGTGGACACTTACAGCAGCGGCATGTACGTGCGCCTCGCCTTCTCCGTGGCGATCCATACGAATCCCGATATCTTTCTCGTGGATGAAGTGCTCTCCGTGGGCGATGAGGGTTTCCAGCGGAAGTGCCGCGCGCGAATTCTGGAACTGAAAGAGGCGGGCAAGACGATTCTATTCGTGTCCCATGATCTTGGGATTGTGAATACCCTGTGCGACCGCGTAATTCTGCTGGATCAGGGGCAGGTGCTCTCTCGTGGCGGCGCGCAACCCACCATTGACTTCTATCTGCGCCAGATCGGTCGCGCGTCCGCCGTACACCGACTGGTCGCGGGCCAGACCGAGGCAATCTTCAATCATGGCCGCCTCTCCCTGTTCCACGCGCGGCGCGAAGTCACCGCGCCCACGGGGATCAAGATCCAATTTTTCAGCATGGGCCACTACCACGAATCCACGGCTGCGGAATGGACCCTCACGAAGGCCACGGATATGGAGCTCGAAGCGGAGGGGGTGGTGCCCCGACTGCCGGTCACGATTTTTTTGCACGTGCGGATAGAAGCGGATACGGTGGAAATCGAGACCGCATGGGAGAATCATCGCCCTATCGATCTGAGCTACGCGGCACTCCAATGCTTCTTCCCGACATCTTTCACGCGCTGGCAGTTTGGTTCGGACACGGGCGAGTTTCCAGGAATCACCTTCAACGACCGGCAGTGGAGTAATGTGGTTCCCGCAACCCATGAGCCGGGTGATTGCTACCTGCTGGACGATGGGGAAGGCCCCTCGGCACTGCGCATCACCTGTAAGGCCAATGCGGTACCCCTCCAGTTGGACAATACGGATTACCTGGCTCAGGCGCGACTGGCCCATATTACGGAGGCCTTTCCGTCTTCGTTGTGCCCCTTGCCGCCGGACCGCCGCACCCTGGCGACCCTGGCCATCGCATGCGGTGTATCGGGCGACTCCGCCGAGGCTGCCCGCCATGAGGCCCTCGCGGCCCGCACTATTCTGTTTACGGGGGGCCGTGCGCGCATGGATGCCGGGGCCATCGTGATTGTTGGTACCGACGGGCCCCTGTCGGCAAACCTTCATCTCCATGTGCAACTCAAGGCGAGCGGAATTTGGATCATGAGCCAAAGCCTTCAGTGGCGGGCCGCGCGCCAAAATTCCGAGTGCATTGTGGCGACGGGGCGTTCCTCCCGATTGCCTTTTTCTTTGGAATGGACGATTTCTCCCCTGGAAACCGGTATCAGCATCGCCGTTACGCTCGTCGCGGACGCAACCATAGTGCTCGATGAATTCAATATTTCACTCAACCTTTCCGACATTTTCATCGACTGGAAAACAGCAAATGAGCAGGGCCACTTTGAGCGAGGGGCCGAAGCGGAGGGCTGGCGACATCTGAACGCCGACTATGCGCCGGGGACCTGGATACAGGCCGCCGGGGAAGGAAATTCGACGATCACGATCCACGCCGACGCCACGCCGGGCACCGTCCACGCCACCGCGATCATCACGGGCGGTGGAGACAGCAACCCTGTGATTCAGCTTCTGTGCAATCCGGGGCAACAGGGCCACTTCACGCTGGAGGCGGGACGACATGAACTATTTGTGGGTCGAGTCGCAGTGGAACTGGACCCTGACTGATGATCCGAGACATTGCATCAATTACCCCAAGTCGTGACACGCGATCCGGAAACCCGGTTCGTGTGCGTATGACGCAGTTAATACTGATCCATCGACGCGACCGGGGACGAGCGGCACAAAGGCTCTCGGACATTCCTGTCCGAGACAAGGAAAGCTTCGGCAATCGGAGGGCTCTGTGAACCCACGGCAAGACCCAGAGCAACCAAGGCATTTCGTACGGGCAGAGACACCTCACCCACAAGCTCCCCCGCTTCGCTCCGCCGCGTGTGGGTGGCACCCGGAGATTGTTTTGGAGCACCACGTCATGCACTCACCTCTGAAGTACACGACGCTCGCTCTGAATCGTGATCGCAGCATCGGGTATCCCGCCTTCACGGCACACGAACCGGCGTTGCCGGATCGCGTGGCACGCCTTGTGGCCCATTTCACACAAAGAGCGTTGCCCTCCTTTCGAGTTTCCACTTTATGAGCCCCACGGTCTCCGTCGTGATCCCCGCCTACAACCAGGCATCCTTGTTGACGCGCCTGCTGGATTCTCTTGCAGCGATGCGGGACTCACCAAGTTTTGAGGTCATTGTGGTGGACGACGCCTCGCCCGATGAGACCGAGGCTATCGTGGCGACGTGGATCGCCGCTCACCCGGAAGTGCCCTGCCGCTATTTCCGCCAGGAGCGCAATCAGGGCCCCGGCGCGGCGCGCAATCGCGGGGTGGAAGAGGCCCAGGGCGAATACGTCGCCTTTACCGATACGGATTGTGTCGTGAGCGAGCATTGGCTCTCCGCCCTCATTTCGGGTTTCACCAGCGACACTATCGTCGGTGTTGGCGGGCCAGTAGCGCCGTACAATCCCGAGAGTCTCTTCGCGTTGTACAACACCGTCAACAGCAGCCTTCAACCCATCGTCTCCAATCACTTCCCCATCCCCTATCTCGTGACCTGCAATTGCGCCTACCGGCGCGGCGTCCTCCGTGAAGCCGGGGGATTCCCGTCCGACATTCCCACACCAGGCGGCGAAGATGTTGCCGCGAGCATCGCGCTTTTCAAGCAGGGCCACCGCTTCGCCTATGCACCGTGTGCAAGAGTCCGCCATGACTACCGCGACACGTGGAATAGTTTTCGCCGCACGTGGACCAACTATGGCTACGGCTGCGGCCTCGTGGCGCACCGCATGCTCAGTCCCGCCGAGCGCAATCCCGAGTGGCAACAATGGGAGGGCGACAACCACTGGAGCGTGCTGGCCATCCGTCCCACGGTTACCGGGGTCCGATCACTATTCAAGGACCTTCGCTGGTTCTGGGCCCGCACCGAGGGACACAGCCTGGAAGTGCCAGAGCGAGTCCAATTGCTTGTCGTGCGGGCCGTGGAACGGATCTGCTACTGCCGGGGCTGGACGAGAGGAATGTATTCCCCCGAGATTGGGGATGTCTGGCCCGGACACTAACGGGTCACCCCGATCAACAGACCTGCCAGACCGTTACCCCTATTCACCATTCGCTTGCAATCTCTGCTTTGCGCCCCGCATGATCCCTTCCGGCAGGCGGACCCGTCGTTTGTGCTGCCGTTATCGGCCCGGACCGGGCCACGGACTCGTTTGTGACCACAGCCGCGACTGACATAGCCCGCCCTGAAAATTGCTCCGCTTTACCGTCCGTGCGCGGCTTAATCTTAGGACAAAATCGTCGTGGCGAGGTGGTGGATCTTACCACCCTGCGTCAGTGGCTGCGTCTGAGCGCGGAAGCCCAACTGGTGCGCAAAGTGGATTACTGGGACGCCCAGGCAACCCCGGCACGGCTCGTCCCTTTGCTTGAAGAAGCGGCGCATCTGGGCCTTCGATTATCCCTGCGCACGACAATGGCCACGCCCGTGGAGATCTTGGCGGAGTTGCGTGATGCCGGACTCCTCGATATGTTGCTCTTCGTGGAGGCACTCGATGTAGACCTACTTTCCCGATGGACCGACGCCTGCGCCAAGACCACCTTACCCTTGCGCGTTCAGGTGCTCGCCGCCGCCATCCCCGAGAATCCCTCCAGCGCCCTCGTGGCGGCCCTGGGCAAGGCAAAGCACGTCTCCATTGCGCTTGAGGATCCGATCTCGCCTGTTGCGTCGCGCCCCTCGCTGGATAGCATCATCGCCCTTGCCACGGCGCTGGTCGACACCGGTGTCGCGGTCTATCTCCAGGATGTGCCCTTTTGCGCCGTGCCGGAGCGCCTGTGGCCCTGCGTGATCAATGAAGCCCAGCGCCTGGCCACACCGCAGTATTACCAGCCCGCCGGATTCGATTTCGCCCTGAAGATGGCACCCCTGTCGCCGCGCCGGATTCATCAGGCGGTGGAGATCTCCCTGGGCCAGGGCGCCTCGTTTCACAATCTCATCGACAATGCGGTGCTGCCGTGGATCCTGGAAAAGCCCCGCTGGTTCTTCTGGCTCTGGTTCCTCCACAAGCTCACGCGTCGGCTTCCCCTGCGTCGACCGGTCCCCGCGCCGTTGCCCGACGATCTGCCCTATCTGGAGCATGCCCTCGCCGAGCAGCGCGCCGATCGCGCCAAGCAACTCGGCCCCCAGTGTATCGCATGCCGCCTCCACCCCATCTGCAATCATCCGGGGGAGCCGTTCAAGGGCGCCTTTCCCGGTCATCCGCTCATCCCGGTCAGCGGGGAGGCAATTCACGATCCGCTGGCGTTTCTGCGAGATGGCGCGACGTGGCATGACCCCATCGACACGGAACGACTCAACTTTCCCGAGCAGCGCAAGGCACTGGCGGAGGAAGCCCGGTGTCGCATCGCCGGGGAAACGCCCACGCGCGAGATCCCCGCGGAAAGTTACAGCATCGAGCAACACGCGACCCATCGCATGCCCGCGTCGGTGCGCTGGTTTTCCTTTTCCACCGCCGAGTTGCAGAGCACCATCCTCGGGCGCCTTTCCCCGCCCTTCACCCTCGCCCTGACGGTCGGCGGCGGTATCGCGGACGCCGTCGGCTTCAGCTTCGGGCGCACCGCGCGGATTCTATGCCCCATGACGGCCTACAGCCACCAGATTGTGCTCCATGTGGACGCCCAGGGCCACTACGTGCTCCTGCGCGATGGCGTCGCCGTGCCCCTGGCGGCCTTTCACGATGCCCATCGCGTGCCCGAGCGCCTCGGCAGCGTGGTGGAGCCACGCATCGCCCTGATCAACGTGGACGGCCAGATCGTCACGCAGACCGTATTGCTCTGGGAGGGCGAATCGGCCTCCGCAGCCGAGAAAACACGCCACTCCGTCGTGATCGTGTGTTCCCGCTTCTCCCGTCGGCTCCAGGCGGCCCTGCAGGCCCTGGCGCACCAGCAGGGTTTCCAACACGGCGACTTGGAGGTCCTGGTAGCCTATGTGCCCGGCATCGATGCCACGGACGACGTGCTGGATAGTCTGCAGTCGGTGTACCCCGTGCTGACGCTCCGCCGCATCCCTTTCGCCCCGGATCGCCTCCGTGCTAAGGGCTTTCTCATCAATGAATGTACGGCCCTGGCCTCGGGCGACTGGGTAACGCTGCTGGATGCGGACATCCTCTTGCCGCCCGACTATTTTGTGCGATTGGATGCGCTGGACGCCGATATTGTGTTCGCCGCACCCGAGGGGCGCCACATGCTGGACGCCTTAGCGACTGCGCGCATCCTTCTGGGCGAAATCCGCCCCTGGGATCATTATAATGGGCTTTGCCAGCAAGCGGGGGAATACCGCCATCATGAATCCGATGGCGTGCCGCCCGGCTTCTGCCAGAGTGTACGCCGCCGGGTGTTCGAATCGGTCCGCTATGAGGAGCTGGACCACTTCGAGGGTTCGGACTGGTGGTTCAGTCGGCGGGTCATGGATCAGTTTGGACCCGTGCGGCGATTGGATGGGATGGCCGTGCTGCATCTGGAGCATGGGGGCAGCCAGTGGTACGGGACGGGGAAACAACGTTGATGTTCTGGATTGAATCGAGTCCCCGAGGGCGCGCGCGATGCGCATAGCCCTGGTGGACCTGCTTTTTTCGTGGCCGCCGAACGGTGGCGCGGATGTGGATCTGTACAATCTCGCCCAGGGCCTCGTGCGCCTGGGCCACGACGTGCAGGTAATCTTCGTGAACGACCCGGCGTCGTGGGAGCGCGGCTCGATCAACGCGGGCACCCTGCCTTTTCCCGTGCTCGGCGTTTCCGGGACGCGCAAGCACTTCACGCGCCGGTCTCTCCCGCGGCGTATTCGCGAGGCGGTGGATTTGTGGCGACCGGAGGTGGTCTTTCTAGGCGATGGCTTCCACATGAAGCCCTACGTCGGTCTTGCGCTCGCGGACTACCCCCTCGTCGTGCGCTACTATGCCTACGAAATGGCCTGCCTGCGCGACATCCTCCACTACAAGAATGGCGCGCCGTGTCCCAACCATTTTCTGAAAACAAACGACGTTTGTCGCGCCTGTGCCCTGCCCCACCTGGCGGACGAAATCAAGAGCGGCCGTCCCCATGCCTGGGCGCAGGAATATCTCGACGCACGGGCCTACGAACCGGGCTATGGCGATGTGGTCCGCGCCTTCCTGAAGAAAATCACGACCGCCGTGGTCTACAACCAGACGATGAAAGATCTTCTGAGCTGGCATTGCGGCGACATTCAGGTGATCCCCGGCGGCGTGGACGCGGCCCGATTCCGCTTTGAACCGCCGGAGAGGAAGGGGCCCAAAGACATCAAGCATATTCTGATGACCGGTCGCGCCGAGGATCCGATGAAAGGCTTCAGCGTGCTGGCCGAGGCGGGTGAGCGCCTGCTTCGTCAGCGCAGCGACTTCCGGATGCAGGTCACGCTGCCGGAGGAGACCGCCGTGCCCCACTATGTGAGCGCGGTGGGCTGGCATGCCCATGAGGCGCTCGCACCGCTGTACCGGCAATCCGACATCTGCGTGGTGCCCAGCGTGTGGCAGGAGCCTTTCGGCATGGTGGCACTGGAAGCCATGGCCACGGGCCGCCCCGTGTGCGCGAGCCGAACGGGAGGCTTGCAGGAAATCGTGAGCCACATGAAGACCGGCTTCCTCTTCGAACCGGGCGATGCGGAAGATCTGGCGAAGCAACTGGAGCTACTGCTGGACAATCCCGAGCTGCGCCTTCGCATGGGCATCGCCGCGCAGGACCGGGTGGATGAAGAGTACACCTGGGCCCAGATCACCTTGAGAAAGTATTTCCCCGTGCTGGAACGGGCCCGGAGGCGCGCACAGGATGGCCGATAAATCTTCTCCCCATGCCCCGGAGCGCATCTGCGCCTTTTACAGCAAGGGCCCCCACTTTGTCCGTATGCTGAAGCGACTTCGGGCGGAGTATCCGGATGAAATCATCGTGGCGGCTATTCCGGCGGCCTTTCCCTTCGACGTGATCGAGGGACTGGCGAATGAAACGATCCGATTTCCCGAGGCGGCGCATGGCGCATCGACAACCGGAAGCCTGCAAGTCGTACGCGAACTCCGAAGAACGAAGTGCAGCCACATGGTGGTGATGTTCGACAGCCCCCGGCTCAATCTGCTCGCGCGGCTGAGCGGCGCATCGAAGCGCTGGTGCTTCTCGGTGGATGGCCGCCTTCGGCCCTTGAGTCAGCCCCTGACCCGACAGTTGATGGCCCCCGCCTGGTTACGTCTCTGCGGGCAGATGGATTATCTCCGCGCGCGAATGGGGACGGCCCGCCGAAGCAGGAGCAGCGAATAGCCCGGTTTGCTTTCGATGCGCTCAGGAAGCGATCTGCGCCATCGGGATCGCTTCGTCAATAAGCATGACGGGAATGTCCTCGCGGATGACGTACAGGTAGGCCCCGTCCTCCCGAATGAGGCCGCCGTCGATGGCCGCGTCAACCACCTCACCACCCCGGTTCTTGAGGGAGCCGCCCGTGATAGCGCCGTTGATGCTGTCAATCGTGGGTTGATCGGCCAGCTTAACGGGGGTCTTGTTTTCCGGGCACACCAGAATGCTCAACAGTTCTTCATCCACCATGCGGGGTCCTTCTCCATGAGTCGCGCGCCTTGTCAGCGCATTTTTCCCCATTGTATCCCATCGCCGCCACAAAAATCCCGCAATCCGGGCCGAGTCCAACGCCGCTATTGACTATGGCAGGGCGCGCTCCGTAGGCTATTGGATATGGAGCCGTTGCGAAATGTTTCATTGCTTCAATTGCCAGGCCCAATGGGAAAGCAGCCTCCGTCAACCGGCGGTCAAAGAAACCTGCGACCAGTGCGGAGCCTACCTGCACTGTTGCCGAAACTGCCGCTTTCACAGGAAGGGCTACCCCAATGCATGTTACATTCCGGATACGGAAAAAATAGCCGACAAGGCGCGGGCGAACTTCTGTGACGAGTTTGAATTTCGTTCCGCCTCGAAATCGGCTGGCGCGCAGTCGCCCGCGCACGATCAGTTAACGGAGCTCTGGGGAGAGGACTCCGAGGAACCGCGCAGTAATCGAGAACATGGCGAAGTAAAGGAGTGGTTGTTGGAGTCCGATACTACAGTAAAAGGCTTCGATGATCTGTTTGACGACTAACACTCCTTGATAAACGCAGGTTCTCGTGGTACCCTCAGTGAGGGGAAATTCTCAGCAACCGAGCGAGCATAGTGTGAATACTGAAAACAAGCCCCACAAGATACTGGTGGTTGATGACAAAGCCAACATGCGACAGATGCTGGAAGCAGCCTTTGTTGACCACGGATATGCGGTCGAGACGGCAGCCAATGGCGCTGAGGCCATCAGCAAACTCCAGTTGGCCCCCTTCGATGTGGTCATCACGGACATGAATATGCCCGAAGGCACAGGGCTTGATGTACTGCGCGCGGCGAAGGCGGTATCGTCGGATACCGGAGTGATCATCGTCACGGCCTATGGCACCATTGATACGGCGGTGGAAGCCATGCGCCTCGGCGCCTATGATTTTGTAACCAAGCCCTTCCGCCTTTCGGATATCGAGCGCAAGGTTGCGCGCATTCTCCGCGGGCGCTCGGGAGCCGAAACCCGCCCTGCCCAGACGTGGATTCATCCCTCCGTTCAGCACATGATCGGGGCGAGCGCCCAGATTCGCAAGCTGATGAAGCTCATTATCAAGATCGCGCCGAGCAACAGCTCCGTGCTGATTACCGGACCGAGCGGCGTAGGCAAAGAACTGGTGGCCAGGGCCATTCACGAGGCCAGTGGCCGCCGTGACAACCCCTTTGTGGCGCTGAACTGCGCCGCACTGGCGCCGGGTGTGCTGGAGAGCGAGCTCTTTGGCCACGAAAAAGGCGCCTTCACCGGGGCCGACGGGCGCTATGTGGGCCGCTTCGAAAAGGCCCACACCGGGACACTTTTCCTGGACGAGGTCGGCGAGATCGACCCGTCCATCCAGACCAAGCTGCTCCGGGTGCTTCAGGAGGGCGAGTTGGAGCGCGTGGGCGGTGGCCAGCCGCTTAAGGTGGACGTTCGCATTGTGGCGGCCACCAATCGCGACCTGCGGGAAGCAATCGAAGAAGGCAGCTTCCGGGAGGATTTTTACTACCGGCTTAATGTGTTCTCTCTGGAAGTCAGCGCCCTGCGCGAGCGTCGCGACGACATTCCCGCCCTGGTGGACCATTTCCTGCGCAAGTTCTCGTTAGAATTGGGCAAGGAAGTCTTGGAAGTCGATGACGATGTGATGGGCGTGCTGCTGAACTACACGTGGCCCGGCAACGTCCGCGAATTGGAGAACACGATCGAACGCGCGGTCGTGTTGTGTGATGGCGACTGCATCACGCGGGACGAACTCCCGCCACAGATGCTCCAGGTGTCCATGGAGAATCCGGCCCCTATGCCCACACTGGCCATTCCGGAGGGTTCGCTCATTGAGCGCACGGACAAGCTCGAAAGCGATTTAATTCAGGGGGCGCTGGAGCGATTTCGGTGGAACAAAACAAAAGCCGCCGAACATCTGGGCCTCAAGCGCACCACGCTCCAGTACAAGATCAAGAAGTATGGGCTGGAGTAGCAATTAAGAATTGAGCCTCTTCATCAGAATCTGTGGGTTCTTTCCGGCTCAGGCAAGTGTCCAAGTGTATGAAACAAGGCCACTTTGAGCACGTCATAGCTTCTGTATCCGTAGGCGCGTCTTGTGATCAAATTGAGTTTTCGGTTCAT
>JBHEKR010000389.1:0-30000 GCA_041859365.1 Candidatus Hydrogenedentales bacterium
CGACTAGCAAACTATTCAACAATTACGGACAAGGTTTGGTGGCGGCTCCTACACAATTCTACAGTTTTTAATCATCGTATTGTTCGAAAAAGGTGCGATTTTACAGGCGTTTTTGAGCGCCGAATACACTTTCCGATAGGCTCAATTGACTAAGGCATTGAAATCATTAGGCTTTTTAACCGGACACTAGTGACTTTCAGTATGAACTTGATGCGAAGAATATTGTCGCCGCATGCCAATAGGCAACAGTCCCCTATTCACTCCTCAACGCATCGAAGCGCTCGTGGCGGAAGCCCAAAAAAATTGCGGTAGCCGTGCAGCCCACGGACACAACGAAGACCAGCAGGGCCAGTTGGACTTGCGTGCTCACGTTGACCTGGGAGTTCGTGGCGAAGAAGGAGGGGATGATCGCCAGGGACGCCGCGACGATGCCGGTGCCCAATCCCGCGAGGAGCAGGAAGCCGTACTCGATGTAGAGCATGCGGATAATGGCGGGGTGGGGGTAGCCCAGCGCGCCGAGCATGGCGAGTTCGCCGCGGCGCTCCAGCAGGTTGCGCAAGACCACCACGCCCATGCCCACGCTGCCGATGGCCAAGCCGAGTCCGCCGAGGACGAGGAACATGGCGAGGTAGGTGGTCTCCACGGCGTAGAATTCGAGGATGCGATTCACCGGCGGGATGGCGTCGAGGCCGAAGCGGTCGTAGGCGCGGTTGAGGCTCTGAATCGTGGACTCGATGGCGTCTTTGGGCGCGTCGATGAGGAGCATGCGGTAGCCGTCTTCGGCGGGGAAGAGGCGCGTGAAGTTTTCATCGCTCATGAGAATCTTGCCCTGGAAGATACTCAGGCGCATCGGCAGCGCGCCCACGAGCTTCACCTTCACCTCAGCGCCGCTTTCATCCTGATAGATCAGGTAGTCGCCCTTTTCGATGCCCGTCTTTTTCTTCAGCGTCCACATGGCCGTGTTCGCATCGCCCGCGAGCGCCGGGATGGCGCCGTCTTCCAACTTGACGTTGAGGCGCTCCCAGAGTTCGCCGGCGTCCGCCTCCGAAGCGAAGGCCTTGCGCGCGGCGAACTCGGCCACGTTCACGCCAAGTACACCCGGCTGCTGCGAATGGTTCAGGTTCAGGCAGCTTGCGTCGTCCCCATCGCGTACTTTGATGGCGGCGGCCGAGAGGGTGTCGCTCTTTGCGATGAATTCGGGCTTTTCCAGCAGGGGAAAGGTGGATTCCGCGAGGAGGCTGTAGCCGCCCGTGCCGGAAGAGCGCAGGTGGGCGGTGGCATAAAGGTCTTCGTGCATGGACGACACGGCGAAAACCATGAAGGCGCCGCCACCCAAGAGCGCGATAGTGGCCAGACTGCGGCCGCGTCGGCGCGATACATTCTGCAGCGCGAGGGCGGCGAAGGTGAAGGGACGTCCTGCGTGTTCGTGGTCCATGGACATCAGCTTCCAGCGGCACAGGCAGAAGGCCGAGAGGAGCAGGAGCGTGCCCGCGCCAAAGCCAAGCAGGGCGGCGTTGTGCACTGCAATGAGGAGGGGCAGCGCCATGATGATCGCGGCGAGCACGACACCGCCAACACCGATGTACAGCGTGGCGAGGCGTCCCCGGCCTTCGCGGCTTGTTTCGAGGGATTGAGAAAAGTCCATGTACAGCAGTTCGCGCGCGGGCTTGCTCATGTACTTGCGCAGGGCGAAGAACATGGTGAGCAATGCGCACGCGAGGCTGATCATGGCCCCCATCGCGATACTGCCGGTTGTAGCGTGGTATTGGATGGATGAATTTGCCAGCGCACCCTGCCAGTAGGTGGCAAGGCCGTGGAGCAGTCCGCGCGTGTAGAGGGTGCTCAGGGCCGCACCGAGCACGGAGCCCGCGACAGCCACAATCGCTCCCTCGGCGAGAAAGAGTCGACGCACCTGCTTATGGCGGAAGCCCAGGGCGAGCAGCATGCCTATCTGTTCGATGCGGTGCTGAATGCCGAAGACAAAGAGTAGTCCCGTCAACAGGAGCGCCGCGACAATCAGGAAGAAGCTCATGCCGATAAAGAGGCCGCCGAAGTCCATGGCCTTCTGCACGGCGGCGAGGGCCTGGGCCTCCACGGGAATGAAGACCAGACCGGTTCGCGCGGGATCGGCGTGCTGCTTCAGGTGTTCGCTTACATTTGCGATGGTGTCGGGCGCGGCGGGGAAACGCACGTTCGTGAGATCGCCGAAGCGATTGCCCCAGAGCTCCTGGCCCGTCTTCAGCGTCACGAAGGCCTTGGGCGTCTGCTTGTAGGCATCCCAATAGTCCTCGTTCGCCTTGTCGTTCAGCTTCTCTTCGTCCATAGGCATACCCACGTCCCAGTCGGCACAACTGTCCACATCCGTGAGACCGGGAAAGACCGGCGTGAGCTCTTTCTCGGTGACGAGGTCGGCCATCTCGCGGATGGCGCTGACCTTGAAGTCGCGGCTGCGCTCTTCAAACTTGTTCGAGGGCAACAGCGCGGAGTAACTCATGGTGATCGTATCGCCAATGGCCGCCTGAATCTGATCCGCCAGCCAGCGGTTGATGATGATCTCGTCATCCTTCATTTCCGGGGGCACGGGGCCCGCAACGGCGAAGGAATACGGCGTGGCGAGGTTGCCCTTGGCAAAACCATTCACGAGATAGGTGAGCGTGCCCTGCGCGCCGGGAATTTCCTGCGCGGCGGTGGCGAGTTCCGCAGGAATGAAAATCCGTTCCGATTTTAGTTGCACCACGCCGCTGGGATGGGTGTCGAAGGCCAGGCCGATGTCCTCGGGAATCCACACGCGGGCGAGGGTCTCATCGAGCGCGCCATCGGCCACTTCGCCACTGCTAAAGAGCAGATTGATGCGATTCGGAAGCGCCACCTGGGTCTGGAGGACGTCGCGATTCACAAAGGCGTTGTAGGGCGCGATCTGGCTGGCCGAGAGGCTGTAGCGGCCCATTTCGTCGTCGCTGAGCACTCTCTTGACGGTGTAGGTCTGGCGCACCGAGCGATCTTCATTGCGCACGGAGAGTCCGGCGTCGCGCGGCAGGAGGGAGGGCTTCTCCATGCGCAGATCGACTTCACCGCCCTCGCTTACGCCCAAGGCCTCGGCCAGTTTCGTATTGATGGCCGTTTCATTGGGCCCGAGGGCTAGTGTAGTGCCCGCCGCAAGCTTCCAGAAGTCTTCGCCCACGCCGATCACTTCGACCCGATTGATCTGCCGGCGGTCTTCGGTGGTGGCGCCCTGGCGAATCGCCATACCGCGCAGTTGCAAAGCGCCCGCCGTGGGTACTTTCGCGTCCGCGCCGATGGCCTCCACCAGCCGCTGGCTGAAGTACTGCGTGCGCGTGCTGATGGCGTGGTCGATGTTGCCCAGGCGCTGCTTGGCGAAGCGCAGGAGAGAGTAGTCCACGGAATCCCCCACGAGCAGCGAGCCGGTTAAGACGGCGGCGGCGAGGGTGACGCCCGCGAGCACGCCGAGGTGCATGCGCCAGTAGTGGCGGAGGCTGTTGCGGATGAGGGAGAACATCAGGCCGCCTTCCCGCGCAGTTTGCCATCCGCAAGTTCGTAGATCTGGGCCATGCGTCGGGCCACGTCCATGGAGTGGGTCACCACGATGAGCGCCATGCCCTCTTCCGCGTTTAGCTCCAGCATGAGCGTGGCCAAGGCATCCGCGCCTTCCTGGCTCAGCGAGCCCGTGGGTTCATCGGCGAGGAGCAATGCGGGCTGGTTGATGAGGGCCCGCACCACGGCGACACGTTGGCGCTCACCACCCGAGAGCTGGCCGGGCCGCGCGTGAATGCGATCCTTCAGGCCTACGCGCACGAGGAGCCTCTCCGCGCGTTCGGCGGCGTGGGTGGTGTCTTTGCTCACCAGCGTGGGCACCAGCACGTTCTCCAGCGCCGTGCACTGGGGCAGGAGGTGGTGGTGTTGAAAAACAAAGCCGATTGAGCGATTGCGAAAGGTCGCGCGCTGCTCTTCGTCGAAGCCGTCGAGACGTTCGCCCCTAAACTGGAGCGTGCCGCCGCTGGGTGAATCGAGTAGACCGATCAGGTTAAGCAGGGTGCTCTTGCCGCAGCCGGACGGACCGACGATCGCCAGGGAGTCCCCCGCGGAAACGGAGAGGTTAGCCCCCTTCAAGATCGCTGTGGAAGCGTCGGCCTCGTTGTAGATCTTGGAGACGTCGTTGAGTTCAAGCAAGGTGCCTGGCGTGGTCACGGTGTATTCCTTTCAAGCGGTATAAATAGACTCCGCGCTACCTTCTTATTGGAAATTTGAATAGCATCCACGCCACCTTCGGCGAACTTCCCAGCCTGCGGTCATTGTCGTCATCTCAGCCGTTTAACACTCGCAGTTTGATTCGCTTTCACCCCTGTGGCGCGCCGAAGGCCGACAGCGAGCCATCTTTGCCGCCGACGAGGATCATTCCGTTGATGATCGATGGCGGCGTTATCTCATCGCTCACCTCGTAGGACCAGAGTTGTTTGCCATCGGCGAGCGCCAGCATATACAGCACCCCGTTGGCCGTCACGACCACCTTGTCGCCCACAATGACCGCCGATCCTGGCATGCCCTTCGCATCGAACTTCCAGACTTGCTTGCCCGTGGCGCGATCCACGCAATATACGAGGTCGTCCATGCCGCCATAGACCACCTTGTCGGCGCTGACGGCTGGGGTGGTAAACACTTCCGCCACGCAATCGGTATTGGTCCAGACAATCTCACCCGTCGCCAGATTGGCGTGAATCAGCTCGCCCGCGTGGGTGCCGGAGAAAACCGAGTTGCCCCGGATCGCCACGCCGCCCGCCACCTGGGACTCCTTGCCGATGGCGATGTTCTTCAGAATCGTGCCGTTCTCGGCGCTGATGACGTGCAGGGCCGAGGCGCAACTCCCGAAGGAAATCACGCCGTCGCCCGCGGCCGGAGAGCCGTCGCAGCGATCGATGGGCTCACTCTTCCACAGAGGCGATCCATCGGCGAAAGATAGGCAGTGGAGGGCGCCGTCTTCCTGGCCGATGACGTAGACCCGCGCTTGGGGCTGGGTCGCGCTCGCGGGCTGGTAGGCAATGGCGCCGAGAACGGAACTACCCAGCTCATGCCGCCACTTCTCGTTGCCCGTTGCCGCATCGAAGGCGTAGATCGTGCCCGACATCGTCCCGAGCAGCAGGGTGGATTCGTAACAGGAAATGGGGCCGTCCACGCGAGCGTTCTGCTCGGTTTCATCGTTGATCGACTTGCGCGTAAGCTGCTTCGACCAGATTTTCTTGCCGGTGAAGTCCACGGTGGAAATTTCACCGTGGCTGTTCACGAAGTGCAGCATCGTCGCCGACGACACAGGTCCGTAGAAGAGTGGGGCGCTGGTCTGGAAGCGCCAGAGTCGTCCCGGTGCGTCGGGCAGCGTGCCTGCGGCCACACCGGCCAGATTGGTGTCGCCGTGGTACGTGGACCACAGCGCCGCGGGCGTTTCATTGGCGGCCGCAGTCGGCGATGCGACGGGTGCGGGCACCGCGACCGGAGTGGGGACGGGAGGCGTCGGAACAGCCGGTGCAGTCTCCGCAGGCGCTGGTGGAGCCGAAGACGGGGCAGGCGCGGGATCGGTCGCCTTCTCTGCCGTCTTTACTGTCTCTGCAATCGCCGCTACGTCACCTGGCGCCTCTTCGGTCGCGGGGGCCGGAGAAAACCAACCCTGCATGAAGCCCCAAACCACGACGATTCCAAGGATGACAAAAAATGGCGCCATCGAGATAATCTTATCTTTCATGAATCAACAAACCTCGAATACAGCGCAAGGGTGTCATTGGCCATGCGCTCGGTTGAAAATTTCTGCGCCACGGCTTCGCGGCCTTTCGCCCCCAGAGCCCGTGCGCCGTCGGCGTCCAGCAGTAGCGACGCGAGCGCGCCCGCCAGGGTTTCGGGCTCGTGATCCTCATAGATTAGCCCCCCGCCCGTAGCGCCGACTATTTCCGGGTAGGCCCCCGCCTTCGGCTGGACCACAGGTATGCCCGCCGCGTTCGCCTCGATGATGAAAAGGCCAAAAGCCTCTCCCTCGGGCGCCGGAACGGACATGACCGAGAGGGATTGAATGAACTCCCGTCGCGTTTCCACGTCGAACTCTTCCATGAATTCCGCGTCGTGCTCAAATCCGTGTTTGGCCAGCTTCTGCTTGAGCCACTTTACATAGGTGGCATCGGAGCCAACCTGGCCGCCGGTCGCCCTCAGCTTAAGATCTTTTAAGCGCGGATGCTGCTTGAGGTGAATAAACGCATCCACCAGCCGGCCCAATCCGAGGGAATCGGTCATCTTCGAGAGATAGCCGATGACCGGCGGTTCGAAAGTCATGGGCGCCTTCGGGATCTCATCGCACTTGATTCCCAGGTGAATGACCTGAATCTTCTCCGGTGTAAGCGCCATACGCACGGCCATTTCGTCGGCATACCACTGGCTCACGGCAACAAAAGAGTCGATGTCCCGGCTGCAATCAGTCATGGCTTCCCAACACAGCCGGTTGTAAGGGTCGTCGATAGCGTCCAGCCAGGGCATTTCGTCCTGCAAACTGCAAAACTGGGGTACTTTCAGATGCTGCTTCAGCGTGCGCGCCATGCCCAGCAGAAGTGCGTTGGACAGGTGGATGACGTCCGGCTTCTCCTGCTCCACCAGCCAGGCCATCATGCGCTCCAGCTCTTTTTTTTGCTTGCCGTCGGGCCCCTGCAGCATGGACAGGGTCATGGGGCCAAGTCCTGCGGCCTCGGTGGTGCCTTCCTTCTTCGCCGCTTTTCGCAGCATCCAGGACGTGTCGAAGAGGCGATCCATCCATCGCGGGGTATAGCGGAAGAAGGAAAACTTCTGTTGCAGATAGCAATTGATGCCGCCGAAAAACACGGGTACGCCCTTGCTGATCTCGCCCGAATCGATGAGCACCGGCAGATAGACCGGAATCATGAGCACGTCGTGGCCCATGCGGCGCAGCGCCCGGACCAGTTCAATATCGCGCATGCAGTTCTGACAATAGAACGTACCGCCCGTTCCCGGAACGATATAAACGATTTTCATCCGCGCTGGGACTCCTTCCGATACCTGCTGCTCTTCCGAAGGCCTGGCGTGCTTTCCACAACGCCCCACGCAAGTGCGGGGACGCCGTGTTGAAGGAAAGGGCGCCATTCCTTTAGAGTTGTATTCGAGGCTGGGTGCCTGCTATTTCGCAGTGAGGCCACAACCGCATCCATTTCCCATTATAAGGCACGCGGCGCCAGCGCCGTTAATTCAGGGCACATGGCCCACCAATTGGCCGGGCAGTATCTGCAAAGGGTAAATACATGATTCGCTCCACGTTCCGTCAAAAGACCGCCGTCGCGTTCGTCGCCATGGTCACGATTTTCACATCCAATCCCGCCAGCGCAAACGACTGGCCCCACTGGCGCGGTCCAAACCACAATGGCACGGCGGACGCCACCAACCTGCCCGGCGCCTGGACCGAGGACAATATCCTCTGGAAAACCCCCATGCCGGGCCAGAGCTCCGCGTCGCCCATCGTCGTGGGGGACCGCATCTTCTGTGTTTCCAACAGTTCGGACATGAAGTCCCTGCTCGGTCTCTGTTTTAACCGCGATACAGGCGAAGTCCTTTGGGAGAAGGCATTTGTCCAGGATGCCGAGCAACCTCGGCGCAATACGCTCGCGTCGCCGTCTCCCGTGAGCGACGGCACAACGGTATATTTCATGTTTGGCACGGGCGACCTCATTGCGTCTGATTTCGACGGCAACGTGAAGTGGTCCAAGAACCTCGTTGCCGAATATGGCCCGATCAACCAGCAATTCGGCTACAGCTCCACGCCCCTTTTTTTCAAGGGCAAGCTGTACATTGCCATCATGCGCGGCCAGTGGGAGCGTCGCGAGCTGGAAGAGTTCACGGATGAAACGTCCCACATCCTTTGCCTCGATCCGGCCGATGGCAAGGAAGTCTGGAAGGCCCACCGATCCAGCGACGGCGGCGACGAGGCCTTCGATTCTTACTCCAGCCCCATGCCCTACGAATTTGGCGACACCACCGCGATCCTCAGCCAGGGTGGCAATTATGTGATCGGTCACGACGCGACCACGGGCAAGGAGTTGTGGCGGCAGAATCACAATCCCGAAAAGGGCAAGATGTGGCGCCTGATCCCTTCGCCCATGGCCGCCGGCGAATACGTCATCGGCGTGCAGCCCCGGGGCCAGGCCGCTTTTGCCATCCTGCCTGAGCCGGGCAAGTCCTTCGCCTACACGGAATCCCACTGGATCTATGACGAGAAGACCACCGACGTGCCCAACCCCATCTTCTACAAGGAACGGGTTTACCTGCTCAATGACGTCCACGGACAGGTGTTCTGTCTCGACGTGAAGACCGGCGCGCCCGTCTGGACGGGAGAGTTGGAGGCCGACAGTCGTATCTGGTCCTCCCCCGTGGTTGCGGAGGATAAAATGTACGTGATGACCGAGAGTGGGCAGGTGATCACCGCGGGGATTGGCAACGGGCTGACCATTCTTTCCCGGAACAACCTGGGCGGTAAAGAATGTAAATCGACGCCCGCTATTGCCCACGGAAAGCTTTTCGTGCGGACTTCCGATGCGCTGTATTGTATCGGCAATTCGTAAATCCGAACGACCTGCGCAGGGCTGGCGTCGTGACGATAGCGCGAAGTGCCGACGCCTGGCGCTTTCCGGTTCGGCTCGGATGACACCGTGCGGGTCCGCGCCGCGAATGAATAGTGGTCACGCGCCAACGCGATGTCTACGTGTCTCAATTTCTACCTGCAGCCCCGCCCCGCAGTGGCAGGCGCCGGGGTACAACACACCGTGCCTACCATGTCGAGAACATCATTCCAGTCGCTTTTTACGACGCTTGTGCTGCTGTTCGCGCTGGGAAGCATGACCTATGTGGTCCTTTCCGACGGCGCCGATTCGGGGGCCGTCGATCCCGCGCCCGCGACGCCGATTACGGAACTGATTGTGTATTACATGGACATGGGCAAGGACTGCACGACCTGCCAGAACCTCGAAAGCTACACCCGCGAGGTATTAGAGACCCATTTTAAGAGCGAACTGGCGCGCGGGCGCGTCGAATGGCGCCGTGTGGACGTGGACCTTTCCGCCAACGGCCATTTCGTTGATGAATTCCGGCTATACACCAAGGCTGTTGTGCTGGTCCGTTTTGCGGGGGGACGGCAGGTGGATTTTGTCAGCCTGAGCCGTATCTGGGAGCTGGTATACGACAAGGATGCCTATATGGACTACATACGCAAGGAAATACAGGCCTCGCTCGATGGACGCGAAAGGGCGGACTGATGGACTGGGTCTTCGCGGCCGGACCGGCCTTTGCCCTGGGGATCATGACATCGATTAGTCCGTGTCTGCTTGCCACCAACGTGACCGCCATCAGCTTTATCGCACGGCGCATCGAGCGGCCACGCACATTGATGCTGGCGGGGGGCTGCTACACACTGGGGCAGGCGCTGGGCTTCGTGATACTGGCTACGCTGATCGTGAGCAGTCTTGTGACGGTGCCGGTTGTGTCCCAGGGCCTACAGAAGTATTTGTTTCGGCTGATGGGGCCGATACTCATGATTATGGGGCTGTTTCTTCTTGAGCTGGTCTCGGTAAAGCTGCACCGGGGGAGGTTCAAGGCGTGGGCCGTGCGCTACGCCAGCCGGGGCGGCTTCTGGAGTGCGGCCGTCCTTGGGCTTTTTCTTGCCCTTTCCTTTTGCCCCACATCCGCCGTCCTTTTCTTTGGCGGGCTCATTCAGATGTCGGTCATGCACCGCTCTTGTGTGTATCTACCGCTTGCCTTCTCACTGGGCGTATCATTGCCCGTGGTAACCATGGTCTTTCTCGTGGGATTCGCCGCCCATCGCGCCGGGCGCGTGGTACGCGGCGTGAACCGTGTCGAATGGTGGCTGCGCAAAACGGCCGGCCTCATTGCCATCGCCGTCGGTTTCTACTTTACGCTCGCCTATTCGCTGGGTCTCTGGTGAACGGCGGTTTACTTTGACTTCACGTCATAGGCCCAGAGAAACTCCCCGCGCCGGATGTACAGGGTTCCATTCGCCACCACCGGGTGCGCCCAGTGCTTGGCCTCGCCCTTGGTTATTTTGAATTCGCCTGTGCGCTCAAAGCCTTCCGGCGTCGCCTTGATTAAGCTCACGACCCCGCGCATCGGCCCCTCGTAGTTGTAGAGCATGCCATCGGCGTAAACCAGCGCCCCCTCGGTTACCTCCGGCGTACGCCACATGATCTTGCCCGTCTTCAATTCAAGGCAGAGCATCTCCTTCGCCGAGCGGTGGGCCGTACCGTAGATGTAGCCTTCGTGCAGCACCACACCCCCGTGCAGGGTATCCAGCGCCGTGTCTGTCCAGACTTCGGTTAATTCCGAACCGTCGTCGGAAAGTTTCAGCATTACCCCGCCGACCTTGCTTCCCGCCACGAAATAGAGCATCCCGTCGGCGTAGACCGGCGTGTTGGCGTGAATGTCCCACTGATCCGGGTGATCCCGTGTCCAGAGAACCTCGCCGCTCGCCGCGTCCACGCCCACCAGGCCCTTACCCGTCATACTGACGAGGATACGACGTCCGTTATGTACGATGATGTTGGGCGAGCAATACGCGGAAGCATCGCCAAAGCCCTTGGTGGTCCAGACGGTATCGCCGGTTTCTTTATCCAGCGCGGCCACGCCCGCATCGGGTCCGCCCGGCATGCAATACACGAGATTCTCATCGACCAGCGGGGATTCGGCAATCGCCCACTGAATCTGCTTGCCCTGGAATCGCTTCAGGAGATCAATCTCCCACCTGATGGCGGGGGCCGTCAAATCAATGCGGTAGAGCACACCAAGACCCGACATGAGGTACCCGAAGTCACCATCCACGGTCAGGGTGGAGCGTGCGCCCGGCGCTTGAGAGTCTTGTGTTTCTTCGCCGTACTTCAGCCGCCATTTCTCTTTGCCATCGAGCGAAAGCGCGAAAAGATAGCCCTGATTGACCTCGATCATGCCGGGCACGTAGATCGTATCGCCCACGACGGTGGGGGAGGCGTAGCCCATGCCAATCTCGGCATTTTCCCACAAGAGCTTTGGCCCGCCCTCGGGCCACGTCTTGAGGAGACCCTGCTCGTCAAATTTGCCGTCCCGCTCCGGGCCGCGAAACTGGCGGGCATCGCCCGCATGGGATGCACCCGACACGACACAGAGAAGCAGACTCAGCAGAAAGTATCGCACCATGTTGACTCGCCCTCTTTGCTTGAATTTGTTTGCGCCAGCGCGCGCCTTGACCCGCCGCGCCGTCGCGGTTACAACCCGGTCAGAGTTCAATCCAAACGGTTGTGTGGCAGCCTTCGATATCTTCCTTGTTCCGGAAGGCGATAGCCGCCGTGGGGCAGGCCTCCACGCACGCCGCGGCGGATTTGCGCAGCCCTTCATCCAGGCTGCGATTGAAAGGCACCTTGATTTCCATATCGAAGCCGCGACCGATGAACGCCAGGCCGATATCTTCCCCGTGCATGTTCGCGATCTCCACGCACAGGCCACAGCGGATGCACTTGCCGGGTTCCAGATACACGTCGCCCCCAAGACCCAGGTAGCGCACATCCTTCGTCTCGGTGGTGTTGTACTTGCGCTGCTCCGCGTTGTACACGTGGGACCATTTGCGCAGGGTGCAGGTGACCCGCTTGCGACAGTCGCAGTGAAGACAGCGCCCCGCTTCCTTGCGCGAATCGGCCAGGGGCTCTTCCGTGGTGATGGGTACCACCAGCATCGCCTCTTTGTTTTCATTATGATCGCGCATGGCCTCCATCTCCGACTTCACCATCTTGCCGATCTTCGACTGGAAGAGCTCCGGCTCCGGCTTCGCGTCCACGCTGACCATGTAGCGGTTGGCCCAGGCGGCCGCCGTCTTGCCATTGCCCACCGCCATTACCGTGAGCTTGTGCTCCTTCGCCTCGAAAACCTTGCCACCCGCCTTGCCCAGGCCCGCGCACGCGATAACCACGGCGTCGTACTCTTCGCGGATGGCTTCCAGCATCTCCGCGTCCACTTTCTGGTTGTAACGGAAATCCACGCCCAAACGGGTGATGAAATCGATCTCGGTATCGAGTACTTCCTTGGGAAGCTTGTCGTCGGGGAGCTCGCGCAGCTTGCCGCCGGCCTTGTCGTCTTTTTCATAGACGACCACGGCGTGGCCCTCTTTGCGGAAGACCCAGGCCGCGGCCATGCCCGTCGCGCCCGCACCGATAACGGCTGTGCGCTTTCCCGTGTCCGGCGGGCACTCCAGCAGTTCGGGATTCTCCTTGAGGGACTTCTCCGCCACGTTGCGGTGCAGCGTGCGGATCTTCATCGTCTCGTCATAGCTCTTGCGACGGCAGGGATTTTCGCACGGCGCCGGGCACACGTAGCCCAGAGTCCAGGGAATCACCAGACCGTTGTGGATCGTATAGGCCGCGTCGTCGAAGTCGCCGTCGTAAATCTGGCGCATCATGACCGGAATGTTCATGGACGCCGGGCAGGTATGGGTGCAGGGGGCCTCACAGTCGCCAATGTGCTCGCTGAGGATCAGCTCCAGCACTTCCTTGCGCGCCTCGCACACGTCACCCGTGTCCGTTTCAATTTGCATGCCATCCTGAACCACCGTGGAGCACGAAGAATGGAGCTGCCCCGTCTGGGTGTTGCGCACCGTGCAGAGCATGCACGAATTCATCGGGCGCACCCCTTCCCAGTAGCACAGCGTGGGGATCTCAATTTCCAGTTGGCGCGCCGCCTGCAGCAACGTGGTGCCCGGCTCTACTTCGATCGCGCGGTTGTTAATAGTTACGGTGGGCATGAATTACTCCATTTAGAAGCCGCCAGTTATCCACTCGTTCCCAAGCTCCGCTTGGGAATGCAATTCCCGAAGCTCCGCTTCGAACAACCGAGCGCAACAAACTTGGCGTCCGAATCGTTTACTCTTAAATTTCGACGTCCCCCTCACTCTACATCGGAGCAGAGTTCCTGGGACTTCAATGGAGACTACTGGTCGTCCTCATCAGGAGGATACTTCTTTCACAGAACGCATCCGAATGCTGTTCCTTGCGCCGCACTCAGGACACGAAATGTTGCGCTCAATGAGATCCAGAGAGTCACCAATGCATATGTCAATTGTCAGTAAAATACCCGCCTTGCACTCCGGACACTCAATTTTCAAGGCAGGATCATCGGCTAACTGGCATCCTGCGTCTATCCATTGTTGTCGGACTGAAATCATGTCCCAAACTTCTCCATTGGACTCGCAGCATACTTTGCGGTAGCACTTTCCACTCGTTCCTGGGCAGAGCCTGGGAGCGAGGAGAGGCTGATTTACTCCTGTTATACCCGCGAACCCGCCTTGATGGCGTCCACCGGACAGGCCACCAGGCAGTAATCACATCGCGTGCAAATACTCAAATCAATATGGTGCATCTTGTAGGGTGCGGACTCGATGCAGTCCACGGGGCACGCCTGGGCGCACTTGGTGCAGCCGATACAGTTGTCTTCCACCCAGTAGTCGATGAGCGGCTTGCACTTGCCCGCCGGGCACCGGCCCGCGATGTGCGCCTCGAATTCCTCGCGGAAATACATGAGTGCCGTCAGCACCGGGTTGGGCGCGGTCTTGCCCAGGCCGCAAAGGCTCTGGCTCTTCACGACCTTGCCCAGCTCCTCCATCATTTCAATGTCCTGCTCTTTACCCTGGCCGTTGCACAGGCGCGTGAGCATCTCCTTCAGGCGCATGGTGCCGATGCGGCAGGGAGAACATTTACCACAGGACTCGTCCTGGGTGAAGGAGAGGAAATAACGGGCCATTTCCACAATACAGTCAGAGTCGTCGAGCACCACCATGCCGCCGGAGCCCATCATGGCGCCAATCTGCGAGAGGGCTTCGTAGTCCACCGGCGTATCGGCCATGGATGCGGGAATAACACCGCCCGAGGGACCGCCCACGAGTATCGCCTTAAATTTGCGTCCGTTGGCGATGCCGCCGCCGATGTCTTCCACGATCTGGCGGATTGTGATGCCCATGGGCACCTCGATCAGGCCACCATTGCGTATCTTGCCCGCCAGCGAAAACACCTTCGTGCCTTTGCTCTTCTCCGTGCCGAGCTTGGCGAATTCCGCCGCGCCCTTGCGCACGATCCAGGGAATTACGGAGAGCGTTTCCACGTTGTTGATCAGCGTGGGGCAGCCATAGAGTCCCGAGATGGCGGGGTAGGGGGGACGCATGGTGGGCATGCCGCGCTTGCCTTCGAGGGAGGCGATGAGCGCCGTCTCCTCGCCGCACACGAAAGCGCCCGCGCCTTCTTTAACGCGCAGGTGAAGGGTGCGGCCCGTGCCCATGAAATTCTCGCCGAGGATTCCGGCTTCCATGCAGTCTTCAATCGCGCGACGCATCTGTTTCGTCGCGAGGGGGTACTCCGCACGAATGTAGAGGATGCCCTCATCCGAGCCCACCGCCAGGGCGCTGATCATCATGCCCTCAATCACGCGGTAGGCGTAGGACTCCAGGATCATGCGATCCATGAATGCGCCGGGGTCGCCCTCGTCGCCATTGCAGATAACATACTTCTTGCCGGTCGGCGCCGGAGCATCGTGGACGAACTGCCACTTCTTCCCTGTGGGGAAGCCCGCGCCACCGCGACCGCGTACGCCACTCGCCAGCACTTCGTCGATGATCTGCTGGGCGGTCCAGGCCTTGTCGCTCTTCGGCAGGTCGCGCAGGGATTTCTTCTGGTGGCGGAACAGCATCACATCGCCGGTCAACTTGCCAAAGAGGATGCGCTCCACCGCCGCGAAGCCACCCTTTTTCAGGTACTCGTCCAGGCTGTAGGGATCCATCTCGCCATGGTATTCCGTGGCGATGTGCATCTGGTTGCCGAGAAACGCGGTCACCTGGGGATCGCGCACATTGCCGTCATGGCGCTTTACGGCATTCTCGCTCGTGTCCGCATCCACATAGAGGCTGTCGGCCCAGCGAAGTGCGGCTGAGCGCAGGCGCGTCAGGGGATTCTGGGGATTGAAATGACGCGCAATGATTCCCGGAACGTCGTCCACCGTCACGCGCAGGTACATGGCCGGGGCTTTGTTCTCCTGAATGATCTCAAGCACGGGTACCTGGTGGCACATGTGGACGCAACTCACGTGCTTGATGGGCACGGTCGAGTGGATCCCCGCCAGCGCCTCTTCCACGGCGGCTTCGATACGGTCCGTGCCGCCGGCAACGCAGCAGGAATCCAGGCCAATCCGGATTTCCGAGCCGTTCTCCACCACATCGCGGTGAACGTGCTTCTCGGGCGTGCCCTTCCTGGACTCGCGACTCTCGAAGTCGCGCAACGTGGCCGCGACGGAATCGGGGGCCACGTTGGCGTAGGTGACGCCGTCAATCTGCATCGCGGGGGCGAGAGAACAGCACCCGATGCAGGCCACCTTCTGTATGGTGTACTTGCGATCGGCGTCGGTGTCCTCGCCCTTTTTCAGGTTCAAGCGCTCCGCCATCGCCTCGTGGACATCCTCCGCGCCTTTCACGTGGCACGCCGTGCCGTCGCAAAGGCTGATCACGTGCTCGCCCACGGGATCCCGCCGGAACTGGGAGTAAAAGGTCGCCACGCCCTCGATGGACGCGGGATGAATATCGGTCAGCTCGCACACCCGCTCCAGGGCCGCGTTGGGCAGGTAGCGGTACTCCGACTGGATCGCTTGGAGGATCGGGATAACCGCTTCCGGGCCCTTTCCTTTTGCCTCGACGATTGCATCGATGTGGCTGATATCCAGTTCCAGTGTGTCCTGTGTCATGGCGCCTCGATACAGTAGAGTTGTTCCGGGGTACGGACGTACATGCGTTTGTCCAGATAGGCCGGGGTCGCATAGGACGCCGAACCGAGCTTCAGTTTCCCGAGCTCTTCATAGGTCGCGCTGGCGCGGAAAATATACATGATACCGCTCTTGTCCGCGAGGTACACCCGGTCGCCCACCAGAATCGGCGACGCGTCGATGCCATCTTCGACTTCCTGCGTCCAGAGATTCTCGCCCGTTTTCGCGTCGAGGCAGACGATGTCGCCCACGGTCGTGCCGTAATAGAAGCGCTCACCATCGCCCACGGGGCTGGAAACTTCCGGCAGGAGTTCATCGAACTCCCAAGTGACTGCGGCCTCGACCGCCTCCGGTGTGCCGCCGAGGGTGATGCCATTGGCCATGGCATACTCATTCGCGGCGAAGACCATGCCATTGGCGTAGGCCGCGGAAGGGGCCACTTCGCCGCCCAGGCACTCGACGGTCCAGAGGGGAGCGCCGGTCAAGGGGTTATAGCCGTCCACGTCCTTTTCGGAAGTGAGGATCAGGTGATCACCCACATTCGTCTTCGCGAAGATGGGGGAGGCCCAGGAAATCTTCTTGCGGTTCACGGTCCACGCTTCGTTGCCCGTGGCCGTGTCGAAGGCCAGCAGCCGCGGCTTCTCCGAATCATCATATTGGACGTACAGAAGCTTTTCGTACGCCAGCAGCGAGGAGGAATGGCCGTAGTGATTCTTCGCTACCCCGAGATTCTTGCCCCAGGCCTGGGTGCCGTCGGATTTATAGGCCACCAGATCGCCGTTGGCAAAAATCGCGAAGGCCATTTCGCCATGGGCCACCATCGTGGACGCGGCGAAGCCCGTATCTTCCATCACGTCCTTGGGCGATTCCGCCGGCGTTCCGGGAAAGGCGGGCACGGTCTGTTTCCAAAGCAACTCGCCCGTATCCGCGTTGTAGGAATGGACTTCACGTGTCGTTTCATCCGCCGCACTGATATAAATTTTGCCGCCCCAGTACACCGGGGAATTCTTGCCCGGCAGGGTCAGGTCGGTCTTCCACTTGATGTTGGTGCCCGCGTCCACGTCCCACGTGGTGGGGGCCGTGGTGAAATGGGCCACGCCGTTGCTGCCCGGTCCGCGGAAGCTCGGCCAATTCACCAGCATATCATCCCAGGTGGGGGCGGGTACCGCCGCCACAACGGGGGCGACTTCCCCCGTCGGCTGCGCGGCATCACCCGCCGCACCCGCCGGGGGGGCGATCATTTCCGCCGTGAGGGCGCTCTCGGTGAAATACGACGTCATCATGCCTCCCGCCAAAAGCCCTATGCCCGCCCACGTGATGAGCTGGCGAGACTGGGCATAGGCCAGAAACTCCTTATCCGCCGTAGGCATATCCGCCAGTTCCGGCACGTGGGGCCGCCAGCGGATCATATTCTTGAAGGCGATCAGGAATACCGAAACCGTGATCAACATCATCCACGCGCCGCCCCGCAAAAAGGTCTGGCTCGTGAAAAAGGCCCGGCGCGTCATCAAATCCAGATCGCGAATCCGCTCGGCCAGCGCCTCGTCCTTCTCCGGCAACGAGGCATAGGTCTGGCGCATCTGGGTCAGCAACTCGTGATTCACCGGGTCGAGCCGGGTTATCTGAAAGTAGTTCACCACCAGCAAGATAAATATAAGAACCGAAAACAGGCCCGATACTATCGTCACTGTCGTCGAGAGACGCCAGAAAAAATCGCTCTTGTCAAACTCCCGCTTTTCAAGCATTCCAGGGTACTACGCTCCTTCTTCAACAGGGCAATAGGGATAGCAGCGGCCGCAACTGAAGCAGGTCTCCTTGTGGGGCTCGAAAATCGTGCGCTTTTTCACAATGGACAACTCGATCAGCTTGATGCTGATGATCAGGGCCAGGAAAGCGCCAAAAAGCGCGCTTCCCGTTTTGAATTTCTCGGTCACGGCAAGCGCCTCGGCATGAAGGGTCGCGGCGGTCTTGCTTTCCTTGCGGAAGGTGTCCGATTCGAGGTAAACCTCCCCTTTGATGATACCTCGATCTTCCTTCGCGATGCGCTCGCTCAGACTCACCGTCGGGTGAATGTGAGAAAGAGGTTCATGGAAGAGATAACCTCCGACCGCACCCAGAAGGATGAACACGGGCGCCAGGAAGACCAGAAGCCGGGTGCGCTTCTTGCCCACCGCCGGATCTTCCACCAGGTGGCGGGGGGTGGGCATGTCGATCGCATTGTAGGGGCAGGAATCTTCGCACAGGCGACACTCGACGCACGGGGAGGGGGGGATCTCCAGATGAAACTTGGAGAAGCGCGACATCCAGCCGAGGAGTACGCCATAGGGGCAGAGAAATCGGCAATAGGGACGTGCGATGAATACGCCCACGAGCAGCATCAGTGCGCCCGCGATAAGCATGTTGTAGCTGTGGCCCATACGGTAGAGGCCCACGAAGGGGTCCCAGCGGCAAATGAGGAAGCCCGCGCCCGTGGCGACGCCGAGTGTCGCAAGGCCAAGGTACATGTACTTGCCCAGGCCGAGTACGCGTTCCAGCGCGGGGTTGATGCGAATAGGGGCAATCGCCACCAGTTCCTGAATCGCGCCGAGGGGACAGACCGATGCGCAGAAAACGCGGCCGAAGAAGAGGGAAAAGAGCAGCGGCATGACGAAGAAAGAGACCACGACCCACGAAACGCCCACGTCGGGCAGGAACACCGCCGCCATGACATTCTGGGTGGAGCCCACAGGGCAAATGCAGCCCTTGCGGTAGAACCCGAAGAACAGGAGGGAAAACACGCTGATGGCAAAGAGTCCCCGCCGCGAGCGGGCCTTGAAAACCATGTAGGTCGTCAACGACAGCGCCGCGAATAGGATCAGCGACTCCCACCAGGTGTTACTGCCGGCCGGTGGCGGCGTGAACAGATAGGGCATCGCGTATTCGGTTTCGAAGTCCGGCGGAGCGAACTTGAGTTCGATGGCGCGTGCGGCTTGAACCGCGACGGCGGCGCTCAGAGCGATGAGGGCGGAGACGTATCGCATGATCATGCCGGCGGATGGGCGAGATGGGTATCGCCGGTCAGGAACATGTAGGGATTCGACTCGGGCACTTCGCTGAAGCAGTCGGAGGGGCACGATTTCGCAATCGAGCACTCGTTGCAATTGATGCAGATATCCTGGCGGATCTGGAGATAGAAAGAGCCGTTGCCGAAGACGAGACAGGCCTTCACGCACTTGGCGCAGCCGATGCACTTGTCTTCGTGAATCTTGTATTCGTAGTAGGGCGCCTCGATGTACTTCCGCTCGATGGCCGCGGTCGGGCAGAGCTGGTTTTCCGCGCCGGTATCCAGGTTGCGCGAGCCCGGCTGGAGATAGCCGAAGCACAGGTCGCAATACCCGCAGATATCAAATTGGTTCAGACACTTTACCGCGCTCGGTGTCAGCACGCAGTGCGTGGTGCAACGACCGCACTGGGTGCACTTGGCCGGATCGAGCTGCCAGTACTTTGTCTCGGATTTCTCGCCTACCGCCGCCCAGGTCGCTCCGGTAAAAGCAACCGCCGCGGCGCCGCGCATGAAATCACGCCGGTCGAGTTTTTTTCGCTCGCTCATCGGGCTCCAGTCCTTTCTCCGGTAGATTGCAGGAGGCGTTCGTCCAACACTCCTTACAGTGCGTGGTGGTCTCGAAGCACTCTTCGGGCGTCTTCGATCCATGCGTTGCGGCCAAGGCTATCCCACCCAGTCCGAGCAGGGTGCTTCCCCGCACCAGACTTTCGAGGAAGGCCTGCCGATTCATCGCTTTGTCCATCCGATTTACCTCTGCTATGTCGCCCGGCCTCCCGTCCCGACGCGACAGCGCGCCTGGACCGCCAGGTTCATTGGATTAGGGGATCGCCTTCGCCACCGCCGGCGCTTCCGGCTCAAATATACGCACAGATTTCTGGCGGGAATCCAACACGAGCACGCGGTCCGCCGCATCCACCACCATGTCGCTTACTGACTGGGCCACCCGAAACGACTTGGAGCCCACGACCAGTTCCTCGAAATCACCCGCCGTCACTTCATAAATCTTGACCCGCACCAGACCTTTTTCACAGGTCACCAGGCGCCCTTCGCTGTTGAAGGCAATATGCGTCGGGTTGCAGCATCCGGAAAAGCCTTCCAGTTCCAGCGAGGGCCGGTACCACGACGTCACGATGTCTCCGTTGCTCCGATAGCGCTCCAGACCCAGTTTGCCGGGATTGACCACCCACAGCGAGCCTTCGTCGTCAAAGGCCATGTCGAAATAAGGGCTGGGCACTTCCAGGCCGGGTATGTCCCGGGCTTCATCGGCCTTGCCGATTTCGTTCAAAACCTTGCCGTCATAATCGACGCGCAGCACGCAGCGGTTCGCCGCATCCGCCAGGAATACTTCTTCGGTGTTTGCCGCGATGGATGTGATGAGGGTACGCTCTGCAAAGCCGCTCCACGTGGCCAGGGGAGTGTGGTCTGGGGCGAGCACCGACACCCGGTCCTCCATCCCCACCAGCAGCCGTCCGTCGGGCGTAAATTCGAGACAGGTCGCGGCCCCGTCCAGGGCAATCCGGGCAGTCTCCGCGCCAGCCGGGCTGTATACCGCAATCGCGCCCTTGCCGGCGATATAGAGGTTGCCGGCCCCATCGATCTCCATCGCCTTCGGGCTTTCGAGCGTGGGCACGATGGGTGAGCCTTCTTTGTAACGCGTCGGCACCATGTCCACATCTTCAAATTTCTTGATGTCGTAGACCAGATTGGCGCCCGGCTCCGGAAATTTCGTCTTGTCGGCCACCAGGTAAAAGTATAGTCCGGCAATGGCGGCAACGCACGCACCCACCACGTAGGGGTGCTTTGTCTTGCGTACCGGTTCCTTCATAATTCTCGGTCCTTGTTAGCGGTCAGGCTGCGCCCACGTTGACGCAGGCCAGGTTGTTCATGTCGCGCACGAGCAGGCGATCGCCCGCTATGGCAAGAGGGCCCCAAGCATCATGACCCTGGAGAACCTGCGCCTCGCCGAGCTTCCTGAACTCTTTCGTCGTCGCGTCGATCATGGTCAATTTGCCGTCGTCGTCCAGTATATAGAACTTGTTATCGGCCAGCAAGAAAGGGCCCAATCCAAAGCGATTGTCGTTTCCACTGGACCAGACCAGATTTCCTTCGGTGTCGAAGCATGCAAACTGGCCCTTCAGCGCGCCGGCATCTTTCGGCATGATGGCGTAGAGCAGCCCGTTGTGGAAGATCGGTGTCTGCTGTTCGCAGGCCAGCCCTTCCTCGGGAGAGGTGCGCTTCAGAATCTCCGCTTCATAGGCGCCACCGGATTCTTTCAGTCGCAGCATCATGGACCCCGTGCTGTAGCCCGCCGTAACGAATATCTTGTCGTCGCCCGCATGTACGACGGACGGCGCGACCACCTTCGCATCCCACGGCACGTCCCAGAGCAGTTTGCCCGCTTCCGGACCGTCCGCCGCCACACCCGCAACTCCGCCGATGGCGCTGTAGACGTACATCTTCCGCCCCAGCACGGTCATGGGAATGATTGAGGCATGGGACATGGCCCACTTGCGCGGGTTGGGCGCTTTCCACAGTACCTCGCCGGTCTCGCAACTCACCGCCATCATCAGCACTTCTTCTCCCGACGGCGCAAGGATGACCGCGTCGTCCACAATCAACGGACACTGTCCCGCATACCACAAGGGCTCCACGGTGCCAAAGTCCCGCTGAAGATCCAGACCCCAGCGATATTCGCCCGTGGCCCGATCCAGACACACCACATGGCACTTCGGTCCCATGGTCACGACATACTTGTCATTTACAGCCGGGATCGTCCGCGACATGCCGTGATTGCGCTTGATCTTAATCTCGTAGGACCGTCGCCAGATCTCCTTGCCGTCCGCCAGTGAGAGGCAGCGCAGCGCATCGGCCCGGCCCTCCACATCGTAGTCCATGAGGTAAACACAGCCATCGTAGACCGCCGGGGCCGCATAGCCATCGCCGATGGGAAGCGCCCATTCCACTTTCGGGCCATCACTACCCCAGTCGGCGGCCAGCGGGGGGCCGTCCAGGACGATATTGTCTGAGTTCGGACCCCGAAACTGGCTCCAGATTCCGGGCAGCTCGGCAGGGATTCCATCGCCCTTGGCAAAGACCCCCGAAAGCTCGGGTCCCTTGGCCTGGAGCGCCGAAAGATCGGGGAGACCGTCGGTGCCGGGCACCTGCACTTCAACAACGATTGCGGGTGCGCTTACGAGCCACAGAATCAGCGAAACGAGGCCGGCCAGGGAGAAAATGGTGCCAGCGCCCGCCATCGCATACAAGTTGGCTTTGCGGTTGTTGTCCAAGGCGTTGATATCAATTTTCATATTCACGGCAAAGGGTACTTCCTGAACCTGCTGTGGTGGTGTTGATCGGCGCCGCAGACCTGCCCGTCCGGGTGTGCACCGCCACAGTATATCGCACGGAAAACTCAAAAACCTATGACTAACCACCAGAAGAAACACTGGTGTTCAATATTCCATTCCTTTCGCGCGGGGATTGGTGTAGCTTTCGCGCCGCTGGACCCAAGGTCCCGAGTTTGGGTGCGAATGGACCCTTCAATGACTCTGCGGAGTTCTATGGACGCGAAGCAGCGAGGTTGCAAGCGAACGAGCCTTAATCCGCACCGAACGTGTTTCGATTTGCCTCTGTGCACTGGTCACCGGCACCGCACAGTTTCGTCGTGCGTACGTTTTGAGATAGGTAATTAGTTATCAAAAACGAGAAAAATAGTTAAGGGCGTGGCAAAAATTCGCCATACCGCGAAATTTTCGTCACTAGTTTTTTAATTGAAAAAATTGCGGTAAATACGTGTTTTACAGGTATGTCTATCAGGCTTTAGGCGAAATCGGGCATCGTTTTCTCTTGCCGAGATAACGTTGTTGGTCAAAAAACTGTCAATAGTTATAAGTAGCTTATAATAAAAGACTTGTAACTGATAGGTCTCGATGGTATTATTCCGACGTGGGTAAGAAATCGGCCCGAATTTGAACCGTTTCTCTCGTCCACTCGCACTTTGCCCGGTTCAGCGTGTTTCTCTTACTTTGGTGTACGTGTCCGCGAAATTTCTCGCGGTGTATGCCAGAGATTCCAAAATGATCCACAACTCACGATCACAGATGTTTGCGATTCCGAGTGCGAAATGATTATGGAGCGCACAGCCGTTAAGGCACGATACAAGGAAGGAAGTAACCATGACAAGAACAACGAAATGGATGGCCCTCCTGGCCGCCATGGCCATGGCCGGAAGCACATCCGCCATCACCCTCGATGGACAGTGGAATGACTGGTTCAGCTACAGCGGAACTTCGTCCGATAATTGGAGCCAGTATTCGGCCTCCCATTCCCTTCTCAACCAGAACATTCGTTACCAGGATGATTCGGAAAGCGATGCCTACGGCGGTCAGAACTACGACATCGAGCAGTTCTTCTACCTGTACCAGGATCTGGACGCCAATGCGTACACTGGTGGCACGCTCTATATCGGCATGGTTACGGGCTACGAGCCGACGAATACCACGTATCGGTCGGGCGATCTTTTTATCGACCTGGGCTACACGGGCGGAGCCACATCGTATGATCTCGCCATTGCGACAGGCACGGAGAACGGTTCCCGCTTCGGCGACGTGTGGGGCAACAACGGCTGGTCCACGAGCGGCGTCACCATGCCCTCGCATAGCGGTTCGAACCCCTACCGGGTGCGCGATACACAAGCGGGCGTTACCAACTACGGGAATGCTTTGGTGGACTGGGACATGGGCGTCGGACCCGGTTCCGCGCACAATTTCCTGGAAATCGCCCTTGGGCTGGACGGAAATCTGGAACAGGCGATAGCCCTGGGCGGCATTGGATTCCACTGGACCATGGCCTGCGGCAATGACAATATCGACGTGTTCGATACGACCCCCCTGTCCAGCGTTCCGCCGCCTCCCGCGGATCCAGACCCGGTTCCCGTACCCGTACCGGCTCCTTTCCTGCTGGCGGGCACGGGAATGCTCCTCGTGGCATTCCGCAAGCACCGCGCTGCGCGTTGAGTCACTGATCAACGGCGATCACCCGCATACGATAGTACAAGTTGAGCGACCTGCCTTCGGGCAGGTCGCTTTGCTTTCCGTGAATCACTGACCGGAGGTGATCATGAGCCAGTCGCTGGCCTCCAGTGGCAGCGCGACGCGGATCCCATCCTCGCCTGCTTGCTCGAAAGCCAGTTCGCCCTGATGGACGGACTCGACTTTACTAACCGGCCCCGCGTTGCCGATCCGCAGGGTCAGTTTTTCTATCGGTTCGAGGGTGTAGTTGGCAAGTGCAACGACGATGCCCTGTTCACACGGCAGGTAGACCGCGTCCACGAGGGGAGCATCGCAAGTGAGTGGCGGTATTGCCCCATGCTGGCGCGCGGGCGAGAGGATTTGCTCTCGCAGGCTCACCGGGAATTCCCAGGGGTTGTAGGAAGTCTTGAGACGCGCGGTGTCGGGTGAAGCCTTTTCAAGGGCCTCGCGCGCAACAAGCGCGGCACGAATGTAGGCCAGGGCGGGGAGAAAGCCCGCGCTGATGACCCGCCCATTGCCTGCGGGCGCTTCGACGAGCGCAGCGCTCCCATCGCTGAAGCTCGCGAGGGTGGTGGCATTGGCCTTTGGGGTTTGGAACTGCTGCACGGCGAGGACATCGATGTTTTCGCCATTCCACGCAACCAAGTCTTTGGGTGAGAGGGCGGTCAGGAAGCGGCCGGCGGACTGCCAGGCCTCGTGGACCTTCAGGGGGGCGCGCTCGGATGGCAGGAGGGGGAACAGCGTGTCCAGCGGACGATTGAACTCATCGCCCTCCGCCGCGCCCGCCGTCATGAAGAGGGTGCCGCCGCTCTCGACCCAGGACGCCAGCTTCTCCGCTGCGGCGCGGGTGAGATTCGGTCCGGAGAGGTAGCACACGCGATACTTCGACAGGATTCCCTCGGCGACGTCCATTTCGGAGACTACATCGACCGGGACCTGGCCATGGCTCAGGGCGAGCCAGGTGTGCATGCGATCGAAGCCGAAGGCGTTGTTTTCCAGCGACCAGATGTCGGAGGACGACGAATAGAGCAGGGCCACCTCGGCGGGCGCGGGTTTGGCCGTGAGGAGCCAGTCTTCCACGGCCCTGATCTCACGGGGGATTTCCGCGTTCGCGGTCCAGTTCTCCGGCTTGTTGTACCACATGTGGCTCTTCCAGGCGGGCCCGCCCTCGTGGCTGCCCCAGGTCGGGCCGTAGGAAAAGTTTGTCCACATGCGCACGCCCCGAGCGGTGGCGCTGGTCGCTTTCAGTTTGGTGTCCCATGCGGTGCGCTCCGCGTGGGCAATGAGGTAATGGCCCAGGGTCTGGCCGCGCTTCCGGGCCGCTGCCCGCATCAGATCCACATTGAAGGCTGCGCACTGGTAGGTGGAGGCGTTGTTCGCCCAGTCCTCGCTCCAGAGAGCATTCTGGTCATCGCGGTTCATCAGCTCGAAGTAGTCGACGCCCTGATCGTAGAAATTGGCAGTGTAGATCGCGCCATCGCTGAAGTTCACGACAGTCGGTAAGCTGCGACCATAGGCCTCCTCGATAATGCCGCGCTGCACCGCCATGAAATCGCCCAGGGCTACGGTGCGGAAGCGCTGGGTTTGATAATGAAGCGCGGGAAAGGCCTCGCGCTCCGCAGGCTCGACGGGGCGCACGGCATTCCAGTCGGGCACCAGCAGATCGGCGGGCGTCAGCCCCTGGCCTCGGATCCACGTCTGAAAGGCTGTGCGACTCGCCTCGTCCTTCACCATGAGGGCCGCGCTCTGGCCTGCGGGTTCGTCCATGAGGATGCAATAGGCAATGTCATCCAGATTTCGCCCTGACTTGTGAAACTCGGCCACTTCCGCCTGGACCCGCTCCCGCATCTGCGCCACGTCGGGACGGCAGTAGGACTTCGCCTCCATGAACCAGAGACCATCCAATACCCGCTCATAGCTGCCGTTAAACCCGAAATAGTCCAGGGTTTTCTGCTCTCGCGCGGTAACGACGGCGTCCACATCGAGGTCATAGCCGCCGATACGCGCGCTCACCAGAAAGGGGATGCGCTCGGGCCGCTTGCCGATGGTGGGCCAGGGGTGGGCATCGGCACGCTTCCCTGTTTCCTCGGCAAACTCGGCATCGCGACGGAGCCGCGCCACGTTCTCGGGCGAATCGAGATTCGGCGGCACCACGACAACCACGCCGTTGGGCTGTGCCTCCACGTCGAAGGCGCGGACGAGTTCGACAGTCCCGTCGGGCCGGTCGGCGCGGCCAAACTCGATGCGGGCTTTCATGTGCTCTGGCATGGACTCGTAGGAATAGCGTAGAGAAAAATCCAGCGCAACTCCGGAATCCTGATAGACGATGGGGGAGATGTTGCTCCAGGGCGACGCCTCACCCGGCGCGAGCAGTTCGGCTTCCGGCACACTCGTCGCATCGTGCAGGTCGCCCCGCCCGAGGGAGTGATAGCTGTACCACGGATCGCGGTAGTGGTCCGCGAAAAAATGAAGGTACACGGGCTGCTCCATTTGAGTTCCCACCGTGACCCGCAGAAAGGTCTGGGGACCGAAGGGAACATGATCCGGCACGAGATTGAGGTCGCTGGTGATTAGTAGACAATCCGCCTGCCGCACATAGCCGCTGCAGTTTTTCTGCTCAAATTTCGCGAGACTCAAGGTGACTTCGCCCGCGGGAAAATCCGCGTCGAAAGAATTCCAAACAAAGTTCCAATCCTCCACCGCCGGGTCTGGTTCGATATCCACCGTGACGGCGCCAAGCGCCTGACCGCCCGCGCTCGCCGAAACGAGGAAGGGACCGCGCCACGCCGCGACCTGCAGGGAACGCACCCAGACGCGATAACGACCGGCAGTCTGAAGCGATACCGTCGCCGTGGCCACGCCATCCCCCGGGCCATCCGCACCGGAGAGGGCGGTCGCCCGCGACGCCTTCCGCAGCAGAGAATCGGTGTTGGTCTTCCATCCCTCCGATGGCGCAAAGGATTCGGCCTCGATGAAGTGGGTCTCCGCATGAAGAAGCTGGGGGAGGGCGAAGAGGGCAAGAAGGAGGGGGACGAAACAGCGCGCCATTAAGGGGACTCGCAACATGGATTCGGGATCTCGCAAGGTTCGCGGATGGCGCGTATACAGGCTACCGTCGTAACGTTGGGTATACCGCGCGAGCGCTTTCTAAGTGTAACCACAACGAACGCAAAGAGCACAGAGAAAGATTCTCCTTTGTGTTCTTTGTGCTCTGTGGTTTCAAATCCAATTGTATTGCTTCGCGGTGCTCGAATGCGCGGCAAGCATCACACCCGCAGTGCGCCGCGAAAGCCGCGCACGGCGTAGTAGGACTCTACGCCGTTGTGGTAGATGAAAACCTGGCCGTAACGGAAATCGCCAAAGATTGCCCCGCCGAGTTTTCTGATTGCCGGGGGCGTCTTCAGCCAGCTTGAGGTTTTCGTGTCGAATTTTCCGAGTTGGTGCAAGGCGCGGTATTCTTCCTCCGACAGGAGCTCGATGCCCATGGCCGTCGCCATGCCGATGGCGCTGTCTTTGGGCTTGTGCTCTTTTCGGGATTCCAGCGCTTCGGGATCGTAGCAGAGGCTTCTGCGATCTTTCGGCGTCTCCGCCGCGCAATCGTAGAAGATAAATTCGCCCGTCTTTTTGTCGTGGCCGACGACATCCGGCTCGCCACCCGTGCGCTCCATTTCATTCAGCGACCACAGCTTCTCCGGCGCGGCTTCCAGCTTCTTCTGGACGGCGGCCCATTCGATGCCCTTGTGACGCGGCATGTTTTTCTCGAAGCGGGCTTTTAACGTGGCGAGGAGGTCATCCCGTTGCGCGGGGGTGAGGGATTTCTTTGGACTTTTGGCTTTGCTCATGGGGTAGTGCTGCCTCTTCGGAATTGGGGTGTCGGAAAACCGTTGCTGCCTGATGGGTAGAGGATATCCCGGCGGCATATGGTTTTCAAGGGACTGCGCAGCAGGAGAATTGCATTAGAACCCAAAACCGTCGGATGTATGGAGCGGGGGCTTTCCAGCCCTCGACTTATGCGACATCGTTGATCGCAAGAGCAACTGGAGCTCGATCGTACGGCGAGACTCACGAAAAAGGGTGCTGGAAAACCCCCGCTCCATACCTGGAAGTCTCGTGTGGCGTCGTCTGAACGAACGCGGGTGCGTAAAATGCCCGTTAGACGCGTGCCGGGCGCGGTTCCAACTTGGTCTTGGTGGATGGGAGATCGATCACGAACCCGGGTCCAGGCGGCGTACCGTTTTGGGTGCCATTCCAAATGGCGCCGGGGGCATCGGCGGCATCCGAAGGGGGTAGCTAGCATTCCCCAGCGAATGGTCCGCGCGACGCCTGGCCAGCGCGTTGTACGCCGATTGGATATTCCTCGCAATCGGTCTCTATAAGTATAGGTGCGGGCGTTGCACTTTTTGGGGGGACGGCAGCGTCTATGAGGCCGATCTGCGAGCCGCGTTTCTGGAGCGATAGGCCCTCTTGTTCGCACCAAGTCGCTATTCGACCTGCTCAAGTACGATAGTCCCCATGTCTTCCGTCTCATCCTCCGGAAGGAGTGTGTGATCTGAGCGATAGGAACGCTGCATATCGTCCCCCTTCACTTTCTGAAGTACGATAGTCCCCATATCTTCCGTCTCATCCTCCGGAAGGAGTATGTGATCTGAACGAAAGAGGGCGGCGGCCTGTTCGTCCACAGCAGGGTTCGCGATTTCCAGTTCAAAGGAAATCTCGCCTTTATCCGGTAGTTGTGAAGATAGTGGAGCCCGCTGCTCGTACCGGATCACGCCCCGCCGATCCGTTTTTGTCTCGGCCGTCATGAGAAATTCGCCGTCAGAATACAGGTACACCTTTACAGTTCGCTTGGCAAAGGCCACATTATCCCCGTCCACAAGCTTGGCCACATCACCTGATATGCGCTTGAGTAGGATTGTTTCCACCGGAAATGTCTCCCCCGGCTTGCCATACAGTAATTCCGACTCGGCCAGTGAATACCCGACTTTTTCGAAGAAAATCCTTGCCCCTCTGTCCGGATCCAATGCTGGTAGCGTTATTCTCCCTTCCGCGTCAGTACGAGCGAGCGGAATACCCCCTCCATAGCCAACGTTTACGCCCGGTACCGGGTTGCAAGCTTCATCCTGGACGAGGAAGGATCGCGACCAGGGCGTCGGCAACGGAAGGTTCAGGTTGTATTCCTTACCGGGTCGAATCTCCAAATTTTCCACCTGCCGGGCGGGCCTCAGCTCAAAATCGGTGTTATAGCCGTAGTCTGCCATAACCCAGAAGGCGCCCCAGCCGCGCGTTACCTCGATCCGGTAGTTTCCCTCGCTATCCGTCTCCGCCGTGAATTGGAATATACCGTCGTCGCCCCACCACGAGGAATAAGCTCCGGAGCACCGGACCCGAACATTATGAATGGGTTGAAGCGATTCCAACCCATACACGCGGCCAAACACCCAGGCAGGTTGCTCCACCCGAAGGTCGACCGCATTCGCGGTCGTAGCTTGCAGCTCCAGGAAGTCCCGATTGATCACTACTTCCTTGCCATCCAAATCGGATACTGCGATCCGGTAGATTGGTGTGGGGTCGAGCCGATCAAACGCGTAGGAGCCATCCGGCTTTACCTCGGTTGATTCCTCCCAATACCTCAACTTTTCTCGTATAACGTCGGGGTCGGGGATGGGGTAAATAAAGTAGCCCTCCAGCCTGACTTTAAAACCGCCCGCCGGTGCGTCGTCCGACGCTGTTACAGTGCCGCGAAGTGACGTCGGCTTGGGATAGCGGAGTGTGATGGAGTCTTCGGGGCAAACTTCGATGTCCTGGAATAGTGCACAGCCGTGGGTCTTGGATTTCACCATGATCGTGACCACCCCCCGCTCTGCGCCGTTGAGGTCAACGGGCAAGTGAAATGCACCACTTTGGTCGGTGTAGCCTCCTGCTTGTATGATAGCGCCCCCTTCACCCTCTAACTGTACTCTGTGCATAGCTAGTTTCTGTGGCGGAAAGATGGATTGACAAAATGACGAACGCATGGCCTACTCCCTTTGGCAAACCAAACATCTGTGACTGCAATCACAGTAAGGAGCAGACCATGCGAATGAAGACTGTGCGTCAAATGTACTT
>JBHEKR010000029.1:0-3263 GCA_041859365.1 Candidatus Hydrogenedentales bacterium
GCAGACCTGAGGCAAAAGTCGGCGCTGGCGATACGGCGACTCGAGAACTCCGATGATGAAATGACGAATGGCGCGAAGAAATTCGCGCCATTCGGAGGGGATTTTGCGGGTGAAAAAGGGGTTTTTCTACAGCTTCAACGTCGAAGTTCAGGGGCGCGACGCAGCTTCATCGCGGCGCGTCCCCTGGAACGACGGGTTCGGCGTCATTGGAAACACAGGAAACGCTACAAGTCTTGTGGGGTAATGCCAGTGTGCTTGGCGATGCGCGCAAGCATTCGGGGGCCGATTTCTTCGCCGTCGTGAAACGCGAAGACAACATCAGGCCACCCTTCGCGGGACAAGGTGCGGTGCGAACCGGATTGCCGCTTGACTTTCCACCCAAGGCCAAACAGTGCCGCAAGCAACCGCTTGGCCTTGATGGAAGGCCATTGACTCATGCGGCGAGAGGGAGGGAGATATTGATTGCGACGGGGCGAGACTCGCTTTGCTCCAAGCGTTCGGCCATGGTGCGGAGGGCAAGCACCTCAGCCTTTGACATAGCTTCGTCAGCGGTCTTGCCGTAGCACAAGACGCCAGGAAGCTGCGGAACCTCAGCGATCCAGCGGCCATCAATCTCTTCCTCGCATTCGATGCTGAAATTCATGATTGATCTCCGGTAGGGGATGAACCGAATTGTAGCGCGCCATGGCTGATGACGCCGAACGTCTAACATAACCGGCGCTGCGCGGCTTCATCGCGCAGCGTCCGTGTTGATGGATGGGTTGGGCGTCACGGAAAACCTTCAATCTTGGCCGCTATGTCTCGGACGCGTCTTACCATCTGTGGGTCCGCGTCGTTCACATGACCGTGAAATACAAGATTGCGGTACTTGTTAATTTCGAGTAGCTCGTCAAAGAACTGTCGGTCAATTACTTCGTTCTGAAGTAACGCCTCAATCATTTGGCGGAACGAATACGACATGCGAGGAGCCCCTCTACTCGGAACATAAAGTTCTCTTTGTTGAAGGTATTCTCGTACGACGCGCTCAAGATGGAGAAAGGCGGCAAAGAACTCCGATGCAGGAGCCTGAGTGCCGCTTACTGAAACAGTGGTTTCATGGAGTACCTTTTTCGCCGCCTTCTGATACTTCCGTGGATCGACGATGGAAATGACAAACCAAAGGCCACCGACAACGGCTGCCAGATCCACGAGCGCAACGATCGCTTGCCACCAACCAGACACGGCGGCATTTGATCTGTTTAGGTAAACGACTACAAGACTGAGGACGATTGCTGAGCCAGTAATCCAGGCTAGCGTAGTCAATGAACGATGATGTGAAACCTTGAGGGCTGCGTGAATTTCTTCTAGTGAATCGTCACTCGCTCGCGCTGACTCCATCATCGAATGAACCAGCGCATAGCCCGTAAGCAGAAACGCAACGAAGGCTGAAATGCTCTGGGATGCGGCACTAAATGCCCAATAGATGTAGTCGTTGCTCATTGAGAGGAGATACCTTGTTGTGACGCCCAACGTCCGAATTCAGGGGGCTGCGCGGCTTTTTGCGCAGCTCCCCTGGAATGAAGTGTTAGACCGCACTTGGGATCGCCTCCACAGTCGCAGTAACCCTTGCTCGGAATTCCTGAAGTTGTTCTTGGGCTGTGTCTGGGCACGCCAGGATGAGAAGGCCGATCCTGGAGGCAAACCGATGGAGAAGCACAATTTGGAATTGCCGGCGCTCTCCTTCCGCCGCCTCTAGGGCAGAGACGAGCACTTGGAATTCTTCTCTTGCTGCGGCTAGTTGTTCATTGAACGTGCCCGAAGCGAAGCCCGCGATCAAATGCGTTCCACGAATTGTGGCCTGCCAATTCTTTTTTCGGATTTGATGGGTCAGGCTACGAATCTCGATCAACAGAGACGTAAGTGACTCTCTGACCTTTTCCGCTGGAGTCTCCGGGAAAAGAGTAGTGAGGCTGCCGTAAGAGAGAGATTTAACATGAGCCGAAACGGAGTGGCTTGATAGGCCAATCTCTCTCCAGTGGTGTGCAAACTCGTTTCGGATCTTTCTTAGGTGTTCGAGATCACTATATTGGTCCTTTGTGAGGAGACCCAACGCAAGACACGCTTTGATCCGAGCAGAGAATGTGCCTAGTGGTGCATTGAAGCCTTCGAGTAGCTGTTTTGTCGCCTCGGAGGGAATCATGAACTCTCGCAGCAACAGGCCAAGGGCATCCTCGGCAAACGCCGCTAGCGAAAGCACCAGTCCTCGGTCATCGAGGCTCCGAAGCATCCGCGTAAGTTCATTAAGAGTCCCGAACACCGGGTCGTTTGGCGGTTCAGCTTCCGATGAGGAAATGCCATTCATGACGGGATTGTGCGGTCTAACGTGGAGGTGACCGGCGCTGCGCGGCTTCATCGCGCAGCGTCCAGAGAGCGAAGCGAACGGGGTCGACCGCCGGGTTAGCCATTGCGTTCACAAGTAGTCGTCAAGAAGTTCGCGGACACCTTCGATTGCCTGACCAATATCCTTGAGGTCGAGCTTGTCCCACTCCGCATGAAGCGCAGAATTTCGCACGCCAGCATAAGACTTGATACGCTTTGACTTTACGGCTGTGAGGACCTGGGCGTTGGTCAGTTGATCCACCAACGGCTCCAACGAAAGGCCAGTAGTATCAATCCCGTTCTTTGCGGCAATGCGTTTGATTGTGTCTTCAAGTACCGACGAGACGAGAATTGCGGCTTCCTTGATTTTTCCCGACTTGTGAAATGAAGAGGCGTGATCGAGAAAGTCGTCAAACGCAGTGGCGAACACTTGGTATTCCAACTTCTCGAGTAATCCCGCTTTTGCTTCAGCCCGAACGGACTGAAGCACTCCGAACACCTTTTCCAAGACAGTGGTAGGAATACCGCTCTTCAGTTGCTCATGGGTCGCGAGGCGCTCCATTTCGGCGTGATAGAAGCTCTTAGGCGGCGCCACTTGAAGAATTGCATTTGCGGCAGAGGCCATCCACGCCTGAGCCAGAGCGATGTCCCTCACCCAGTAGTCGTCGTTGCTGTAACGCCGAACGATGGACTGTCCTTGGTTAATCAGCTCGTCAATTCGTGCGAGAACTTGCTCTTGCATGGTTTGTGGCCTTCGATGGCTAACGAAGCTGTAGAAAAAGTCTTTTCATCCGCGCATTCTGCTGTGAACCAATCGGGATATCAAGTGTCATACCGGCATCCTGTTTGGAACTGATCCCATGGCCCGCTACAAGCCCATCGACACCAGCCCGCGCTTCATCGCC
>JBHEKR010000127.1:0-14893 GCA_041859365.1 Candidatus Hydrogenedentales bacterium
CAAGACGATGGAAAATAGATCTCATGGCCGATTACTTGGTGTTTTTAGGTTGTACGACTAGCAAACTATTCAACAATTACGGACAAGGTTTGGTGGCGGCTCCTACACAATTCTACAGTTTTTAATCATCGTATTGTTCGAAAAAGATGCGATTTTACAGGCGTTTTTGAGCGCCGAATACACTTTCCGATAGGCCCAATTGACTAAGGCATTGAAATCATTAGGCTTTTTAACCGGACACTAGTGGTGGAAAATACACTTTATGCTACGGCAATGCTCGGAGGTCTCTACCTCGCGTGGCGATTCTATCAACGCATAATTCGGGGGGACCTGTTCACCACCCTCTTAATTTCACCACGTACCATAGTCATCCTCCATCCGCATCGTCCCACACGCCGTCTCCGACGCGCTCAATGCCTCGCATGGCGCGCCACGCACGATGCCGTCGAGTTGACTAACGGCGACTCTTTCCATCTCGATTCACTGCCCAGCACCGACGCGGCGTCATGTGCGTTTCTCGCGCTCCGTCGTAAATGGTGGCCCTTCGTACCAACGGAGTCTTGGCGCGCTGCCATGTTTGAGACGGGGGCCAGGCGACTGGAGCGGATATCCCTTCGCCGTGAGGACTATCCCGATGTCTCGCAGGAGAAACTCGATGCTAGCACCAAACGGTGAATACTCATCCATTAAGTCCCTCGTCCTCGACTACGTCCAGCGCCACGAGGGCAAGGTGGACTATGCCGATCTTACGAGAGAAGTCCTCCAACACTTCCCCGAGAGCAGATGGAAGCCCACCCACTGGAGCTACTGGCGCTACCAGATCCTCCACAGCGCCTTGGCCGGGCAATTCACGCCCGAAACACTCGCCAATCTCAAAGTCGGCGTACAGAAAGCCCCGAGCATCATCCCGCCAGAGCTACCCAAGCCGATCTGGCGAAACCTCATCGAGCTGGAGCAGCACAACATCGCCAAGGCCCTGGCACGCGTCACCCACCACATGCACCCCAAGGTCATCGCGAGAATCCGCTATATCAACGCGAACCACGCGGAGCGAGCCCAATTGGAGAAGATATTCCCCGACTGCCTTGAGTGCGAAGCCTGGCTCTACCCCGGCTCAGCCTGCGTCTTCCCCGGCGTGCGGCGCTTCGTGGGGCGCGTCAAGAAAAAGCAACTGCTCAAGTACGTCCCGAAGGAGGGTTGTATAATCGACGACAACCGCTTCCCCCGTCACCTATGGACCTTTCTTGCCCTCGGTGAGCTTTATACCGGTCCCAACTGGAAGAGATCCGGCCTTTCCGACTTCGAACTCGCTCACATCTTTAGACACAAGCACGAGAAGCAGGAACTTGAATGGGAAGTCTTCAAGGACCACGACAAAAACCAAAAGCCCTACGGCCTCTTCACCTGCGCCAGCAACGTCGTCCTCATCCCCAAAGGCTTCGCCAAACCCACCGACGGCCTCCCCGCCGTCCGCGTCGCCTTCTTCAGGGGCCACATCGAACTATACGGCGAGGAATGCCTGCCGGGCCTGCGACACCTCGACCCGGAAGCCGTACCGGGATGGTATGGCGACCTGGAGTGGAACGAGCCGATTTTACCGCCGGATTGGGAGGGGAAGGTGAAGAAGCTGATGGAGTTTCGGTATTGTCGTTTGGCAGAAATTTTCGGGAATGTTGGCTCCGAATGAATCCGGTGTATCGATCGTGCGCAACGAACGTGTAATCGCTTTGAAAAGGTCTTGCGACAAATGATTCAACGATTTCAGCTGTCCACTTCGCGAAAGACTTCAATCCTTGTCGGGCAACTCTTCGTGACTTTCATCTTCGCGGGCTTCCTGGCGCTATGCATCAGTGAGAGCCACCTCCTTGGCATCGCTATTTTTGGTACTTTTTCGTTTTGCTTCCTCCGCATTCTTGTTCTGCTCTTTGTCAGGGGCGACATTCACGAAGCCTATCTGCTATCCGACCAAACTCTTGCCATCCTGCATCCGCGCCGCAAGACTCGGGTAGTAGGCATTCACCAGATCGTCACATACTATCCCAGAGTCCCAAGCTTCGGGCTCGAAGACGGCACGAGCGTGGGGCTTCACTGCCCCGACCTGAACCTCAAGCTGCCGGATTTGCTCGTCCGACGTTGGTATAGTGAAGCGTGCCTGAATGACTGCCTCGCTGCCAATGCGGCGACCGTTCGTCTACCGGATCCGCTCTACCTCGTGCGTACAGTTCTCTTGGGATCGCTCATCGTCGCAGCGATTCTGTCCGGCGTCGCTGAAACCTGGCTCGTCATGCTTGTCGCGCTCGTGGGCGCATTGGTGATCGTATTCGCTGAGACTACATGGGGCGTTTATCGCTCTCGACGATTCGCATACCCGCTTTGCAGAGAGAGAAGTTCCAGTAACGACACTCATATGGAGAGATTTCCCAAATCACCTCCCCGGCTACTCCATTACCTTTCACCATATGTGCTCCTGACCCTCTTCTTCGTACTCATCATTTTGCCGGCCAATACGTATACACTTCGACGAGTTCCCCCAGAGGATGGCTCCTTTCTATTTGTGGCAATCACGGCACTATTTGCGCTTCCACTTGGAGGAGTTCTTATTCACCGTATCTACCGCAATCTCGTTCGGGGCGAGTTGTTCGCCACCATTCTGGTATCTCCCCGAACCCTCGCAGTAGTCCATCCTCATAAGCCCGTGCGTTACATTAAGCATGGTGATTGTATCGCTTACCTGCCGGGCAGGAAACGACTACTCCTGGAAGATCGCAGCCATGTAGATTTCATACACCCAAGCGAACGTCGAGATGCGCCCATGCCGATGGCCTATCTGTGGCGGAACTGGTGGTCCTTCGTGCCTGAGGAAAGGCGGGCGGGTGTATATGTGTCGCTCAAGCGCGAGGATCACATAACGGAAAGAGTCGAACGACGCAGGAACACATGGGAAAGCTGCCCCCCTTTCCAAGATTCCGACCGACGCCACTCTTGAGCCAATCCCCTCCCCCCGCGCGCGTCCCTTACTTGAACTTCTTCCGCTTCGTGGTCGGCGGGATGTTCAGGGCCTCGCGGTATTTGGTGACCGTGCGGCGGGCGACGATGGTACCTTCTTCCTTTTTCAGAATGTCGGCGATTTTCTGGTCGCTGAGGGGCTTGTAGGGGTCTTCGGCCTCGATGAGCTTCTGTATTTTGGCCTGGACGCTTTTCGAGGACTGGTTGTCGCCGGAATCGGAGGAGACACCGGAGGAGAAGAAGAATTTGAGCTCGAAGAGGCCCTGGGGGGTCTGGATGTATTTGCCCCGGGTGGTGCGGGCCACGGTGGATTCGTGGACGCCGATTTCGTCGGCGATGACCTGAAGGGTGAGGGGGCGGAAGTGCTCGATGCCCTTCTCCAGGAAGTCTTTCTGGTAGTTCACGATGGCCTGGGAGACTTTGAGGATGGTCTGCTGGCGCTGGGCGATGTTGCGCTGGAGCCACTTGGCGGATTCGAGTTTGGCGCGGACGTAGTCCTTGCCTTCTTTGTCGAGGCCGGCCTGCTTGATCTCCTCGTGGTACTCGGTGTTGATGTTCAGATCGGAGAGACGCTCGTCGGCCAGGCGGACGAAAAACTCGCCGTTGACCTTCTCAACGACAACTTCCGCAGCGATGTACTGGGGCGGCTCGGATTCGTATTCATGGCCCGGCCAGGGGTTGAGCGTGGAGAGGAGCTTCTTGAGATTTTCCACCTCGTCGGGCGTGATCTTCATCGATTTGGCAATCTTGGGGATCTGCCGGTTCATGAGGTCGTCGAGATGGCTGCTCACCAGTTCCACGAGCTGGTCGTTGTCTGGATATTCCGCCTGGATCTGAAGGAGGAGGCACTCGACAACGTCGTGGGCGCCCACCCCGGTGGGTTCGAAGCGCTGAATCTTGTGAAGCACCCGCTCCACCGCATGCACGGGGACGCACATCTCGGCCGCGATAAAGGCTTCGTCTCCCGTGAAGTAGCCCCGCTCGTCGATATCGCCGATAATGATGCGCTCGCCGATGAGGTAATCCTGGTCGTTTTCCGTGGAGAGGGTTAACTGAGAGAGGAGGTGGGCCCGCAGGGACTCTTCCTGGGTGATGGAGTCTTCGTAGAACTTGCGCCGGGCATAGAGATCGGCGTTGTGGCTGAGGTCCTGGCCTTCCCGATAGCGGATGTCCCAGGTATCGGTGTGTCGGTCAAGATCAAAGGATTCGTCGAAGGGCTCGTCGATCTGGCGGATGGAGTCACCCGTGGGCATGGGGACCTGTTCTTCCTTCTTGAGCTTCTGCTCGAGGAAGGGATTGGCCTCCAGTTCCTGCTGGACATACTGTTCCAGCTCGACCCCGTTTAACTGCAGAATATGCAGTGCCTGCTGCATTTTCTGGGTTAAAATAAGCTGTTGACGCTGGGTCTGAACCAGCCGATGTTCCATATGCATCATAAGAGCGCGTATTCCTTCCAGCAAGACACATGCCATTATAGCACTGGCCCGATGAGGTGTCAATTGATAGCGAGGGTCGATCTTGTTATACTTGCTTATCCCCCAAGCAGTTAGCCTTGCTTTGAAAGTGAGTGGAAGTGCTTCAATTCAGCCTACTTGGAAGCGGTAGCAGCGGTAACGCCATCCTGCTCCGGTCGCGCGGCGCCAAGATATTAATTGACAACGGACTTTCCTTTAAGCAGTTATCGCAACGCCTGGAAGCCGTGGAGGAAAGCATCGACGGCCTCTCCGGCATTCTCGTGACCCATGAACACGGCGATCACGTCGGTGGCCTGGGCGTCCTCTCGAGAAAAATGGATGTGCCCATCTACATGACACGGGGTACCCTGGAGAATCTCCCGCCGACCCTGGGGCTCAAAGGGGACGTTCTCACCTTTGACGCGGGGGACGACCTCCGGCTTGGCGATATGGAGGTCCAGACCTTCAGCGTGTCCCACGACGCGGCGGACCCCGTGGGTTTCACCGTCCGGGCGAATGGGGCCCAGTTCGGTCTGGCCACGGACCTGGGCCATGCCTCGCACCTCGTGCGTAATCGCCTGGCGGGCTCTCATGCGCTGGTGATCGAGTCCAATTATTGCCCCGAGATGCTGCGCAACGGCCACTATCCACCCCAGATCCAGCAGCGCATCCGGGGGCGCCAGGGTCACCTTTCCAACGAAGACATGTGCTCCCTGCTCCACAGCCTGCTTCACGACGGCCTCCAGCTTGTTATTCTGGTGCACATCAGCGAGAAGAACAACACCCCTGAACTGGTGGAGCGGCGGGTGCGCGGTGTGTTGAAAGAGCACGGAGCGGCGATGTTTCTCGCCACGCAGGACGCGCCCACGCCGCTGTTTCACGTGGCCGCGCCATGACCCCGCTGGAATTCCTGCGGTCCAATGCGGTTCTGGCCCTGCTGGCCCGGGCCGCCACGGGTGCGGGGACTCCTCTCAGTATCCACTTTGTCGAGCGCAATCAGGAGGGGGCGCGGATCGTTGGTTGGGGGCAGTGCGGTGCTTGTCGCCATGTTCAGACCCTGCCCGGCGGCGCCACAGCCTGCCGCCTCTCCCGGGCCACGGCGGCCAATATGGCCCTGCGCCAGCGTCGGCCCATGCCCTTCATCTGCCACCTCGGACTTGCTTGTGTTTCCGCGCCCGTCCTGGCGGGTGAGCACTTTGTCATAACCTTCGGACCCTTTTGTCCCATGGAAGAGCAGCGCTCGCTGGAGGCGGATATCCGCGCGGGCTTTGAAAACCTCCTTGGTCGTGAGCTGGAGGATTTGCCCGTATCACTGGACGACCTTCACCGATCGCCCGCCGCTTCGGTGCCCGCCATCGCCGAGTGGACGATGGAGGCGCTCCAGGCATTGTGGGATTCAGCCCCGGACCAAAGCGCGCCGAAACCGTCGCCCGACGAGCCCGCGGTGGTATCTCACCCCATCGCGCGCCGTCGCACCCCTTCACGCGAAGCCTTGGTGGCGGGGCCCGTGCCCACCATTGTGGCCGCCCTGGCCGGGGGGAGTTTCCAGCAGGCCCGATCCGCGATGCAAGGCGAATTGGAAGAACTGCGCCGCAGTGGTGGGCGCGGAATCGACCAGCGCAGGGCCCGCGTAGCCACCCTGGCCAGCGCCATATTGGAGGGACTGGCGGGAACGGGGCTGATCGTAGACGCGGCCTGGAGCGCCTACCCGAGCTTCATGGAAGCCGTGACCGCCGGGGAAGATGACGGTGCGCTTCTGGATGCCGCCATGCGCCTGTTCAGTTTCTTGCGGAGTTCGGCGACGCGCGGACAAACCGAAGTCTCGCTGCCAAACTATCCCGAGCTTTTCGCCCTCGTCAATGCCCGACTTCTGGAAGGCGTTTCGATGGAGGAAGTGGCCGCGCAACTGGGCGAAACGCCATCCGCCGTCAGCCATCGCCTGAAGCGAAAATTCGGGATGAGCTTTTCCGACTATGTGGGCCGGATTCGGGTCGATCGGGCGAAGCGCCTCTTCCGGGAGACGGGATTGAGCGTCGCGGCGGTGGGCGAACGGGTGGGTATTTCCGACCAGAGTAACTTTGCCCGACTTTTCAAGAAGGTCGAGGGCATGTCGCCCCCGGCCTATCGAAAGCAGTTTGGAAAGAAGGGATAGAACCCGGATGGCGTGGAATCGGATCAACAATTCGATGATGCACGACAACGACCACGATTGAAGAACAAAAATGGCCGCCCTGAGTGGGGCGGCCATTTCGCTTATACTATTCGGACCGGTCGAGGTGACTCAGATCATCCTGCGCTTGCGCGAACCGCGCAGCATCAGACCACCGAGACCAATTCCAAGGAGGGTCATCGTTGCGGGCTCGGGCACGGGGCTGGCATCAAACCAGACATTGTAAAAACTCTGCGAGCCATTGGTCCACGTTTCAATAGGAATGGGCGTTTCGTTGTCATAAAGAAAGCCGTCGGACAGGCTGGAACTAACGGAAAAGTTGTTGAATGAGGTGATGGTAAAAATGTAATCACCCGGAGCCAGCGTGGGAATGTAAATGCCGGAGTCGTAGTAGGTTTGAGTTCCCGGTTCGATGGGGGGGTTGTCATCGTTCTGGGCGATGAGGTTGCCTGAGCTATCCCACAGGGCAATGATGGGGTCAAAGTTGAACGCGTTCAGGAAGGAGTCGGTCCAGATTCGGACGTTGAACACATCATCGGTTAACGTACCGGTGTACACATCCACCTCGTTGTGCGATTCAATCGTTCCGCTGGCGTTGAGGAGAAGGGCATGGGCAGACCCGGCCGAAGCCAGCGCGTAGATTCCCAATGCGAGTGCGAGTAAAAGTCTTTTCGTATTCATTAAGTTGTCCCTCTGGAGGTCGCTGAGTACAGGATGCCCCGAAAAGCCTCCCGCAGTGAGTTGACACATGTGCGCAAAGGAGCGCAAAGGATTTATTTCCTGAACCGAATCCCCCTCCTCTTTAGTTCCCCGCAGTCGCACACCACCAGTGATTTACGGGATGACCTGGATCCTGTTGCGCTACTACTTCGAAAAGCCTGCAATAATCGTGCCTTTTTTGATTATGCATCTTTATCCTATAGTCATTAAAGAGCTTAGAGCCTCAGTGGGTGGTCTGGGTGGTCTGGCTGCTGGTATAATGCCGTGTAAAAGGTTGGAATTATTGACAACTATTTTGCTCCGAGTTGACGCCATGGGCGTATGGAATTCAGAAGCTCAGGGTCTTGTCTGAGCTCGAGACGACGAATTTTGGGATCCGTTGTCACTTTCCAGTCGGCGGACCGGTCGTCCCTGATTCAAAAGGACGGGCAAGGGGCTGACCAGTATGTCCGATCGGCAGATTTTTGCTAGACTGTGCTCGAAAATCGAGTGCATGTAGCTCTCGTCCTATCGAAAGCCCTTTGGGAAGTGTCCATGAGCACGCAGCAGAGTTTTGTAAGTCGCCTTCAATCGTGGTGGTTGCGCTTCAGGTGCCCCACGGAGTTTCTCTGTGACAATTGCCAGTATGACTATGGCACGGCCTGCACCCGCCCGCAGCGTCCCAACGCGGTCAAGTGTCCCGACTATAAGCCCAAGTAAGGTCCGGTGATGCGTGGCGCTGTCGCCGCCCGCTTTTGATCGTGACTTCGCCCCCAACGCTGTGACAAGCTAGCGGGTGCGCCTGGGTGCCCCTTCCGGGTGATACCCCAGCGCAACGTGCACGCCGCAATCGGGGGATTCGTTGGCATGGAGAGGAGTACGGGTGTGATCAATCGGTCTTTGTTTCGTTGGCGGGGCTGGGGTGCGGGGACATTGCTGGCGTTGTTCGGGGGAATAGCGTGGGTGTCGCATGCGGAGGACCTCTCGCCGACCTCGCTGCGCTTCACGACCTACTGCACGGTGGATTCCGCCCGAGCGTGGCTGGATCCGGAGAAGCGCGACGCGGCCGTGGCGATGCTGCGGGAACTCGATATTTCCGGGGTTATCCTCGAAGTCAATCGCGCTGGGACGGCCCTGGCGGAGGATGAAGCGCGACTGCTTCACGATTTTTTCGTAGCGATGGGCTTTCGCGTCACCGGAGGCATTGCCACCGTGCCGGGCGGAGACTGGGGCGTGGCCGCGAACGAGGGGCTGGCCTGGATGAATTTTCAGAATCCAAAAACCCAAGCCGACATTGAAGCGTCGGTGCGCGCAGCGGCCCGGGTTTTCGATACCTTCGTAGTGGACGACTTCCTCCTCAGCGGCGATACCAGTCCCGAATCCGAGAAGACGCGGGGCCGCCGGAACTGGGGCCAGTACCGGCGCGATCTTATGACATCGCTTTCGCAGAAGGTTATCATCGGGCCGGCGAAGGAGGAGAACCCCGACATCGCGATGATCGTCAAATTTCCCCAGTCTTACGATCGCTATCATCAATTTGGCTACGACACGAACCGCAAGCCTCAGCTCTATGACTGCGTATGGGTGGGCACGGAATCGCGGGGACAATACACCCAGCGCTTTGGGTTTACCCAGCCCTATGAGGGCTTTGTGAACTATCGCTGGATTGATTCGCTGTCGCGCGGGAAGATGGGCGCGGCCTGGTTTGATTTCGGTGACTGCGACACCTTCGACTTTGTGGAGCAGGCCTGGCAAACGGTGCTGGCGGGGGCAAATGACATCGTGCTCTTCAGCGTGGCCGGTATCGAAGAGCGCCACCCGGGACTCGCACTCCTTCAGCAGGAACGTGCCGGGTTGGAGCGACTCGCGAGGGCGGTGGATACGGAGCCGGTGACGGGCGTGGCGACGTATAAACCCGCCAACAGCGATCCGGGCAGTGACATGTACATCATGGATTTCATGGGGATACTGGGCGTGCCCATCATACCCGTTTCCGCGTATCCCGCGGATGCCGCTTCCGTGTTTGTGCCGACCTATGGCGTCCATGACCCTGCCATCGTCGAGAAAATTGAGTCCTCGCTGCGCGCGGGGAAAAATGTGGTGGTGACGACGGGCCTTCTGGCATCGGCTGCGGAGGGCGAATCGCTTGCGCGTCTGGCGGGCTTGTCCGAAGCGCCGCAGCTTAGCCCCATCCGCACGGAGTCGGTGCTCCTGGATGGCGCCGCGGTCGAAGTGCCACGTGGGCTCGATCTGGCGGGACGCATCGCGCCGGAGGCGGCCGACGTGCTGCTGGAGGCCCTGGTGGACGGGGAAAGGGTGCCTTACCTCACCACCCATGCCGTGGGCGCCGGGCGGCTATCGGTGCTCAATATTCAGATGTTTACGCAGGCCGATTTTGACGCGGTGAATGAGGTGCTGCTTTCTCCCCGCAACCTGGGCATGCTCGATATGCCGAAAATGTGGGCCCGCACTCTGCGTGACGTGTTTCAAGGCGGTGGAGAAGTGCTCGTGGACGCGCCCACGCGGGTCACGTTGCAGCCGCTGGGGGACACGGGATGGGTGATACAGAATTACAACACGGCGCCTGCGGATATCACGCTGGGCGGTGAGGACCTCGGCCGCTTGACGGACGGGCTTACCGGCGCGCTGCTTTTGGAATCGGGAAGTGAACTGAATTACCTCATCCCACCCCGCTCGCGGGTGTGGGTGCGTCGTTGATTGGAGAGAAGATGTTTCGAGTCGGGATAGTTCTGAGTCTGGTATGGTTTTGTGCGGCGGCGGTCGGAGCGGAAGTGTTGTTCGAGGTTAAAGCGGGTGGAGGCCTGTCCGGCTTTGAGATCGCTTCCAGCGGCATCGCGACGGCGGAGAAGGATGGGGTCTGGTGCGTGGATGTGCCCTCCTCGCGCGACCCCTATGCCTCGACGGAACTGGCGTTGCGCGGTGCGGCCCCGGCTTACCCCGATGGCTTTGTGCTCGAAGTCGAGTATATGGACCACGGCGCGGGACTCATGTCTTCGTCGATTTCATCAAGCGCGGGTGGTACGCTCGGCTCCAGCCGTCACAGCAGCTACACCCGCCTGAACACGGGTGCGCGGCGGAGCGCCTGGTTCGCCTTCGGGGCCGCAGCGGCTGCGGAGTGGACGGTGCGCCTGACGGGCGCCAACCACGTGACGGCCCTTCGCGTCCTGCCCCCCCAGGATGACGCCGCGTGGGCTGCGAAAGCCGCCGCGGTGCCGCGCGATGTGAGCCCCATGGTGACGCTCAAGCGGCCGATGGACCTGGTGACTTCGGCGGGTGTGGACGTTCGCGGAGGGATGGAGGCGCTGGAGGATTCGATCAATGAGCTGAATGATCTGGCGCCGCTGGCGAAGGTACTGGGCTTCAACGGCATCGAGGCCTATGTTTCGTGGAAGCGCCTGGAGCCCGAGGTGGAGGGGGTTTTCGATTTCTCGTTCTACGACGGAATCGTAAACAAGCTCCGGGAATACGATCTGAAGCTGTTTCCCCTGCTCATCGTCGGCTCAGCCTATGCCCTGCCGGAATGGTTTATAAAAAGTGAAGAAAACGTGGGTATGGTGTGCCTCGAACACGGTCTCTCCAATCCGGTGCAGAGCATCTGCTACGAGCCGCACCGGAGGCATGTGACCCGTGTGCTTCAGGCTTTTGGCAAGCACTATGAGCCGATGGGCGTGCTGCAGGGCGTGCGCCTTGGGCCGAGCGGCAACTACGGCGAGTCCCAGTACCCCGCCGGCGGAAACTGGGGCGTGGCCGGGGAGGAAATGCACATCCACCTGGGCTGGTGGGCCGGTGACGCCTACGCGCGAGCGGACTATCGAAAATTCCTGGCGGAGCGCTACCGCGACATCGGCGCGCTGAACGTCGCCTGGAAGACCGACTATGCTGGCTTCGACGCGATCGAACCGCGCCTGCCCGAGCAGATGCTGGTGCCGGCGGAGCGCATCGATTTCACTGCGTGGTACACCGATACGATGACGGATTGGTGCGAGTGGTGGGCCCTGGAGACGCGCAAGGCCCTGCCCAACACGCCGATCTATCAATCGGCTGGTGGCTGGGGCTTTCGCGAGGCGGGCACGGATTACAGTGCCCAAACGAAGAGCATGAAGCTGATCGACGGCGACATCCGCCTCACCAATGAAACGGACAGCTACGAACAGAATTTCTACGCGACACGCCTCGCGGTATCGGCGGCGAAACACTACGGCATCCCACTGGGTTATGAGCCGGCGAGCTCCCACACGGGGCGGGGCATTGCGGGGCGAATCTATGAGACGCTGAACACGGACGGCCACCATTTCTTTACCTATTACGGCAATGTCATGGGGAGTGATTTCTCCATCGCGCAATGGCTCCGCTATGCGCTGACCCTCGATGAAAGGGCCATGGGCCAGACGAGCGTGGCGGTGTTTTATCCGGAAACGGTGAATCAGTTGGAGGACAGCGCGTTCCGCTATCTCTACGCCTGGGGCTTCAACCCCCGCGCGGCGGAAGTGCGCCGCGTGACCGAGGTGGACTACCTCGATGAGCACCTGATCGACGATGGATTCCTGGACAAGTACCGTGTGCTGGTTTTCGCGTGGGGCACGGTGCTGCCGGACGAGACACTCGCAAAGATTGATGCGTGGGTGCAGGCGGGCGGCACGGTGATTTATCCCTCTTTCCCGCGCGGTTCGGTGAGCGGCCTTTCCGGCTCGGAAGCGACCTTCGAGGCGTGGAGCAGCGGAAACACCGGCAAGGGGAGCTTCCACCGCTTTCGCGGCGACATGGAGCCCACGGAGCTTTACGGCGCCTACGTGCGCGATGTGCTGATCGAGAATCCGGTGCTGCCGCACGTGGAGCAGAAACTTCTCGCCGTGGAGCGGCCGGATCATACCTTCTTCAGTGTACTGAAAAGCGGGAAGATTGCCGCGCTGAACTATGACGCGGGGCCGGTGACGCTGGAACTGGGGAACGGGAAGAAGATCGAAGTGCCGGGCTATGGGATTGAGCTTTTTGAGATCGACTGAAAATCAATCGGTCCTATCGGTCGTATCGGTCCTATCAGACTGATAGGTCGGATAGAACCGATGCAAAGTTGAAGGTGATTGCCAGCATTGTCAACTGTCAACTGCCAATCACCCCGCGCCCAGCAACTTGAACTCGCGTTCCAGCCAGCCTTCGCCATCCTGCGCGCGAATCTTCAGTACATGCTCGCCCGGCGGAATGATCCCGTCGGAATCGTGCTCTTCAGAGCCGAGGAGATAGGGCGGGCCGGGCTTGGTGTCCACCAGCTTGCCGTCGAGGTAGAACTCCATCGCACCGAAGGGGATTCCCTCGGTCCACACGCGCAGGCGCTGCCAGCCCCACCAGCCTTCGATCTGCATGTTCGTGGTGGCGTATATGCCCTTGCTCCGCGTGGGGCGAAGACGGGCGTCTTCCTCCCAATATTGATTGATGGCGGCGCTGCTGCCCAGCAGGCGCATAGTGCGGCGGTCCGTGGGGCTGCCGAAGACGCGACCGTCGGCCTGGTACACATAGGCGCCCGGTGCGCCCGCGTCGTACATCTGTTTGGCGCGCCAGAGGAAGGGGCCGGGAAGAGGATTGCCCCAGGCGAGGCCGTCCATCGCGGGGAGTAGCGTTGTTTTCGTGTCCTTCACGGCGGCGAGATAGGACGCAATGTCGAAGTGGTTGTGTCGGCCCTGGATGTTGCTCGGGCAGAGGTAGTCCACCCAGCCCTCGCGCGCCCAGGTGGCGTAGTCGAATTTATCGAACTGATCGACGCCCTGGGCCGGAAATCGCACGAGAATCGGCACATGTGCCTTGCGTGTCGCGCAGAATTCATCCGCCAGCGCGCGCAGGGCCTTCATGAATGCGTTTGCGGTTTCCGGGAGATCGATGCAGCCGGGATAGCGACAGAAATCGATGGAGATGCCTTTCGCACCGATCTCCAGCGACTCGCGAAAGAGGCCCAGGGCGTAATCCCGCACTTCGGGCACCTCAAAGCGGAGTGCGTCGCCCCGCATCCACTCGGGATGCTCCCGCGAGAACTGCCCCTGGAGGGGAGTGCCCGTGTAGCACGCGCTTGCACCAAAATTGGCGTGGAGCTGCACACCGAGTTCCTCCGCATGGCGAACCGACGTCTGGAGCGTATTCGTAAACTGCTGCATCCGGCCCACATTGTCCGTGAGGGGCTGGGCCACATCGCCAATGGGATCGCCGATGGTGGAATGGTAAAGATTCTCCGTCTGGCGCGATTCGTAGACCACCTTCATGCCGAAGCGTCCAACCTGCATGTCCACGAGGTCGATCATCGCCTCGGGATAGGCCGTGAGGTATTCGCGGTGCCAGAGGGCGTCCTGCACATCGTCAATGAAGGCAAAGGAATAAGGCTCCCAATAGCCCGCGATGAATTTGTCGCGCGGCAGGGCATAGGGCGCGTCCAGCGTGGTGCGCTGCTCCTCCGACAGCGGCACAAACTTCACATAGTCGATGGTGGCGGGCGTGTAGCCCGTGTAATTGTAGGGCTGCTTCAAAACCAGGTTCTGGTGGTCCAGCTTCGCCCAGCGCCACAGCACTTCCTCGCCACGGCGACTCGACAAGGTGTCCATGCGCTCATCCCCCGTGAAGCGCAGCTTCATCGCACCGGGAATGCTGACATACACCGCATACCACCCCTTCAGATCGAGTGGAAAGGACAACTGAGGCATGGGCACTGTGTCGCCCGCGTGACCGTAGAGGCTGTTGCCCTGAGACATGCCCATTTCCACGGGCCAGCCCGTGCGCCACTGCCATTTTTGCGGCGCGTCACCGCCCTCCTGCTGGAGCTGGTCCGCCTGAAAAACCTTCGACCAGTCTTCAATATAGGTCACATCCGAATGATCCGCCGCGAGGTGCGTCGTGTACGTCGCCAGAACGGCATCCGCTGCGCCGTAAATCTCGATGCGAAAATCAGCATCTACCTTGCCGTCCACCTGCGCCTGCGGGTAGGGATTGAACACGACCGTCCGCGACAGCCCGGCGGACCGCCGCTCCGTGATGCGGCCTTCCGATTCCCACTGCGTCCACTCCTCGTTCGGCACCATGACCAGCGCCGTCTCCGACACCAGCGGGGTGACGCGCGCAGGCGTCCACGCGCCCGAGCCCGCGGGGGACACGGAACAAAGGACATTGACAACATCGGGCGCCTCGGCGGGAACGGGATAAGCAATGTGGAAATACCGCGTGACAGCGTCGGTGGTGACGGTGGGAGACTGGGCGACGGCGATGGGCGCGAGGAGGAGGGTGAAAAGAAAGGTCGACATCGCTATGAACTGTTGGCAAGTGGGGTGAGGTTGGCGCATCGATATCTCCTGTGCAATCGCGTTTTCGGGACTGCAGAAGGGTACACCATACCGCGCAAACAATTGAAGGGGGCTGCTTCGAATGGCTCCGCGCTCCGAACCAATTTTCTCCATGTTGCGATCACGCCGAGGCTGCCCTGCCTCCCTTCAGTTCAACGTCCCCAAGATCTCGCTGACGGTGGATTGTCGAGGCCCCACATCCTCCCTGGCATGTGGGCGCTAGCCTC
>JBHEKR010000149.1:0-5519 GCA_041859365.1 Candidatus Hydrogenedentales bacterium
CGTTGTAGGGCTTTCGCTGACCGTGCCGACGCACTGCACTGACGACAGGAACAGTCCTTCATGACGCTTCGCGTCACCCACAGAGGATGAGACTGGATTCAGGTTTTACCCCCCCTACCACCCCGCAAGCGGGGGGGAGCAAGAGGTTCACTTTGAGATGTACGGTCCCCCCCGCTCGCGGGGGGTAGGGGGGTAAGTTCCAGAGTTGACGGTGGTCATCGCATGACTCTTTGCGTCCTGCCTGTATATTTCCAGGACAGCCCCGCCGGTTGTGGTCACTTCCGCCTTTCTCGTCGAGACAACTGACTCACAGCGCTTCATGCCCGTTTTCGTCATGGGGCGACGCTGTCCCTGTGATCCGCACTTGACCCGAGCGTCCCCCGGCCCATAGAATGCCGCCCGCTGTCCCTCCCAGTTCTCCTGAAACCATCCAACCGAAGCGACAGTCTCAGTCCAGATCATTGAATCCGCGTGTTGCCGGGGCACATGCGTTTTATCCAGTAAACACCCACATTCCACATCAAAGGAAAGCGCAATGTCCCGCAAGAAGCACAAAGGCGAACCCGCCCCCGCCGATGCCACCACCGCCAACCGCATGGTCTCCGTGGACGCCCTCCGCGGCTTCGACATGTTCTGGATCACCGGGGGCGAAGGGGCCGTCGGCGCCGTGGCCGCCCTCTTTGGCGGATCCATCGCCACCCTGTTCCACACCCAGCTCGACCACGCTGCCTGGGAAGGCTTCCGTTTCTACGACCTCATCTTCCCCCTCTTCCTCTTTCTCATCGGCGTCTCCATCACCTTTTCCCTCGGCCGCATCAAAGAAACCGGCGACATGGGCGCGGTCTACAAGCGCATCTTTCGCCGCACCATCATCCTCTTCGTCGTCGGCCTCGTCTACTACGGTGGCTTTCGCAATGAATGGCCCGACATCCGCGTCGCGGGCGTGCTCCAGCGCATGGCCCTCTGCTACTTCTTCGGCAGCCTCGCCTTCTGCCTTCTTTCCCTGCGCGGCATGATCATCCTCTGCGTCTCGCTGCTGGTGGGCTACTGGGCCCTCCTGTCCTTCGTGCCCGTGCCCGGACTCGGCGTCACCACCTTCGAAGAGGGCAAGAACTGGGCCTGCTACATCGACCAGCACTATCTGCCCGGCCGCATGCACAACGGCACCTGGGACCCCGAAGGTCTCCTGAGTACCATCCCCTCCGTCAGCACCTGCCTCCTCGGCATCTTCTCCGGCTTTATCATTACCTCCAAGGCATTGGACGACAAGAAAAAGGTCCTCTACCTCATCGGTGGCGGCGCACTCCTCGTCATCCTCGGCTTTGCCTGGGGCTTCCAGTTCCCCGTCATCAAGAAGATCTGGACATCTTCCTACGTCCTCGTGGCGGGCGGATACAGCGCCATGCTCCTCGGCGCGTTCTACCAGATCGTGGACGTGTGGAAAATACGCGCCTGGACCGTCCCCTTCGTGTGGATCGGTGCGAACCCCCTCGTGATCTACCTGGCCCACAACTTCTTCGACTTCGACAAGTTCGCCCTCCGCTTTGCCGGCGGCGACATCCAGCGCCTCGCCGGGCCAAACGTGGGCCCCGCCCTCCTCGGGGTCACCTCGCTGGCGATTTCCATGCTCTTCGCACGCTTCCTCTACAAAAACAAGATATTTATCCGGCTCTAGGATTAGGGACTGACACGAGAGGCGATCACTTAAGAACAGGACCTGGTCCAATCAAAGGTGATGCTGGGTGCCACCCTCAAGCGGGGCGGCTTCGCCGCGGGAGCTTGTGGGTGATGGGACTTCACAAGAGCGGAGTATCCCCCAGGGCACAGTGAATACCGGCCTGCATCACGTTTTCAAGCGCGGTGTTACAGAATCCGCCGCACCGACAAGTCGCGGTCCGCTGTTGACCGGGGGGGCAAAAGGAGACTTCCGGGTGTTTTATCAGGCTTCATGCTGTAGGAAATCGTGAATGATTATTGAGTGGACTTTGCCTGGTTGAAGTGCCCACACCCACAAACTTCCTGCGGCGGAGCCGCCCCGTTTGAGGGTGGCACCCGTGGGGCCTGAGGGTGACCGTGGTAACGAGCGCGGGGGTATGTCCAGTGCACCTGCGCGCGTCAGTCACTCTTGCTTTGCTTCGCAGCCCGCGCCAGCGCATCATCCAGCAGCGCGTCCACATCATGACCGTCCACCTTGCACGCCCAGATGTTCCCCGGAAACACCAGCACATTCGGCCCCTTCGAACACTTGTCGATGCAGCCCGAAGGGTAGACCCGGACCACATCCTGAAGCTTCCGCTCCTTGATCCGCTTCTTCAACTGTGCCAGCACCTTCTCCCCGCCGAAGCGCGCACAGCAATCATCCTTCTTCCCCCGATCTCGGGTGCAGACAAACAGCGTAACCGCCTGGCGCAATGCGCGTTCTTTCATGGTCATCTCTCTCACGGCGCGGTGGGTTGGAAAAAAGCTGCGCCTGAACCCAGTATACCCCGGCCCGGCCCAATCCCGCGAACCCCGCGACGGCCCCGCGCACGTGAAGCACGCTGGGATCCAGGACATGGCACGTGCGGGATAGGTCCCCGGCGCGTTACTGCGCTGCGGCAACCTCTGCCGCCATCGGCTTTAGCAACAACCACATTGGTCGACGACTTTCGTTCTCTTCCAACTTCGCGGCGGCGCTAACCATAGCAACTCGGTTATGGAATCCGATTGCTTCCTGCGACCAGCGCAACATTACGCCCCCCACTGCCGATGCACCGCCCTCCGGTGAGAACGCAGCGGTGACGTCGAACAACAGCCACCCGGACCTATTTAGCATATTCGCTACACCTTCGTTGGGCAGTTCGGCAATAGGTTGTCCGCCCAAGTCTAGAACTACCGGCTCCTGAGACGGGTCCGGCGGAAACGTAGGCCACTCGGAGTTAAGAACGTCGTTCGGCAATGACCACGCCTGTAGCGAATTTTCAAACTCGTCGTACACACCGCTCTCGACATAAAGAGCGAGCAGAACGCGCCCCGCCTCGCTTCCCTTGAGCGCGCCACCCGCCGGTGTGCGGATCAATCCGATGGTTCGGTAGTCAAAACTCGGTTTGCCATCTCCAGATATGTGCCCAAACTTGGCAGATGTCCCAAATATTTCTGCTTCGCGCGACGCGTCAGCCAGACGATAGAGTTGGTTCTCCACCAAAATCCCTTCCTCGGTTTCCTGGGCTCTCTCCACCATATCCACCATGAAATCGGGATAGTCCGTGCGCAAGGCGCTCCAGAGACCCTCGTCCAATTCGAGGCCGCGCGCGGCGGCGTGCTCCTCGACTTCATACCGTTTGAAAGACTCCGGCAACGTCAACTGGTAGCCTGAACCCTCCGCGTTCGGAAGGAACTCACTATTCGCCAACTTCTCATGTAATACCCGCCTGAGACGGTGGCCTTCTTCGTCCTCCAGCAATGCTGCTCGTATCTCTACCACCTCTCCCGACATCCGCAGCGCATCGCCTTCCACCAGCACGTCCTTCCAAGTCGCATTTATCACCACACCTTGCGAGTCGACATCACTTAGGGAAGGAGGCTGTCCATCGCCAGAGGGATCTGTGTATCTCGTCCACCAACGCGTGCCGTCGGTCAATACCTCCATTCGTCTATTCCAGGTCGCCTCTCCATGACCCCAGGTGGATTCAATCCAAAGCTGAAGTGCCCGATTGCCGGATAGGGTGAAAGGTGTATCGAGCACAATGTTGGTCGGCACCAGTTGCGTGTCCGGTGCGACTATTGTAATCAGTTGATCCGTTTCCTCCGCGAATAAGGTCTCCGTGTGGTAATTGGACGTGAGGCCGCTTTGGGGGTCAAAGCTGTATATCCTGTATTGACCGGGTTGCATCGGGCCGAACTGTAGTTTACCCGTAGCGTCGGCGCTCCGCGAAATTAAGGTGCTCTCGCCGCCGAAAGCAGCGCCATTCAACATAACCCTCACCCCCTCCGCCGGCGGACCGTCCTCCGTGCCCCGCGTAACCTTTACCTTCAGCGTCACCAGCGGGCTCACCGCCGGCGCGTTGCGCTGCAAGGCCTCCAGAACCGCCTGATTCGCCGTGTTCATCTGCCGCACCACGAGCGCCATGAACACCACCACCGCCACCGACACCACCACCATGACCCCGGTTTGAATCCATTCCCGCATGACCGTGTCCCTCATTTCATCCCACCAGAGCTTTCGGGCTATGGCATCGGGATTGCCGAATCGTTCGAGAACCCGGCCCCAGGCCGCATCCTCGGTATCACTCTCCCCGCCGCACTCCGCCTCCCGTTCCGCCGCGCATTCCAAGTGATCCGCGATCTCGTCCAGGATATCCCGGCGTAGTCCCCCCGGCTCGCGCGGATGGCGCGGTGGAAAAGCTTCGTCCGTCTCATCACCCCAGCGCATTTAAGAGTCCGCCTTTCCAGAGTCCCATGCCGGGCGCCAACCTCGGCGCAATTTGGGCCGTCCACACATCCACGTGTTCGCCCTTGCGGCGCGAGTTACCCAGCAAATCTATACATAGCTTGCAGATTTCCTCGCGATTTGTCAAGGGCTTTGTTCGCAATGGGACGCGCCTTGTGAAACGGCCTCTGGTATACTGCGTGCACGGACAAAGCCGAAAAGGAGTTCGTCATGCAAATCACAGTAAGCCCTGCACAAGAGCGGTTCATCCAGGAGCGCCTCGACACCGGCCTCTACGATTCAGCAAGCGCGCTTCTGGAAGAGGCTCTGGCGCTGCTGGAGGAACGCGACCAATGGTTCAATCTCGATCTCGAACGTTTGAAACCGGAAATAGATCAAGCCGTGAAAGAGCTTGAAGCTGGCTTGGGCATGGATGGGCCAGCCTTCTTCGAAAAGCTGCTTCTCAAATCCATTTCAGAATAGCCGATTCAAACTACAAATGCTTTCAACACAAGAGGAATCGCAGTGGCTATGAAAGACGAAGTCGTCTCTGCTGCAGGCAGGAAATTACTTTTTCTTCCTCATGCCATCAAGCAAATGTCCAGATCGGATCGGATGATCACACCTGATGAAATTCGTGAAGCCATCTTCTCTGGCGACGTGATTGAAGAATACCCTGATGACAAGCGAGGCGGAAGTTGCTTGATTCTGCACGTGATGCCAAACCGCCCCATTCATGTGGTTTGCTCGCCCAAACCCGAATACTTGGCTATAATTACGGCATACCTGCCGAGTCCAGAGCAGTGGTCGCCCGACTTCAGAACGAGGAAATAGAAATGGAATGCTTCCATTGCAAAGGCAAGATGATCGAGGGAAACGCCCCGTTCAGCGCGGATAGAAATGGGTACCATATCTCCTGGGAGTCCGTGCCAGCATGGGTATGCACCCAATGCGGTGAAGCGCTCTTCGAGGAAAACGAAGTGAACCACATCCAGAAGGCACTTCAAGAGGTGGATCGCGAGACCGAGGCGCTGCTCGCGAGACATGCCTGAAGAAATTTCCCCCTTGCATGCGCATACCGCCTGTCGTAGTATAGGAAACAGCGCCACGC
>JBHEKR010000317.1:0-5206 GCA_041859365.1 Candidatus Hydrogenedentales bacterium
TGGTGGGGCGGCGGTACGGCAGGTGGCAACGACTGCGCCCGGGGTGGACCGTTCGAATTGGCGTTCTATCAGGACAACGGAGGACAACCCGGCGCGCTCGTCACCGCGGCGGAAGTTACGGCTAGCGTTTCCGCCACGGGCGAGACGACCTCCCTTGGAAGCTTGAACCGCTATGAGGCAGTCCTGGCATCCCCAGTCACCCTGGCCAGCGGCTGGATCAGCATTCAGGGCCTGGACTTCGTGGACTGCTACTTCTACTGGGCCAATGGCACCGGCGGCAATGGATCCGCGTACACGTCCGCTGTGGGCACCGTATCCGCGGACTTCGCCCTGTGTCTTTTCACCGAAGACGGATTTCACACGGGCGACCAGAACGGGAACAACGCCATCAGCCTGTCGGAGTTGCTGCGGGTGATTCAGTTCTATAACTCCGGAAATTACGGCTGTGAACTCGGCACCGAAGATGGCTTCGCCCCGAATGATGTCGACCAGAATTGCCTGCCACACAACAGCGATTATAGTCCGCAGAATTGGACCATCAGCCTGAGTGAACTGCTCCGGCTCATCCAGTTCTACAACACCGGCGGCTACGCGTATTGCCCCGACGCGGAACCCGCCACCGAAGATCGCTTCTGCCCGGGCACCGGCTGAGCGCCCGCTACACGGCGGGTGCGGATTTTCGCCAGTAGAACGACCAACTCCAAATCAGCAGCCCCAGTGACACGAAGTGCAGCAGGCTGAGGGTGGTGCCATGCAGCGGCGCCTTCACGCCGATGAAGGTCTCGAAGGGAAAGATCCACACGGTGAGCACGTTGACGACAAAGGCCCAGCGCGCCCCGGCGTAGAACCCGTAGATCAACAAGCCACAGCCTAGGAAGTAGAGCGGCGCATACAGCGCCGGGATGTGGTACGTGGGGAATTGATACAGCGCTACCGCAGTGGACATCGCCACCACCATCCAAACGGCCCAGGGTCTTGTTGCCATCGATTCCTCGTTCTTCTGGCGTGCGCGTAGTGCACCTTGCACCGCGCGACGCCATGCGCGAATATACGGGAGCGGGTGCCGTTGTGCAATGCTGTGAACGCCAAGCAGTTGTTGGCTGCGGCATTGCATGCCCCGACCAGAAACTGCCAGGGTCCCTAACCGAATGATTAGCCCCTGCACAAAGTCTCAGCGCCCCAAGCATTTATGAAGAAGCCGAGCTTCGCACGGACGCAACTATTCGGAAGTTCCGAATAGTTCAAATCGAAGGCCGCTGCGAGGTTTCCCGGCTCATCGACCATAACAATCTCGAAGCCTTTCCGATCATCTGCTGAGAGGGAGTCATCGCATGACCCGAATCATTCTTCCGCTGCTGCTTCTCGCCATCGCCGCAACCGCTCCCGCCGCCTCGTGGGATCCCGCGGCCAGCGACTACACCGGCCGCGTGGGCGAGACCATCTACGTCTCCAAATTGGGCGACAACACCAGCGGCAAGTCCTGGGCCACGGCCTTCACCACGGTGCAGGCGGCCATAGACCACGTGCCCGATGCCCTGGGCGGGCACCGGATCATCATCCGCCCCGACACCTATATGGAGGCGAACCTCTCTGTGCCCCATCCCGGCGCGGAGGGATCCTATAACCTGCTCATCGGCGACACCGACGGCAGCCTGGGGTCGGGCCAGACGGGGCACGTCGTGATCGATTCCGGGGATCCGGAGAAAGGCTTCAAGAGCTACGACTGGTGGGGATCGATTCGCTCCAACACGCAGGGCTGGAGCAAGGAACACACCGAGCCGACCTTCTCCGCCATCGTGTGGGACCGCTGGATCTTGCGCCATCTCTACGCCACCGGCAGCGACGCCGGCCTCTTCTGGGACTGCACCAACCGCATCGAGCCCTTCACCATCGTGGTGGAGGATTGCATCGGCATTGGCCGGGCCTTTGGCGGCGGCGTGGCCAGTTGCCTCTCCCGTCCCGGCGAGCCCATTACCTTCCGCCGCTGCACGCTCTGGTCGCTCGATTGGTGGGGCGATACCGCCGCCTGCTACATCCGCGTGGAAAACCCCGCGATGCCCGAGCAGCCCGATGTGCTCGTGGAGGACTGCACGCTCGTCAGCCCGCAGTGCGCGCTCAAGGGCGGCAACTACGGCTTCCACACCTACATGCGGGTGCAGGCCAACCGCACCAAGTTCATCACGCTCAACTTCTCCCAGCCCGCGGGCACCCCGACCGACGGCATCATCCAGAGCGTGGAGAACGGCAAATACCTTCACGTCGACCTGGCCGATTCCACGCTCATGGGCTACAAGGTCTTTGGCGTAAAGGTCGACACGGAATCTGCGGGCGACATTGGCTTCACGGCCACCGGCTCGGTGAACGCCTACGTGCAGCACACGCAGGAAGTCCCCGCGGGCATGCACCGTCTCGGTCATTGGCCCACGGAAGTCTTCGCCGATCTCATGCCGCCCGCGCCGGTGCCCCCGCAGGCCGCCGCGGTCAAGGCGGAACTCGTGCGCAAGGATATGTGTGAGGTCACCCCCGTCGTCTGGAAAGACCGGCTCTGCCTGCTCACCAGCGTGCGGCCCGCCGCCGGCGGCAAGCGCGAGGACTACCACCTCGCCATTCAGGATGTGGAAACCGGCGAGGAGCTTGCCCGCTTCGGCACCGGCTACAGCCTCGCCAGCGCCCTCGTCCTCAACGACAGGTTCTGTGTCACCGCACCCCGCTTTGAGAACGACAACTGGAACGACGTCACCCTCTTCACCTCCACCGATCTCAAGACGTGGGAACAGCAGGTTATCATCAAGCAGGAGCCCAACGAGCATCTGTTCAACAGCTCACTGTGCGATGGTTCCGGGAAATTCGTACTGGCCTACGAGTCAAACACCCCGGATTACCCCGCGTTTACCGTGAAATTTGCCGAGTCCTACGATCTCAAGACATGGACGATACGGGAAGACGCGGTCTTTGGCACCAACCGCTACACCGCCTGTCCGACGATTCGCTACAACAATCGCGATGGCTACTTCTATTTACTCTATTTGGAACACCGCACCCCGCGCTGGTTCTTCGAGACGAATATCGCCCGATCCCGCGATTTAATCTACTGGGAACAGAGTCCCCGGAACCCGGTCCTCTCCCCCACCGGGCTGAACGATGGTATTAACGCCTCCGACCCGGACCTTTGCGAGTTCAACGGCAAGACCTACTTCTACTATGCCGTCGGCGATCAGCGCACCTGGATGGACATCAAGCGACAGACGCACCCGGGTAACTTGGATGAATTCCTGAGCAGTTGGTTTGCAGGCGGTGGCATACCTGAGTCAGGCAATCTGGGCGGGGCAGAAACGTGGTTCTGGCGGCGGGCCTTCGAGGGAGACAAACTGGGCCTCTTTATCCACTGGGGTCCCTTCGCGGTCCAGGGCGCGGACCCCGTGGCGGCCTACGACTACTTCGACCTCAAGGAGAACGCAGCCTTGCGTTCGGACTATTCGCGCTATGCCATGGCGTTCAATCCCAGGAAGTTCGATGCGAACGCTTGGATGAACTTGGCCAAAGAGGCCGGTATGCGCTACGTCGTCTTCACCACCAAGCATCACGATGGGTATGCTCTATTTAATACCCAGCACACACGGTACAACAGCGAGATTCAGGCACCCAGCAGGGATATTACGGCCGAGGTTGCCGAGGCGGCCCGGGCTGCCCAATTGAAGATTGGCTTCTACTACTCCTTCCTCGACTGGCACGATCCGCTTTATAGGACTGACTTGCCCCGTTTCGTGAACGAAACGGTCTTCGGCCAGGTGCGGGAACTGTGTACGAACTACGGCGACATTAACTATCTCTGGTTCGACGGGGAGTGGGACCACCCTGAAAGCACGTGGCGCGCACGGGAACTTGTACCCATGATTCGGTCGCTGCAACCTCGTGCACTCGTCAACGATCGCTTGGGAAAAGGGACCCGCGGCGTAAGCCCCTTCGCGGACTTCTACACCCGCGAACAGCCCGTGGAGGTCAACACCTCAACGTCCTTCGAGCGGGAGAAGCCGCACCCGTGGGAAGCCTGCGTAACCATGAACAACTCCTGGCAATACATGGCCAAGGACAATGACTACAAGAGCGATACCGATCTCATCCGCTTGCTGGTGGATGTGGTGCACCGAGGAGGCAATCTGCTGCTCAACGTCGGCCCCACGCCCGAGGGAGAGATCCCACAGCCGCAGCAAGATCTGCTGCGCGCCCTAGGGGATTGGATGCGGGTCAATGGCGAGTCCATTTACGATACGGAACCCTACATTGGCTCGACCGTTTATCGGCCTGACTGGTACTCGGGTACCGCCTATCTTCACATAGATCCGGCGCGAGTTGGAGAATTGCAGTTACCCGTGTTTGACCGTGATATCGCCCGGGCATGGATGCTCGATGGCGGCGCGGAAGTTGCCATCAGCGAGAACAAGCGTCAGATCGTGCTGCCCGAAACCTATCCCGATGCGCGCATCTCCACGATCGCCATCCGGCTTGAACGTTCTCCGTATGCAGTTAGCTGTCCGTTGCCTCCGCCGGGATTCTAAAGGCCAAGCCCCATCGCAGTGCTTGAATGTCCCGGGGGGAAGGGATATAGTCCGGCACACTGCTGGAACGCATTTGCCACCCCAAAGGTTCTTCGCCATGCTGCGCAAGCTTGCCCTTCCCCTGCTCCTGCTGTCGCTCTCCGGCTGCTTTTCGGCTTCGCCCGGGGGCCTGCAAGGCGCGTGGCGCCTCGAAGAGGAATTCGATGGGCCCACGAACTTTATCACCCAGACGCTGGAGTACACGATCAACGGGAACGCCATTACCCGGATCCTCGCCCAAGAGATCGTGCTGAAGGCCACGAGCGAGCGGGTCACACTCCGCTTCGAAGACGGTGGCACCTTCTCCGTCGACACCACGGTCAGTCCTGCGCGCATGGACATCGGCCCGCTGGAGCAACGGGATTACCCGACCGCCGTGGAATTCGCGATTGCCGATGCCATCCTCGGCAACAGCCCCGGCCGCACCGAGTTCTACCTCAGTGAGCCCGTGGGGCTGACCCTGCAGCGCCGAGGCTTGTACGCGCGCAACGGGGACCAGCTCCAGTTCAAGTTCGGCACCGAGACGACCTATCCCGCGACGCTGGACCCGCCCTTCCTCTACACCGTCAACAAGGTCTTCCGCCTGTTTCCCTGATAGTGCATCCTGGCGT
>JBHEKR010000386.1:0-4182 GCA_041859365.1 Candidatus Hydrogenedentales bacterium
CACCGAAAGCCGACTCTGTTGAAGTGGCTGAAAGGTTTCTTCCTTCCCCGAGCCAAGTTACCTCCAGAAGTCCAGCGAGCCAAGGAAGTCATCGCGGCCATAGACGCAGGAGGTATGCCATTGAATCCTGCAACGATCAACACGATCGCACGGAACCTGGGGCTTGAGGTGCCAAGAACAGCTTTGGTCAACGACACGATCCAGCGCATTCGAATGGCTGTTCAACGGAGTCAATAGTAGGGTCTTGATGTGCCAAGGTAAAGGGTTGGGGCGCTGGTGGCCATTCCCGCGCATCACCAACCAGAAATTTCGCGATGGCGTACCTCACGAAACCAAAGCATACGCCAACGCGAAACTCGTGCAAGGCCCTAAAAACTCACACAAAAACAAACACGTGAAAAAACCGTACTAAATTTTCGAAGTCAGGAGGTTTCGAGAGAAATGGCCTCTAAGAGCGCAGATATGACATTTGTAGGGTAGGCGAGGTCAACAGGTTTACACGAAAAACCCCGCAGAACATGGCGTTCAGCGGGGCCTTCGTTTTTGCTGCAGAGAGTTTACAGCCGGTATCCTGGCGGGCCAGAACGTATGCCAACACAAACGCTCTGGAGTTTGAGACCCCCAACGCTGGATCCTGCTACCGGATCAACCACACTCTCGCGAGCGACAAGATCGAGCGGCAACTCGGTCGCTGGCGTTTTGAGTAGGATCGTCCCCAAAAGCCAACGCTCTTGCCGACACCCCTATTTGTCGACGAAGCCAGCCAGCCACCCTTCAACGGCATCCTGATCAAGACGACCGAACTCTTCATCTACCTCATTATAGACTTCCCTGTGCAGGGAAATAGCGCAATCACCTGGATTCGTTGCGAATGTTTTCTGCGCAACGAGTTCCGATGACACGCGATCACGAAGCGATACAACGTACATCATCTGCCGCTTCAGTACGCGGTAATTCCGCATCCCTGCCAAATAGCTGCACGTCTTGATGACGGGGCCTAAGATCGGACTGAGTGTCGCGATCGCACTCACATCTGCGAAGCCAATATCCCGGATACGAGAGATGATCACTGTTTTGATCACTTCCCCCATCGCTCCGCGATCAAGGAAAATCGCGCGACGCCCGGTGGGCGCCACTTGACTTTCCGGACTCCGCAAGTCATTCAGCGCAAATTTCATCGCCGGTATAGTCAAGACATCGAAGCCGTCCACCCATTCAGCGCGGGATTCAATTGGCAAATTGATCCGCGCGTCGGGCATATCGTCGACTCGATAGTAACCACGATGCAGCTGGAGATTCGGCTGCAACGCGATTCTTGCGAGATCGACGACAACGACCGACTGATACACGTCTGCCTGCTCGATCGAAAATCCAGGAGCAGGTCGCTTCTTGTTGATACAGAAGGGAAGGGTTGCCTTGTAAGTGCCGGGCCCAATCCGAGTTGGCCTCACAGCAGGAACGGCTATCGGATCCGCTTCATTCGTCCGACTCAAGTAGAAGAAACCTTCACCTATCGGAACTCTCATTTCGAGCGAAGGCGACGCAAATGGCACCGGCTTGACCTCAATGGTCTGGCGATGTATCCCCTGCTGGAACTCCACGTACGCCCGTTCGAGCAGCGGAGATAGGAGGGGCTGGAAAATGTCGATCAAGCCGCTCGCCGGGACGACCGCATTGGACTCCAGCGGATCTTTGATCCTCTTCCATTGATCGTCGGCGAGATTGCTTCCGAAGAATTTCAGCTTCAACGAGGTCCCTGCCGGAGCTCTGACCTTCAGCGCATATCGAAGCCGGCCCTCGTCGCATTCGACTTGGCCTTCAGCAGAAACCGAACCGTTGGTAAAACCACAACCCGAGACGACTCCCAGCGCAACGATGCTACTGATGAACCACCCGTGCCCCATGAGTTCTCCCTCTGCTCGCACTTATTAACGTATTCGCGGCACAACCACCGCGTCTGCCCCAATATAGCAGATCCAACGGCACTTTCGAAAGCTGTCCGTGTCCTTTCCGCAACGCTGAATGAAATGAAATGGTTACAGCGGTCTGGTAGCGTGGTAGTCCCGTGTTTACTGATCGAGCGGCCTCCCGATACCCAGGGCTTCCGCACTCGGAATGCATAAGCTAAGTGCGTTGGTGTAGTATCTTGGCACTAGTCCGGGCTTGGCCAGGCTGGACAGTCCGAGGAGGTGGTTCATGGCCATGAAAGTGAAGCCAAGTGAAGCCGGACACGGCGAAGGTGGGTCTGAAGCAACGGTGCCGGGTGACGAACGGTGACGAACTGGTCGGACTACGACCGGGCCTTGGTCAACCGGGGGAATCTGACGATCTGGTGGCGAGGCCCTGTACTGCCCCTGGGATTCCCCAACTTAAGGCTGGCTCTTAGCTAGCACTATCGCTTTGGTGAGGTACGCTGCTTTAGGATAGTAATAAGCATCAGTGATCTCGCGTGTCGTTCCGGACATCGCCACAATTTTGATTATAGCTTGTGGTGGATCGGGTAGCACGATCGACAGAACATCCGCAAGCTCGATCTCGTGATAAATAGGCGTGTATTTGCCAGATCTCTGAATCAAACGGCAGTTCGTAAGAACGAACCACTCACGTTCTTTTACGGTTAGCCCGCGCGAGACAACAAGAAACTCGTTAACGCGAGGTCCAATGTCCTTAAGAAAATAAAGCATTGCTGTACCCTCTACCGGAAGATAATTACTTACGAACGCATTGTAGGACCGGCGAGCTGACTCTTTATGGAGTGTGTCCAAGTCTGAAAGTGCGTCACTGGCCCAAGCGGTCATAGTCCTGTTAAAGAACTGACGAACTTCCGGAGCGTTAAGCAAATCCGAATTAAGAGCCCGTTCTACCAGATAAGGCTCGAAGTTATATTCGACGAACTGGCCCGCTAAAGAAAAAATCAATGCTGGCGCTAGATAAAAGAAAAAAAAGAAAAAGGAAGAATCCTTCATAAATGGGCTTGATTTCGTTAAGTTGGCGGTGGCAAAATTGAGTACCAGAGCCCCCGTTCCTATTGCCAGGACGACAATAATAAGACTCAACGATACGTTTTTCTTCGACGGAGGTGTGCCGCCGATACCAATGAACGCTCCAGCTAATATGAGTAAAATTGCGATGTACAGCAACTTTTCCGGCCAGTCAGACGTCCATGTTGATGTTTTGCCGAGCATCAGTGATAATATCGAAAATCCTACAAGCAACACAACATAGATGACTGACCAGCCGACAGCATTCCTTAAGGCGCGACGCCAAAAACGCATTGAAGTATTGATTAACCGTCCCATTTAAGCATTTCCTTTCATAACATGGCCCTCCCCGGGACTCCACACTCGGAAATCATACACCGCCCATGCTGAAACCAACAAATGGTAACCAATCACCCCCCTGAGCACGGTCAACGTTCATGATGGAATTCCCTGCCGGAATGATCAAGCGGGGTGATGTGGAGGGGGTGACCCCCCTCAGGGAGCTTGAACAAATGCGCCCTTTGGGGGAGTCTCTGGTTTCCACGCCAAGAGACCATGCCAGTGTGCCATGCCCCCTACCGAGACCAATCCTCACAAGTTAGCATATAGGCATATTCGGAAGTAAGGGGTCCGGAAGTAAGGGGTCAGAGCCCTTTGATCGCTCTGGCTATTCGGTCTGCATGGAGGCATCTTGTGGGACATGATCCAGAGCGATGTCTCTGATCTGTTGCAACAACTACAGCACCTCAGAGGCCGGTTTTCCTGACTCTAGCGTTACGCTGCCAACAATTCGTGCAGCCGGGTGGCTGTTTGCTCTTGCACCTCCACACCCTCGAAAAGGGACGCCGGGTAAGAAGTAAGGGGTCAGAGCCCTTGGATTGCTCTGGCTATCCGGTTTGCATGGAGGCATTTTGTGACGCAGGAGCCAGAGCAATATTCCTGATCTGTTGCCACAACTACAGCACCTCAGAGGCCGGTTTTCCTGACTCTTGCGTTACGCTGCCAACAATTCGTGCAGACGGGTGGCCGTTTCCTCTTGCACCTCCACCGCCTCGAAAAGAGACGCCGGATAAAGAAAGTCCTCGCCGGAATCGTCAATGATCCGCAGCATGTCGTGGCTGTCCGCCGGGGCAAGCACTTCATAGAGCCGCCCGAGCGTCAGATCATCCGTCGAGAACTCGCCAAATCCTTCGCGAGACAG
>JBHEKR010000046.1:0-3672 GCA_041859365.1 Candidatus Hydrogenedentales bacterium
CCTCCAGCGCATCAATGCGCTCCACGAAGAAGGCAAACCCCGCGACCGGTCCGTGGACTTCGTCGTCATGACCGGGGATCTCTGCGATCTCGCTCAGGTAAACGAACTCCAGTGGTTCATGGATACCATGGACGGCAACGAGGTGACCGTCGACTCCGGCATACGCGATGGGGCACTGCGCGACGCGCCCGAAGGACTCAACCCCAAGCTGTCCTATGACGCGGAAGGCTTGAGCACCGAAATTCCCTGGTACACCTGCTATGGCAATCACGACGGCCTCGCCACCGGAAACTTTCCCATTGATCGCGCCGCACCCAGTTCAGAAGATTGGTTAGCGCCCCTGTTTCCCTTCGTAGCGGATACCCTCGGATTTCACGATATCGATCCGGCCTGGAACGTCATGCTGCCCACCGCCGATCAGAGCCCAGCACGTATCACCGGCGCCGGGCCGCCCCTCCTCGCGCAGGGGACCATCCTCGATCTCGATACCCTGGAAGCGGGCCCCATCGAGGCCGACGCCAGCAGGCGCTTTCTGTCCCGCAGATCCTTCATCGAGAGCCATCTGGAAAGCTCCACAACGCCCCGCGGCCATGGCTTCACGGAGGGCTCGCTGGCGCGGGAGGAAGTGTGGTACAGCGTGAGGCCTGTACCCGAAGTTCCACTCCGGCTCATCGTTTTCAATTCTGTGGCCACCGGCTCTCACCACCGCCTGCCTCTCTACTACGGCGTCCTGACCCGAGAGCACTTCGACGCCTTTCTGGTTCCAGCGCTCGAAGCCGCCGAGAAAGCGGGGGAGTGGGTGATCGTCGTTTCCCATCATCCGTCGGACGACTTCAACGTGCCCTATCCCGAGCCCAAAGTATCAACGCGGGAATTCCGCAGCACCCTCGCGCGCTATCCGGGCGTTGTGCTGCACCTAACGGGACACACCCACCAGAATCGCGCCCGAGTCATCCCGGGGGACTACCCCTACATCGAAATTCAGACCGGGTCGATCATCGACTATCCCCAGGAAGGCCGAATCCTCGATTGCTTCGTGGCGGACGACGGCGCCTCCATCCGCATCGAAAGCCGCATGTTCAGCCACGCCGAAGCCCCCACGACCTTTTCCGCCGAAAGCTACCGTCTCGCCGAGATCGATTTCAGCGTCCGCGACACCAAAGCGCGCGCGAAGTCGAACGGAGAATCGGGCCTCGGCGACCCGAAGGGCACTCCGCTGGATCGAGACTTCAACCTACGCCTCGCACGGTGATAACAAGTGGATGGACCACGGAGACACGGAGGCGCGGAGAAAAAGGAGGAGTACAAAAGCACCCGTGCCGAGTTGCGGTAACGCACACGTTCGAAAGAGGTCTCTCCAATTTCTCTCTCTTGTATCTCTTCTCCGTACCTTCGTGTTCTCCGTGGTAAGCATTTTATTAGACCGAGCACGTATTCGCGTAACGTTCAACGACAACTTTTATGGGGAATCTCCCCCTTTTATCTGTGCAGATCTGTGTTAATCTGTGGGAAAATTCTTCTCCACAGCCAATCTCATCACGCCCCCTCAAAATTCCTCACATCCACCCGCGCCGTGAAGCCATCGCACTGCTTCAACCGTGCCGCGAGACCATGCATCTTCGGCAGTTCATAGCGTATGAAATAGGTATACGCGTCCCGCTTGCCGAGGTAAAAATGGCGGTCCGGCGACTCCGGTGCGGCGGCCAGGGCGCGCTCCGCCACCGTTCCCTGCAGGACCCAGTGCCAGCCAATGGCCACCAAAGACGTCAACTCCAGATACAGCGTGGCATCCGCCAGAAAGGCCTCGGTCTCGCCCGAAGCAGCAGCCTTCAGCAGCGCCTCTGTTACCTCGTTCAACAAGCCGACCGCTTCACCCATCGCCGCACAGGCTTCCCCAAGTGGTTCCAGTTTCCCTGCATCGGCCAGCGCACCCTCGACCGCCGCGATGAACGCGTGATAGGCCGCACCGCTCTGCATCGTCACCTTGCGCCCCAGCAGATCCAAGCCCTGGATGCCCGTCGTGCCTTCGTGAATAGGATGGATCCGCGCGTCGCGGTAGTATTGCTCCAGGGGAAACTCATCGCAATAGCCATAGCCGCCCAGGCACTGCAATCCCGCGCTGGCCGATAGAATACCCATTTCCGAAGGATAGCTCTTCGCAATCGGCGTGAGGAAATCCAGTAGCAGCCCGTGACGCGCCCGATCCGCCTCGGGGCCGGCGTGGACGAGATCAATCAGCTTGGAGCAATAGACAATTAGAGAAAGCGAGCCCTCCACAATTGAACGCTGGAAGAGCAGCATGCGCTTCACATCCGCATGTTCGATAATCGGCACCTGCGGCGCGCTCAGGTCCTTCCCCGCAATCGGCCGCCCCTGGCAGCGCTCCATCGCGTACTTCAGCGACGCGTAGTACGCGGCGGTCGCGATGGCAGTCGCGCCCATGCCCACGCCAACCCGGGCCTCGTTCATCATCTGGAACATGTAGCGCAGACCCTGATGTTCCTCGCCCACGAGCCAGGCGCGGCAGTCGCCATGTTCGCCCATTTCCAACTGCGTGATGGGGGAGCCCCGGTAGCCCAGCTTGTGAAAGATCCCCGTACAGACCACATCGTTCGGGACCAGATCACCCTGGGCGTCGGGACGCAACTTCGGCACGACGAAGAGCGATATACCCTTCACGCCCGCGGGTGCCCCTTCGATCCGCGCAAGCATCAAGTGGACGATATTGTCCACACCGTCGTGCTCGCCACAAGAGATGAAAATCTTCTGCCCCGTGAGCAGGAAGTAGTCCTTCTCCGTCCGCCGCGCCGTCGTCTGGAGATCCGCAAGCGAACTGCCCGCGTGGGGCTCGGTCATAGCCATGGTGCCCTGCCAGCGTCCTTCAAAAATGGGGGCGACATAGGTGTCCGCAAGCTCGGGGGAACCGAAAGACAGTATCAACTGGGCCGCGCCGGAGCTGAGAAATGGATAAACGCTGGCGGAGTAGTTGGACGCTGAAAACATGAAACGAAGCGCCGCCAGTACCGTATCGGGGAGCTGTTGTCCCCCCCGGTCGAAGTCGGCATGGGCCCCAATCCAGCCACCCTCGCCGCATTCCCGCATCAGTTCGCGCACCACGGGTGAAACGGTGACCTTGCCGTCCTTGAACTCGGGCGCGTTTTGGTCCATTTCCTTCAACGCAGGGTAGAGCGTCCCATCGCAAAGCTTCTTGCCCGTTTCCAGCACCATATCAAAGATCTCGCGCGAGTGCTCCTCAAAGCGCGGAAAGGCGCAGAGCCCCTCGGCCTCCATGACCTCGTAAAGGACAAATTGCAAGTTGCGCATGCTGAAGTAGGTGTCGCTCATCAATGGGCTCCGGTGAATCGAAAACTATGAATAACGGTTTATGAATGGCCGAGTATGTCTACTCAGTCCACTTTGTCCACTGCGTCCACTCGCCGCGACGAATCCACTACGTCCACAGTCGTGGCAGTTTTCCGCAGCCGCTCCAGCACATACGCGGAAATACTGTTCGCCAGTTCGCGCTCGCCAAGGAAGATCTTGCCCGTCTCTTCCTGCTCCAGCAAGCGCGCTTCCATCTCGCTGTGGGAGCGGATCACCACATCGATGCCGGGGTTGATCTTGCGCGCCGTATCCACCATCTGACGAACTTTCATCGTGTCCGGTGTCGCG
>JBHEKR010000108.1:0-14689 GCA_041859365.1 Candidatus Hydrogenedentales bacterium
TCGATGAATGGTTGGAGATTGGCGAAATCGTAACTGTCGTCCGAATCGCCCATGATGATGTAAGTGCCCAACGCCGCTTCAATACCCCCGCGGAGCGCGGAACCATAGCCTTTGGCCGGCACGTCCACGACGCGGGCTCCCTCCGCTCGGGCCACCTCGCGAGATTGATCCGTGCTTCCATTATCGGCGATAACAACCTCGCCCACCACGCCCATGGCGCTCATGGAGGCTAATGCTTTCCGGATGCAGACCGCGACCGTCTTCTCTTCGTTCAGACAAGGCATGACGACGGATACTTCGATGGGATTCACGAAGGGTTACTACCTCGGCTGGTCGGCGCCCGGCGCGGCGATTCGGGGGCACAGTAAAACGCGAATAAGACGAAAAAACATATGAGAGGCTATCAAGCAGTGCCCGGACTTATCAAGTCCCGCGCTGCTCAAGGCGCAGCCGCCTCCGGGGCCATTGCCGTGGACACGCTGGCGATTTCCTGAGCGGTTTGACCGGCGGCGCTCTTCAGATCGCCTGGTGTGCCGTGCTCAACCAGCCAATTGACGGTATCGGTGTGGCCAAAGCGGGCTGCGAAGTGAATCGGCGCATAGCCTCCCGCCGTGTCGGAGAGCCGGAGCAAATCCGCACCATGACTGCGGAGCAGTTCCAGTATTGCCGTGTGACCGTGCTGCGCGGCCCAGTGCGCTGGCGTTCGCCCAAAGGTTGTAGCATCGCTATACATTGGATAGGCGTTCAAGAGTGCTCTCATGCGATCTGCATCGCCCCAGGTGGCGGCGGCGCGAAATTCTTCCAGCAGCACGGCATGCAGAAAGGCGCGCAAGTTACTCTTCTCCTCCCGGGTCGGGTAATCGTCAGGCGTATCAAGCGCCTCAAGGGCGCCCTGGAGTGCAGTCTGCCCATCCGAATTCACGGCATGAACGATTGCTCCACGCCGAATCAGTGCGGTGGCGGCATGGTAGTGACCGGCGGTCGCGGCCAGAATGAGCGGTGTGGAACCCCGAAGGTCCGTGGCCTCCAGACAGGCGCCCCGAACCGCAAGAAACTCCACACAGGCTTCATGGCCACTTCGCGCCGCCAAGTGCAGGGGGGTCTCGCCCATTGCGTTTCGGGTGTCCAGTGGAATTCCCGATTCCAGCAGCAGGCGGAGAACAGACAGATTACCCCGAACTGCGGCCAGATGAAGGGGCGCCGTGAGGGTTGAATCTACCGAGTTGAGGGACACCCCCTTGTGGAGCAAGTAGCGGAGGGTATCAATATCGCCATAGGCCGTGGCCTCGTGGATAGGGCGGAGCCCCGTGCTATCCTTTTCGTCGAGGGGAATATTCAGCGTCGCAAGCCACTCGACGGCCGCGCGATTCCCGGTCCGAATGGCGGGAAACAGCGCGGAACGGCCTTGGCTGTCTCGCTGGTCAACGGAGATTCCCTGGTCATGCAGCCAATAGGCCAGTGAGACGTGGTAGTTCGTGAGCGCAATGTGTATCGCGCCCATCTGATTGGCATTGCAGCGCGCCCGCTCGGCGCCGCTGTCCAGCAACAATTCCACGGTTTCCCTCGTCCCTCCCTTTACGGCGGCGAGAAAGGCCGTGTTTCCGTGGGAATCCACGGCTTCCAGCGGCGCACCGCGTTCCAGAAGCAGCGCTACGGTCGCGGTGTGACCTCCGAGCGCGGCGCGATGCAGGGCGGTTCGTCCATCTCCGTCCACATCGCTCGGTGACACACCTTTGGCGAGGAGCCACGCGACGACATCGGCATGTCCATGGGCGGCGGCTTCATGAATGGGTCTGCGCCCATCGGGCGACGGAGCCGCGAGTATGTCCGACTGCGATGTCATCGCTTCCAACACTTGCAGAAGTCCCCGCTGCGACGCGAGCAGCAGGGGCGACCACCCCGCTTCGTTCACGGCCGTGGGTTCGGCGCCGGCACCCACCAGCATACGGGTCTTGGCATCGTCGACGACATCCACCGCGACATGAAGCGCGGTCCTTCCCCCTCCCCAGTTTGATCGGGGATTTCCGCCGTGCTCGATAATAAAGGACACGGTTTCCAAGGGTGCGCTTCGCACCGCCTCACCCAGCAGGGTAAGTTCATTTCCCGACGCGAGCGGCTCGTTAATGTTGGCGCCGCGCTCCAGCAGGATTCGGGCGCAGTCAAAATGTCCCCGGCGAAGGGCGATGGCCAAGGGGAAGTCGCCTTCCATGTTGCGCAGGGTGGGATCGGCCCCTCCCTCCAGAAGGAGCGCGGCAGTTTCGCATTCGCCCGTCTGGACTGCGCTTAGCAGAGGCGTATTCTGCATGGAATCGAAGAGGTTGACGGCGGCCGGCATGTCGGCGAGGGCCTCCGCCACGCCGGGCAAATCCCCTTGCGCGGCCATCATATGGATGGGAAAGTACTGGCCCCTTACCCGAAAGAACCGGGTGATATCCCAGTGGCGCTTTCGCGCGGCAAGCACTGCGGGTATGGAGAGTATAGCCTCATCCTGCATGGCAAAAAGGTTTGCGCCGTTGAGAACCAGATGCTGTACGGCAAAGAGGTCTCCCGCTTCGGCGGCCGTGTGCAAGGGAGTGTATCCACTCCGATTTCGAGGCTCCAACGGCGCGCCTCGGTGGAGGAAGTTTTCCAGGGTATAGATGTGACTGGCGCGGGCGGCCAGATGCATGACCGAATTGCCAAGCCCGTCTTGTTCCGACAATTGAGCGCCACGATCAAGAAGGTAGTCGGCGATGTAGGGTTGATTCTCGGCCGCGGCGACAAGGAGGGGCGTCCTGCCTTCGGCATCCCGCCGATCGAGTACTTCGCCACCTTCAATTCGGTCCACAACAGCATAGAGGTCTCCTGCTGCCACCGCCTGGTGGATCGTAGCATAGTGCGTGAAACCGGCAACCCGCCATCGAGTCGGTGCGAGTGGATGGTTGACTCCCCGTACAAGCAGGTCAATCAGTGCATGCAGGGCGGGCACAGGTTCCCGCTCGTCGGTTTTTGGTGGGGGAAGGCGCTTGGCGGCTTCGATGACCAGGGGGCGCTCGCCGGGGATGGGAAGCCCGGTGAACACATCGATAACTTCGTCTGGCTTGGCGGGCGGTAGGGCTTCCACGACCGGAGCCACGACACGGGGAGGATTCGGGGGACCGCTATGAGTTGCGGGAGCTTCACAGCCTGACAGGCTCAGGCCCAAGGAGACGATAGCCCAGGCCCCAATTTGAATTCGGAACGCAACAAGACGGGCGCTGATTCGGGCAACTGAATCTGGTGCTGTACGCCGAATCATCCGGAAGCTCTCCCATTGCATCACAACCGGCGCCTCAAGACTCGCCGCCGCTGGCAGTGTAGACAAGGGCGCCGACAATGGTCAAACTCCGGGCGTCCCGGTGACGACGTCGAGGGCCGCCCGTATGTCGGCAAGCAATGATTCCTCCGCCTCCCACATGGGCAATCCAACGAGAACTTTGTGCACATTCCCGGCGCGATCGATGATGACGGTCTGTGGAATGGTTGTCACACCGTAATCATCGGCCACGAGGCCCGTGTCGTCGAGGAGGATGGGAAGTGTAAGCTTTTCCACGCGAGCAAATTCGGAAACCAGCGCCGTGCTTTCGCGGATGTTGATTGCATAGACGGCGACGGACTGCCCCTCCAGAGCCTTGGCCAGGCTGTTCAGCGTGGGAAGGCCCTTGCGGCATGGCGGACACCAGGAAGCCCAGAAATCGAGTACGACCACATCCTTGCCGAGGTGGCTGGACAGGCTCACGGAAGTACCGTTCAGATTTGGAAGGGTGAAATCCGGGGCCACTTTGCCGTCCAGGGGGTGGCTCCCTCCAATAACCATCAGGTAGATGATCATGGCTCCAAAAAGAATGATTCCTGCGGTGGATCCGTATTCGCGGAGGTACTTCATTAAGACAGCCTTTCCTCGTGCTCGACTTCAGCTAACGCTCCCAGTTCATTCATCCGGACATCTTCCCCATCTCAGGACGCGGGCGAAACGGTGAATCCGAAGGCGATAACGAGGTATCATAGCGAGCGTATCACAAACGCTCTCTGGAGACTCGAAATGTCCACCATCATACCTCCTTTCAGGGTCCTCTCGCTCTGCCTGGTCCTGTTACTCTCGTCCCTGATATTCGGGGGCTGCGCGCGTATCGACCATGTCTACCTTACCTGGCAGCATGACCCCCGCACCACGATGACGGTAAATTTCCAGAGCCCCGAACACTACGAAGCGCTGAAACTGGTCTACGGCACCGAATCTCATGGCGGCGTGGTGGCGGACTACCCCCTGGGCGCTGAAGGAACGGTCGTCCGCCAGATTCCCGGACTTCGTGACGAGCGCTACATCTATCACATCGAAGCAACCAATCTGATTCCTGGCGAGACCTACTATTTTGTGCTCAGTGACAATGGGGAGAGCGTGACCGAGGAGCTCCGCTTTCGTCCCCTGCCCCCGGACGATGCCCCGCTGCACTTTATCTCTGGCGGCGACATGACGATTCTCCCCCGCGCGCATCAGCTTACCGGGTTGGCCGGGAAGAACGACCCCATGTTTGCCCTTATCGGCGGCGATATTGCCTATGACAATGGCAAGCTCAGCAGCGCCTGGATGTGGGACCACTGGTTCGCCATGTGGGAGAACAACATGGTCACGTCGGACGGCGTGATGGTGCCCATGGTATTGGCCATCGGCAATCATGAGGTCAATGAAAAGGAGGGCACCCTTCAGGAGCGGGCTCCGTTTTACTACGGGTTCTTTGCCCAGGGCGGGCTCCCCTACTTCTCCCGACAGTTGCGGGATGATACGATGCTTGTAGTCCTGGATTCAGGACATACGGTACCTCATGCGGAGCAGATTCCCTGGCTGGATCAGACCCTGAAGGACAGCCAGGCCATCAAGAATACCATTGCGGTGTACCACGCCCCCCTCTACCCGAGCCACCGGGATTTTGAGGACTGGCGCGCTGTCGCCGGTCGTGAAAGCTGGCTACCCCTGTTCGATCAGTATGGGTTGAGTGTCGCCTTTGAAAACCACGATCACTCCTTCAAGCGCAGCAAAGTTCTGAAGGGGAATCAAGTGGCGGATACGGGGACGGTGTATCTCGGGGATGGCAGCTTTGGCGTCAATCCCCGCGAGGTGGTGGACCCGGGGCGCTGGTACCTCGAAAAGGCTTCTGGAACGCCCCATTTCTGGGTGGTGACCATCGATGAGGCAGGGATGCATTTCAAGGCCATCAGCCAGGCCGAAGAGACGCTCGACGAGCTCACGGTAGAATAGGGGTCTGGTGTATATACTCCTTCCGCCCAGTGAGGGCAAGTCCCTGATTCCGGGAAAAGGTTCCTTTCGCGCGCAGTGCCCGGATCGTGTTGCCGAGGTGCAGGGCGTGATCGACGTCCTGTCGGGACTCACGTTCCCCGAACAACGCGCCCTCTACGGCCTGAAATCCGAGGAGAAGTCCTCGGAGGTCCATGCACAGAACCTGGACGCGCTCGATGCGCCGTGCATACCCGCTATTACGCGATACACCGGGGTCGTTTATGACCACCTCGACTTCAATACCCTTTTTCATAAAGCTGCCGCCCGAAAACGTATTCTGATCGTATCAGCGCTTTTCGGCCTGATCGATGGCGGGGCCCCGCTGCCCGCCTACAAGCTTTCCATGGCGCCGTGGCTTGTCAAGTATTGGCGCGCCCGGAACAGCGAACGCCTTGAGGCCATCGCGTGCGGGAAGCCGGTGCTGAACCTGCTTTCCCAGACCTACGCGCGGGCCCTGGATTATCCCGCGCTGGTTACGGTCGATTTTCGTGTCGAGGGCGGACAAAAAGCGGCCGGACACTTTGGCAAGGCTATCAAGGGACGCTTTGTGCGCTGGGTTCTGCAAAACAAGGTCAAAAGGGTTGCGGATTTTTCAGAATTCACCGAGGACGGCTATGTTTTCGATGGCACAAATTTCATCCAGACCGCGACGACGCAGCGCCGAACCTAAGGCGAGCGCAAGCAGCGCTTTAGGGGAGTTGATTGGTTTGACATGCCCCACATTCATCTGCTATATTCTCACTTCCGTTACATTTACGCGCGCTGATCCCCCCCCATAATCGCGTGCAACAAAGCGCTACAAGAGGAGCGAGTTTGTGAAGACTTTTGTCCCCAAAGACGGGGAAGTAAAAAAGAACTGGCATATCATTGATGCCGAGGGCCAAGTCCTGGGTCGCGTTGCCGTAGAAGCTGCAAAGCTTATCCGTGGCAAGCACAAGCCCCAGTACACCCCCTATCTCGACTGTGGCGACCACGTCATTGTCATCAACGCGGCAAAAGCCCGGGTCACCGGTAACAAGATGGTGCAGAAGAAGTACTATCGGCACTCTGGTTACCCCGGCGGACTCTCGGAAGCGAACTACGGAGAAATCGTGGAACGCTTCCCGGAACGGGCCATGACTCTGGCGATCAAGGGCATGCTCCCCCACAATCGGCTCGGTCGGAAACTTTGCACGAACTTTCGAGTCTATGCCGGCGCGGAACACCCCCACGTCGCACAGAACCCGAAACCCTTCGAAATGAAATAACGCTGGAGACCGCGAACCGTGATTGACCCCAAGACCAACGAAATCGTGGCCCTCGGCCGCCGCAAACGCGCTACCGCCCGTGTCCGCATGACGCCGGGCTCTGGCAAGTTCGTCGTAAACGGCAAGGAAGTGCGTGAGTACCTCGAGCGCGATGTGCTCGTATTCCTCGCCACCCAGCCCTTCGAAGCCACCGGCACCACCGGCACCTTCGACGTACGCGCCATCTGTGATGGCGGCGGCATCTCCGGCCAGGCCGGTGCGCTCCGCCTGGGCATTGCCCGCGCTTTACTGGAAAACGACGCCAACACCCACGGCGCCCTCCGCTCCGCCGGCATGCTGACTCGCGACGCCCGTGAAGTGGAACGCAAGAAGTACGGACGCCCCGGCGCCCGCAAGCGCTTCCAGTTCTCCAAGCGCTAAGCCGAAAAACATTCCTTACTTTATCGTCATCCCCCGGAACCTTCCGGGGGATTTTTTTGTGTGTCTAGGTGCGTCCCCAAGATATTGCCCACTGGCCCACGAGGCAGTGGACACGGAACCGCAAACAGTGAAGGTTGGGGTCGGAAGGGGCGGCCCCCCACTCCGTCAGGGAGCTGAAGGGGCGGGCAGAGGAAGACCTCTGCCACGGTATACGGTCAATCCGAGCCGGTGCAGTGCAATCCGGCGCTCGATAACCGCGGCGGGATCGGGGGGATAAATTGTGCGCAGGCTTTCCAGATCATAACCCTGAAGAACCTGATTCCGAAGTCCACTGTAGGCGTGGTGGCGCTCCGCCCATCGGTAGGCTCCCGTGAGTGAGGCCGTGACAAGCAGCGCGCATAGCACCGATACCTTCACGGCGAGAGTACGGCGGACGATGGGGCCTTCGTTCAGCCGGGCAACCCAGTAGAACTGGATGGCCACAGGTATCCAGAGCAGATTGGCCATGGTCACGTAGCGGGAGCTCATGGCCTGGTCGAGTCCGTTGTCGACGCGCCCCAGGGCGGTAATGCAGGCGGTTCCGATGGCGTAGAGGGCCATGCCGATCCAGGGACCGAGCACGCGGAGGGAGACCCGGGAAAGGAAGAGCTGGGCGAGCGAGGTGGACCAGAGCAGCAGTGCGATGAGCCCCATGACAATGGAGATGACGGGATCGAGATTCCAGACGGGCTGGCCGAGATAGGCGAGTACATACAAGGCACAATGGAGCGGCTGGGCAAGAGCGCTGCTCAGGGGCGGATGATAGGATGGGGTTGTGTAGTCGCGCAAATAGGCCCAAGTGACCGCGATCCCTATGGCGGTCCAGCCGAGTAACTCGTAGCGGAAGTATTTACCGCGTTCGGCGCGCTGGAGAAGCAGCAGGAGCAGGCCTATGGGCCAGATAAGGATGCCGTTGGCGAAGGAACCCGTGGCCACGATCCCGAAACAGCCGGCGACCCCGACCCCGAAACCGGGAAGTCCGCGCCACGTCAGCGCGATAAGCGACAGGACGACGGCCAGGACATTCATGAACTCCTGAAGCTGCCACCCGAGAAACCAGTTTTGCCATTGGCTGAGGGAAAAGACAATCAGCGTAAACATGAGATAGATCGTGACGCTGGTGCCCTCAAAAACCTGTCGTCCGTTGGACTTCGCCTGGGCGCAAAGCACCAGCCAGGTGAGGCCCGCGAGGACAACGTTCGCGCCCAACTCAAGGTAGATGTTCCAATGGCTCAGTCGCGCGAGGACCAACATTAGCAGGCGCGGAAAAACGAGGCGATGCTCGTTGTGCTGAGCCCAGAAATCCCCCCAGGACAACTGGTGCGCGTAGGCCTTTTCCAAAAAAGGTACGAAATCCCATTGATCGTAGTAGGGATAATCGATGGAATAAAAAAGGAACATGCCAAGAAGGAAGAGGATGGACGCCGTGCCACCGCTCAGGCACAGGATGCGCCTGCGTTCCGGTTCAAGAGCCGAGAAGCGATTTACGGCCACCGTTGTCGCCTGGGACTTAGATTTGGCGGGCGAAGCCGAGCGGGGCTTGCGCGGCGCACGGGGTCTCGGTGCGGGGGGCGCTGCCTCGAGGTTTGGAAGCGCTACCTGCTCCGGCGCCAGCTTTCGGGGTCGGGCTTTAGGGGCGGGCTTTGCCGCCGTCGGCTTTCGGGGACGAGGCTTCGCCTTGGGCTTTTCGCCCGGCATAATGGGGGCCGAGCCCTTTTCCGGCGCAGGTTTCTTTGGGCGGCTCAAGACTGTACCCCAAACAAAGGCTTCATATAAGACTCGAGCGACTTAAGTCGGTGGGCATGGGTATGATTCGCCAGCACGCGTTCACGGGCGCGGGCCGCGATGGCCTTTCGCTCATCGTGGTGATGCAAAAAATACAGGGCCTTGTCGGACAACTCTTCGATGGAGTCGTAGGTCACCATCTCCCTTGCAACGTTGAAGTGTTCGTGAAGATCGGGCTGGTTGTCGGTGATCACGAAGCCGCCCGACGCCGGACAATCGAAGACCCGCTGGTTTACGGCATCGCGCATCTGCAGGCTGGTCTGGTTCACGTTAATGGCCGTGCTATTGTAAAAAGCGGGCAGTTGCTCGAAATAGTGGACGCCGGGCCCATGCTTGTCAATAACTTTTGCCCAGCTTGCGTCGCCCCGCACTTCGAGCCCCAGGGGCGCCAGCGCCCGTGCGAGTTCTATACGATCATGGGAAGTGACTTCGTAGTTCAAGAGCAATTCCGCGTTGCGCTGGCCCGTCTCGTCGAGGGACTCATAGAGGTCACGGCCGATGATGTCCGCAATTCCCTCGGCATAGGCCCCTCGCGTTGCTCGTCCCGCGCGAATCGCCAGCTCCACGGCCTCGGTGACGTGAGGCGCATCCACGTGCTTCTCCAATGCCTCGCCGAGCTGCACGAGCATGGAATTGCCCACGAAGGCAAGCTGTCGTACGAAGCCATCCGCAGGCACACCATCAAACACTAGCGGATCGGTCGCCAGGGGCATGAAGTGGACATGCTCGAAGCCCAATCGCCGCAAGTGAGGCTCGTAGGCCCGCTCCCATGTCGCCGCCACGGCATAGTCCGAGACGTACATCGTGCGGTTGAAGAGGATCATGCGCGGCGTGTCGGTGAACCAGCTCACATAGGGCAGCTTCGCGTCGTTGAAGAAATTCGCGAAGAGCCCGGCGTTGTCCATGCCCGCGTAATTGCTCGTGAGGATGAAATCGGGCTTGAACTCGCCGATGGTCTGGAAGAGGGAGGCGATGTCGTCGCGCGTGAGATCGCCGGTGATAACACTTCGGACGGAAGCCGTCTTCCACCCCAGTTGGGTCGCGGCACGAAGCCAGCTCTGATCGAAGAAGTAGCCCGTGTCCAGCACGAGCACGCGCGTGGGCCCGGTGAACTTGGGATAGTCGAGGAATCGGCGCATGCCGTCGGTGATTTGAAGTCGTGGTGCTCCCATGGGGGCTATCTTAGCGTATTGAGATTGAAAGATACACGTGCCATTGACATTGATTTACTAAATACGTTCTACCGTCCCAACGAATACCCCAACCCTGTCTTTCCCGCGAACGCGGGAATCCAGTGAACGAGGGAGGTAAACTTCGCGAGGGCACTGGATTCCCACTTCCGTGGGAATGACAGCACTACCAGAAAATCAATTCCGCTCGGTCCCCTCGATCGACGTGATCTTATTCTCTTCATCCACATGCACCACAACCGGCACGTGCTTCTTTGCCTCTTCGCGATCCATCATGCAATAGGTGAGGGCGATGATCAGGTCACCGGGCTGACCGAGGCGCGCGGCGGCCCCGTTGAGGCACACCACGCCACTCCCCCGCTCTCCCTCGATGATGTAGGTCGTGAAGCGGGCGCCCGTGTTGATGTTCAACACGTGGATCTCTTCGTTGGGCAGCATTTCGGCGGCGTCCATCAAGTCGGGATCCAGCGTGAGGCTGCCTTTGTAGTGGAGTACGGCCTCGGTGACGGTGGCCCGATGAATCTTGCTTTTGAACATGGATAGCAGCATGGCACGTATTCCCAACTTAGTGGACCGCGGGTGCGGTGAATTTGATGTTGTCGATGAGGCGCGCGGAGGGCATATTCACGGCGACGGCGAGGAGAATCTCCCCCGAAACCGTCTCCAGTGGGCGCATGGTCCTGGCGTCCACGAGGGACACATAGTCAATCGCCAGCGGGGCTATGGCTGCGCGAACGGCCTCGATAATCGAGGCGCTGTTGCGTTCGCCAACCTCCAGCAAGGATTGGGCATGGAAGAGGGCGGCGGAAATGCGCAAGGCATCTTTCCGTTCGTCGACGGATAGATAGCGGTTGCGCGAACTCATGGCCAGGCCGTCGGCCTCGCGCACGATGGGCATTTCAATGATCTCTACGCCGAGATCCAGATCCAGCGCCATACGCTTGATGACCGCGCATTGCTGGGCGTCCTTCTGCCCGAAATAGGCCCTATCCGGGAGCACGGTCGTGAATAGTTTCGTCACCACCGTGGCCACACCGCGAAAAAAATGGGGTCGGGAGCCGCTGCAGAGCCCGTCCGTCAGGCCTTCCACGGTCACGTAAGTGGCATAGCCCTCGGGATACATGCTCTCCGCCTCTGGCGCATAGACCAGGTCGACGCCGAGGGACTCCAGCATTTCGCAGTCGTCGAAAAAGGGGCGCGGATACTTCTTCAAGTCCTCGTGGGGCGCGAACTGCGTCGGGTTCACGAAGATACTCGCCACCGAGACGTCGTCTTTCGCCACAGCCGCACGCACGAGGCTGGCATGGCCCTCGTGGAGCGCGCCCATGGTGGGCACGAAACCGATGGAGCGACCGGCCGCCTTCTCTTGGATGGCGATCTGTCGCATGGTCTTCTTGTCGCGAATAAGTCTCATGGGTAACTCTGCTCCGGTGCCGGGTAGGCCCCGGATTTGACGCTCTCCACGTATTGCGCGGCGGCGTCGCTTATTTGGCTCTTCACATCGGCAAAGGTGTGGGCAAAGCGCGCCTTGCCCCAGCCCAGGATATCGTGAAGCACGAGTACCTGGCCGTCACAATCGGGCCCCGCGCCGATGCCGATCGTGGGGATGCGCAGGCAGGCGGAAATTTCGGTGCCAAGCGCTGCGGGGATACACTCCAGCACAATGGCGAAGCACCCGGCCGCTTCCAGGGCGAGGGCATCTTCTTTCAGGCGCGCCTGAGCCGCCTCATCCTTTCCCTGAACCTTGAAACCGCCAAACTGGTGGACCGACTGGGGCGTCAGGCCCAGGTGGCCCATGACGGGTATGCCCGCCGCGAGAATGCGCTCGAGCGATGCCCCAATCCGGGAAACGGGGCCCTCCACCTTCACCGCCTGCGCCCCGCCCTGGGCAATGAGCCGCCCGGCGTTGCGCACCGATTCCTCGGGGGTGACGTGGTAGGAAAGGAAGGGCATGTCCGCGATGACCATGGCGCGCACTGCCGCGCGGGAGACCATGCGGGTGTGGTGGAGAATATCCTCCACCGTGACGGAAAGGGTGTTCTTCAGGCCCATGACGGCCATGCCCATGGAATCCCCCACCAACAGGGCATCCACCCCGGCGGCATCCAGTAACTGGGCCGTGGGGTAATCATAGGCCGTCAGCACGGTGATCTTCTCGCCCTGCTGCTTCTTGTCCTGAAAGGACAGTGTTGTGACGTTGGCCACCTGTTTTCTCCTGAACCGTGACGTACCCGTCCCGGTCCCTTTGGGCTCCAAGCGGAGCGGTTCAGGGTGCGATTTTCTCGCGCTTTTCGATCCACCCCTGCACTTCGGGGCGTTGTGCCAGGGCGGCAATCGTTTCCCCCGTGACGGGGTCCACGGCCTCCGGCGCAATCTCCGCCATGGGCGCCAGCACAAACGCGCGCTGGCGGAACTCCCGGTGCGGCAAGGTTAACCGTTCCGATACATACTCGGTGTCCCCCCAGAGAATGATGTCAATATCAATCTCGCGAGGACCCCACCGGGCGGTCTTCTGCCGACCAATCGTGGCTTCAATCATCTTGACGGCATTCAGGAGTTCAAGCGGCACCAAGGCCGTCTCAATCTCAACCGCCATATTCAAGAAAGCCGGTTGCTCCGTAAATCCAATCGGCTCAGTCTCATAACAATGGGACCACGCTTTTAATTCCACTCCCTCCACCGCCATCAACGCCCGCAACGCCGCCCCCAGAGACGCGGCCCGATCGCCCAGATTACTACCAAAACTCAACTGTACGATCATGCGGAAAAACTCGGGGGCTTGCTCAGCGTAGCTCATCGGGAAAAGTATAGCACAGGCGCGGGCGGCGAGGCGAGGGTTCGAATCCCTGCTTCTCCGCCATTCCGGCCGGAGGTCTAGCCCCAAAACTGAACGGAGTACTTGCCCGTCACTTTGGCCGTTTCCTTGTGAATGTAAACGAGTCGATACTGCCACCAAGGCAAATGGACGCTCTGGTCTTGGTTGCTATGTACAAGCGTCTTCACCTCAGGATCCTGTGATTGCCCCGAATCCACGCCAATGAAACGTTCCGGAGCCCCAAGCACCTCCGTCAATTCTTCCAGGGTTTCAATATCCCTGTAAGGTGCCTTCTGTTCCTCGGTTGCCTTTGAAAAATCAGTCAGCGATGCGGTGCCGTCTTCCTTATCTACCAGGAACACCAACTCTCTGCCCCGGTAATAGTAGTAGAAGCGGAAGCCAACTTCCCACAGCGGCGGCCCCAATTCCGCAAGCACCTTCTGCTCCGCATCACCTTCGGCAATCGCCTGAAAAGCCCGTTCCGTATAGCCGGGGCGAAGCTTGTGCCCAGTTGGCGTAAGGTGGGAAGCGAGGCCCGTACAACAACGGAAAGCGACAACGCCAATACGGCACAAAGTAGGAGTTTCAGGTTTGACTGTTTCATGCGTGTACTATACCCTGAGTCAACCTCAACTTCCCTCACTCCGCCGTCCTGCCAACGGTGACTGGAGTGACGGAGTTACATTCAGCTTTCCGGCAGCAGTCTGAAATAACCTTTGATGCTGGCGGGGTTGCGAACGCAAATCTGAATATGGGTTTTCCCCCGAAAACCCGCATTGGGGTAGAGTGCATCCCCTTCCTCAAAAACGCCCCGCACCGTGTCGTAGGGTGCCAGTTCGTTCATCTCATTCAATTTGTGGAGCGTTTCGATGACGGCACAATCCAGATCGCGTTGGAGCAGCTCCCCCGACTTCTTGTCGGTCTTGTTCGTGGGTAGCGCCACTTCCGCCGTGGCGCTGATCTCGTGGAGGTGGGCGTAGGCCTGGCGAACAAGTTGTAACGATTTGGTGTCCATCAAATTGAGACAATGTCCTGGATCGATGATGGCACCGAGGACAAATGGGCTTTTGACGGGAGCTTTGCCATGGCGGGGATGGACGCGAAGCTTGCGGGCGAATTGCAGGGCACGCTCTGGATTGTTCTCCCAGAAATAGATACCGTGGCCGAGCCAGTCATAGCGGTTTTCGCTTTTGCGAAGGTGGCTGACTTTCCCCTGGAGAATACGCTCGCCAACTTCTCGATCACAGCCATGAAACCCGAGAATCAGCGCAACCGGACTCGAATACATGAATTAACGGTAGGCCTTGGCCAGCTTGCCGCTTTTCGTGGCGATGCCCGCACGGACAAGGAACGCCCGGGCCGCTTCTTGAGAGACGCACGCTTTTTTTGCGGCGCGCTGAAGGCCTTTCGCCTTTTCTTTGAATTCTTTGTCAGACATTCGTTGGTCCTCACGGTGGGCCTTGCCCCTATTGGACTCAATTATACGTCGGCGAGCCCGGCGTCGCAAGTTGAATCCGCGAAGCAGAGGGCGGCGTCAGCAGGGATTAACGCTACATCACAAACCGATACCCCACCCCCGTCTCGGTCAGCAGGTGCCGGGGGCGAGTGGGGTCGGCCTCGAGCTTGTGGCGGAGGTGGCCCATGTAGATGCGGAGGTAGTGGTTATGCTCGACGTAGGCGGGGCCCCAGACTTCGCGGAGGAGGTTGCGGTGGGTGATCACTTTGCCTTCGTGGGCGAGGAGCGTAGTCAGGAGTCTGTACTCGATGGGGGTCAGGTGGACGCCTTCGCCGTTGTTGGTAACTTGACGTCGCGCGAGATCGATTTCGACGGTGCCGAAGCGCATCGTTGAGCCCGCATCGAGCGCCGCGCCGGTGGTGC
>JBHEKR010000223.1:0-21905 GCA_041859365.1 Candidatus Hydrogenedentales bacterium
CCCGCAGGCACTCACCTGCGGGGCTTTTCATGTCAATCTCAACGAATGAACTACACCAGCTTCTCCAGCTCATCCACCAGCGTGGCGAATCGTGCCATGGCCGCATCCACCGGGGCGGGTGTCGTGAGGTCCACGCCCGCGTCCTTCAGCAGATCCAGCGGATACTTCGAGCCGCCGCTCTGGAGGAAGCGCAGGTAGCGGTCGCGCTCTTTCACGCCGCCGTTGGTGACCATCTCCGCGAGGGCGATGGCCGCCGAGAGGCCCGTGGCATATTTGTAGACATAGAAGGCGTTGTAGAAGTGGGGGATGCGCAGCCCTTCCAGCTCCAGGGCTTCGTCGATCGTGAAGCCGGGGCCGAAGTACAGATCCAGCAGCCCGCGGTACTGGCTGCGGAAGGTGTCCAGGGTCAAGGGTTCGCCCGCCTCGGCGATGGCGTGGATGATGCGCTCGTACTCCGCGAACATCGTCTGGCGGATGATCGTGCCCCGGATCTCTTCGATCTCCTTGTTAATCAGCCGCGCCTTCTCCGCCTTCGTCTTCGCGAGGCGGAAGAGGTGTTTGCCCAGCAACTGCTCGTTGAAGGTGGAGGCCACCTCGGCCACGAAAATCGTGTAGTGGCTGTAGTGGTAGGGCTGATGCTTCGCGCTGTAGTGCGTGTGCATCGAGTGGCCGGCTTCGTGGGCCAGCGTGTACATGCTGTCCACCACGTCGGCCTTGTAGTTCATCATGATGTAGGGTGGCGTGCCGTAGGCGCCGTAGGAAAAGGCGCCGCTTCGCTTACCCTGGTTTTCATAGCGGTCCACCCAGCGCCCGTCCAGCAGGCCCTTGCGCATGAACTCCACGTAGCCCTCGCCCAAAGGCGCGAGCGCGTCACAGATGTGGCCCACGGCTTCAGCGTAGGGAATTTCCACCTTTGGCGATTTCACGATGGGCACATAGGTGTCGTAGGCGCGGAGGTCCTTGATCTTCAGCACGCGCTTGCGCAGGTCGAGGTAGCGATAGACCGTGGGCAGATTGGCGTGGACCGTATCCAGCAGGCGATCATAGACCGCGAGGGGCACCTTGTCGGAGAAAAGCTCGGACTCCACGACCGACGGGTAGTTGCGTACCTTGGACTGGTACACGTCCTGCTTGACGCCCGCGCTGAGGGTCGCGGCCAGGGTGTGGCCGTGGTCCTCGTATTCCTTGTAAAACTTGGTGAAGGCTTCCTTGCGCACGGAGCGCTTGGGCGATTCCAGCAGGCTGCGGAAGGAGCCCTGGGTCAGCTCCACTTCCACGCCCGATTCGTCCACCACCGTGCCGAATTTCATGTCCGCGTCGTTGAGCTGCTCGAAGATGTTTGAAGCCGAACCCGCCACTTCGCCCTGCATGGCGAGGAGTCGCTCTTCCTTCTCGGAGAGGATGTGGGGCCGGTAGCGGGTCAGTTTTTCGAGCTGGAATTTGTAATCCTTCAGCAGGGGGCTCTTGATGAACTCGTTCATCTTCGCCTTGGGGATGGCCTGCATTTCCGGGGCGATGAAACTGGATGCCTCGCCCGCCATGGTGGCCAGGTACATGTAGCGCGCCACCAGGCCCTGGTAGGTGCTGTTGGCCACGTCTTCCGTGCTCTTGAGGAAGGCATAGACGCCGAGGCGCTCCGCCAGCTTGCTGAATTCCGCTTCGAACTCGCAGCACGCCAGAATGTTTTTCGCCGACTTGCCCAGCTTGCCGCGAAAGGTGGCAAAGGTGGGAATCATCTTTTCGAGCTTCTTGTAGCCCTTGTCCCACGCGGCATCGTTCGGGAAGATCAGGGTCAGGTCCCAGGTATCTTCCAGCTTCACGTCACTGCGCGGGGGTATCAATTTCTTTTTGGCCATGAGGGGTCCCTTAGGTTGGAGCCGCATTTGGGAAGGGCACAGTATAACAATTGCCAGTTGACAATGGACAATTGACAACGGGGGGAAGCTTGCCGTTGTTGCCGTCGGATGCTCGTTATCTGACCGATCAGACCGATCAGCCTGATCTGATCGGTCCGATCCGTCTGATCGGCCCGATAGTCCCTGTTGCCACCGCCACCCCTTTTCGTTGTCCATTGTCCATTGTAAATTGTCAATTGAACAACGCTTGCGCTACAATTCCCCGCTCTGCCCCTTCCCCAGAATCTACCACAGGACTCGATTTCAGCATGGAAAACACCGATTACCGGGGGCTCATGGCCCGCTTCGACGACATCAAGGTTTTGGCCGTGGGCGACATCTACCTGGACGAAAATGTTTCGGGGCGGGTGGTCGAAGTCAGTCTGGAAGCGCCCATTCCGGTGTTTGAAGTGCTCAAGCGCAAGTACAATCCGGGTGCGGCGGGCAACGCCGCGTGTAACGCCTCCACCCTGGGCGGTAAGGTCACCATGCTGGGCGTCATCGGGGATGACGTGAATGCGGGCATCGTAAAGCGCGAATTTGAGGCGCGCGGCGTGAATACCGACCACATCGTGGTCGATCCCAATCGCGCCACGAGCACCTACGGCAAGCTCCGGGCGGGCGGCCACAACACCCCGACCCAGGAGATCCTCCGCACGGACACGCCGAAGCCCACGCTCATCACGGGCGACGTGGAGGCGCAGGTTGTGGCCAAGATCTACGAGCTGGCCCCGAAGATGAACGCCATTCTCCTCGGGGACCAGGCCGTTTCCACTATCACAGACAAGTTGCTGGCGGCCATCGTCGAGTGCGCGAAGAAATACAATCTTGTGACGGTTGCGGATTCTCGCGCGCGCGCCGGATTTTTTAATGGCATTGATATTGTAGTGCCGAACGACGCGGAAGCGGGCCGCGCGGCGGGCATCGAAGTGACGGACGCCGACAGCCTGATGAAGGCGGGCAAATTCCTGCTGAACTCGGCGACCAACGCCTTCGTGACGCGCGGGCCTCACGGCATCGAAATTTTCGCGGCCGATGGCACGGTGGAGAATGTGGCCATTCGCCCGGTGAAAGCGGTGGACGTGACCGGTGCGGGCGACACCGTGGCCGCCATGGTGGTGCTGGCCCGTGCCGCGGGCGCCAGCCTGCGCGACGCGGCCTATCTGGGCAACATCGCGGCGGGTATCGCCGTGGAGCAGGAAGGCGTCGTTACCGTCAGCCGCGCCGAGGTGGACGATGTGCTCTATGGTCAGCAGGGCCCGGCCAAGCTCAAGACCGTGCAGCAGCTCCGTCCCATCATGGACAAGCTCAAGTCGGAAGGCAAGAAGGTCGTTTGGACCAACGGCTGTTTCGATATTCTCCACGTGGGCCATATTACGTATCTGATCGCGGCTCGCCGCGAGGGCGACGCCCTTGTCGTTGGACTCAACACCGACAAGTCCGTGCAGGAGAACAAGGGGCCGGGTCGCCCGGTCGTGAATGAGCGCGACCGCGCCACGGTGTTGTCAGCGCTGGAGTGCGTGGACTATATCGTGCTCTTCGACGACAAGACGCCCATGCCGCTGCTGGAAGCGCTGGAGCCGGATGTGTACGCCAAGGGCGGCGACTACACCATCGACACGATCGTCCAGGAAGAGCGCAAGCTGGTGGAGGGCTACGGCGGCAGCATCGCCATCATCCCCGGCGTCGAAGGTCAGAGCACGACGAGTATTATCGAGCGGATCGCGGAGGAGAATAAGTAGGTTTTTTGACCCGCGAATGGACGCGAATGAAAGCCAACCCGCTCGTTACCACGGTCCTCCGTGGTAATGCATACCGTTCCGCTCCAGCGGAATAGGGGGCGGGGGTTACGCTGGCTGCCCGCAGTGCACATCGGAGTCTAAGATTCGTATCGCTGTCGCGAACGGCACGGGCTCGCGAGAAGTGACCGTAGGTTTTTGAGGGCCACGCTGGTTGCGCTTTAGTCCATTGGACGGCCTCCGCCCCGCAGGCGCTGTGCCGCGGAGCGGCACGGTATGCATTACCACTGAGGACCGTGTTAACGAGGCTCTGGGGTGAGTCGCGTTCATTCGCGGTTCCACCCTCTTTCTTCAAATTGGCGCGCGGTATCCTGGCATGTTAAGCTGTTTCCACTGAAGCAGTACACAGCGTCCCCATTCACTATTCTTCATTGACTATTCACCATTCCCCGGAGGGGCTGATGCATCCGCACAACGGCGCCGAGACGACCCAGGGCGAGCTTGCTCCGCCGGTGGTGCTGGAGGGCGTGGTGAAGCGCATCGTGTTTGAAAGTCCCGAGTCGGGTTTTCTCGTGGGGCGGCTCGATGTGGCGAGCGAACCCGAGCCGGTAACGTTTGTGGGGAATCTCCTGGCGGTATCGGAAGGGGAGACGGTTCGGCTTACGGGGCGCTGGATCAACGACAAGAAGTTCGGCCCCCAGTTGAAGGTGGAGAAGTTCGAGGGGGTTGTTCCCTCCACCATCGACGGCATCGAGAAATATCTCGCGTCGGGCCTCATAGAGGGCATCGGCCCGACATATGCCAAGCGGCTGGTCGCGGCCTTTGGCGTGGAGACGCTGCGTGTCATCGACGAAGAGCCCCATCGCCTTCAGAAGGTGCCGGGCATCGGGAAGAAGCGGGCTGCGCAGATCCGCGAGGGCTGGGCCTCCCAGCGGGCCGTGCAGTCGATCATGATTTTCCTTCAGGGCCACGGTATCACGCCGTCCCAAGCGGTCAAGATCTATCAAGTCTACGGCGATGGCGCCATGGCCATTCTCCGGAGCAATCCCTATCGGCTGGCGGAGGATATTTCGGGGATTTCCTTCAAGGGCGCAGACAAGATTGCGGCGTCGCTGGGCATTGCGAAAGATTCCGAGGCGCGCCTGGAAGCGGGTGTGGCCCATGTGCTCCAGCAGGCCACGGTCTTCGGCCACTTGTATCTGCCGGCCGACCAGTTGGTGGAGGATAGTGTGGCGCTGCTGGAGATTGCCCGCGAGCCCGTTGCGGCGGCCCTGGCGCGCGTCGTGGCGTCGGGCAAGATCGTGCGCGATCAGGAGGCCTGTTATACGCCGAAGAACTACGAGGCGGAATCCGGCGCGACGGAATATCTCAAGCGTCTCATCAGCACGCCCTCCGAGAGTATCGAAATTCTGAACATGGACAATGCCCTGAAATGGGCCCAAAAGAAATTGAAGATTGAGCTGGCCGAAGAGCAGCAGGAGGCCATCCGCACCGGGCTTGCTTCGAAGGTCATGGTGATCACGGGCGGCCCCGGCACCGGCAAGACGACGGTGATCAACAGCCTGCTGGCGATACTGGACAAGAAGAACGTTTCCTATCAGCTCGCCGCGCCCACGGGCCGCGCGGCAAAGCGGGTGGAAGAGGCCACCGGCCGTGAGGCCCGCACCATCCACCGCCTGCTGGAGTTCAGCCCCAAGTTTGGCGGATTCACGCGCTGCGAGACGGACCCGATCCTCACCGACTTGATTATCATCGACGAGGCGTCGATGCTCGACATGCAGTTGATGTATTCGCTGGTGAAGGCCATCCCGCCCTTCTCGCGTTTGATCCTCGTGGGCGATATCGACCAGCTCCCTTCCGTGGGCGCAGGCAACGTGCTGATGGACATCATCGCGAGCCAGGTGGTGCCCGTCGTGACGTTGAAGACCATCTTCCGCCAGGCCGAGCAGAGCGGCATCGTGGTCAATGCCCATCGGATCAATACCGGCCAGCATCCCCAGTTCAACACCGAAGATTTCTTCATCATCGATCGTCCTCAGCCCGAGCGCGCGCTGGAAGCCATAGTGGAGATCGTAACCGAGCGGCTGCCGAAGAAGTTTGGTCTCGACCCGATTCGGGATATTCAAGTGCTCAGCCCCATGCGGCGCGGCGAAACGGGCATGATCCGGGTCAACGAAGCGCTCCAGGCCGCGCTGAACCCCAACGGTAAGACCATCGCCAAAAGAGACCTCCGCGACGGTGACAAGGTCATGCAACTGCGCAACAACTACGAGCTGGACGTATACAACGGCGATGTGGGCGTGATCTCCCGGGTGGACGAGGCGGCCCTGGAGGTCGAAGTGGCCTACGACGACCAGCGCCGGGTGCTCTATGGCTTCGACGAGCTCGACGATCTCGGCCTGGCCTACGCCATGACGGTGCACAAATCGCAGGGCAGCGAATACCCCGCCGTGGTAATTCCCATGCTCAGCCAGCACTACATGATGCTCCAGCGCAATGTGCTTTACACGGCGATCACGCGGGGGAAGCGGATTGTGGTGATCGTGGGCGAGGAGAAGGCGATTGCCATGGCGGTGCGGAACAGCCAGATTACGCGAAGGAATACGCTGCTCGCGGAGCGGCTGCGGAATCGGCGGTGAAGGAGGAGGCGTGGACTTGATGGACAGGATGGACAAGGTGGACAGGGTTCGCACGGGTGACATTTGTACACTCTGTCCACGCCTCCAACCTCCTTTTGCTCCATCCCCCCTCTCCAGAGTAGAATCCTGAATTGGCCTTCGCCTCCGCGCGGCCCCCAATTGCAGAGAGCCGGGAAAACTATACCGATGACCTTCTCGAAGTACCGCATGAGTCCAGTTGCGTGCTCCTTTGCCGTGAGCCTTGTCCTCGTTGTTCCCGCTTTTGCCGACCCCGCGCAGTTTTTTGAGACGGAAGTCCGGCCCATCCTGGCCGAACATTGCTATGCGTGTCATGGGCCGGAGAAGCAGAAGTCCGATTTGCGCCTCGATTCGGCATCCGCCATGCTTCAGGGTGCGTCGCGTGGGCCTGTGGTGAAGGCGGGTGATCCCTCGAGCCTTCTTCTTACGGTGCTTGGCTATACCGGCGAGGTCAAGATGCCGCCGGATGGCAAGCTGCCCGACGATAAAATCGCCGTGCTCCAGAAGTGGGTGGCCGATGGCGCGGTGTGGCCGGGCTATGGCGATGCGGCGAAGAGCGCGGCCAAGCCCGCCGGAATCGACCTGGAGGCCGGGCGGAAGCATTGGGCGTATCAGCCGATCACGAAGCCCGCGGCGCCCGACGTGGCCAACCAGGCGTGGGTGAGAACAGGGATCGATGCCTTCATTTTGAATCCCATCGAAGGGGCAGGACTCCAGCCCGCCGCTCAGGCCGACAAGCGCACCCTGATACGTCGCGCGACCTACGATCTTACCGGCCTTCCGCCCAAACCGGAGGAGGTTTCGGCCTTCATGGCGGATGAATCCCCCGATGCCTATGACAAACTCATCGAGCGCCTGCTCGCTTCGCCCCAGTACGGCGAACGCTGGGGACGCCACTGGCTCGATGTGGTGCGCTATACCGACTCTTTCGATTCGCGCGCCAGCGCCGCGACCGATCCGGTTGAGGTCTGGCGCTATCGGGACTGGGTGGTGAATTCGGTCAATGCCGACATGCCTTACGACCAGTTCCTGCGCTACCAGATCGCGGGTGATCTGATTCCCGCGCCGGACGGCGGCTACAACCGCGATGGCCTGGTGGCCACGGGCATGCTCGCAATTGGCAACTGGCCCCAGGGCGATGCCGACAAGGAGAAGATGGTCTCCGACATCGTGGACGACCAGATCGATGTGGTGTCCCGAGGGTTCCTGGGGACCACGCTGGCCTGCGCCCGCTGCCACGATCACAAGTTCGACCCTTTCACGACCCAGGACTACTACGCCCTCGCGGGCATCTTTTACAGCACCAGTATTCTGCCGGGTCCGGGCGCCAAGACCGAAGGCTCGCCGATCTTGCACTTGCCGTTAGCCTCCAAGGAAGAGATTGCGCAGCGCGCCGCCGATCAGCAACAGGCCGAGGCCCTCCGCGCCGAGCGGGCGACGCTGGTTCGCGAGGCCCAGATGCAATGGGTAAAGCAGGAGTCGGCCCGCGCCGCAGACTACCTCCTGGCCGCGTCCGGCTCGCCGGGGGTTGACCCCGCTGCATTGAATCCCCAGGTGGTCGAGCGCTGGACGCGCTTTATCAACCAGACCGGTTTTGCGCTCATGAACCGCGTGACCCCCAATATCCACGGCAAGGCCGGTTTACTGGGCCGCGTTGGCACGGAAGACATGCCCGCCGCCGCCGCCAATATCAGCGACGAAGAAATGAAGTACCTTTCCATCATTCAGCCCCCGCATTCTTTGATTGTCCATCCCGCGCCGGTCATTCCGGTGGAAGTGGCCTGGCGCAGTCCCGAGTCGATTACGGCGGCGGTCAGCGCACACATCGCCGATGCCGATGCCTCCTGTGGCGACGGCGTTGCCTGGAAGCTCATCAACCGAAAGAGCGGCCAGGATACGATCCTGCGCGAGGGGATGGTGGCGAATGGCGGAGCATTTGATGTGGCGCTGGACGCGCCCTTCGATTTCAGCGCCGGAGACTTCCTTATTCTGCGCGTCGAACCCGCCATGGGCCACGCCTGCGACAGCACCGTGGTGGACTTGACCATCGCGCCCGCCAATGGTCCGGCGTGGAATCTGTCCAGCGAGGTCGTTCCACATTTTGAATTGGGCAACCCCTGGCCCGACGCCGCCGGGCGTCCCGACGTGTGGTGGCTCGCCGAGTCCCGCGCGGGGCTGGCTCCCGATTCAATATTGTTCGCCCCGTGGACCACGGCGAAGGCCGAGGTGAACTCGGGCGCGCGGTCTGCGGAGGTCCTGCGCGATGCGGCCCGCCTCGTGCAGGCGGCGGCATTGCAGCCCGCCGAGGGCGCCATGGCGGAGTATCTTGCGAAGTTTCTTGGCGAGGCCGGTCCCTTCTGGATAGAAGCGCCGCCCTTGCCGCCTAATGCTCGACTTGCAGCGATCGATCAGGCCCTGACGCCCCTCGACGCCCGCCTGGCCAAGTCCATCGATCTTGCTGTGGGTATCCAGGAAGGCGGCGTGCCCAATACGCCCTATTCCGGTATTCGCGACGTGAAGGTGCACAAGCGCGGGAACTATGCGAATCTGGGCGATCTCGTGCCCCGACGTATGCCCGTGGTGCTGGCGGGCGATCAGCAACCGCCTGTGGGCGTCGGAAGTGGCCGCCTGGAGCTCGCCGACTGGGTCGCCAGCAAGAGCAATCCTCTCGCCGCCCGCGTGATGGTGAACCGCGTCTGGATGCTTCACTTCGGCCAGGGACTCGTGCGCACGCCGGGTGACTTCGGCAAGCAGGGGATGCCCCCGACGCACCCGGAACTGCTCAACTATCTGGCCAGCGAGTTCATCGAGTCCGGCTGGAGCCTCAAACACCTTCACAGGATCATGATGGGATCGGCCACGTACCTGCAGGCCTCCGGCGGCAACGCCCTTTCGGCGACGCAAGATCCCGACAACCAGTTCTTTGCCCGCATGAACCGGCGGAAGATCGAGGCGGAGGCCGTGCGCGACAGCCTACTTGCGGCGTCGGGTCGACTGGATTTGACCCTGGGCGGCATGGCCGTGACCGATATCACCACGCCCCGTCGCACCCTGTACTTGCGGACGGTTCGCTCAAACTTAAACACGTTCACCACCCTCTTCGACGGCGCGGACCCCACGTCCGTCGTGCCACGGCGCAATGAGTCTCTGGTGTCGCCCCAGGCCCTGTTCATGCTCAACAACCCCTTCGTACTGGGCGAGGCGGAGGTGCTGGCGGCGAGGTATGCAGGTCGGGGCGATGTTGCCGTAGTCGTGCGCGAGCTCTATGAAGCGCTCTTCGCCCGGCCCGTGTCGGAGCACGAGTTGGCGGAGGGCCTGGAGCTACTGGCGACGCTCGGCTATCCCGCGGACGGGGCGCTGGCGGCGTATATCCAGGTGCTTTTCAGCAGCAATGAGTTTATGTTTGTGGATTGAGTGGACGGGGAAGCTGCGAAACAGAGCAGAGGTGCCACGCGATCCGGCAACGCCGGTTCGTGTGCCTTGAGCGCCGACTATCCAGATTCTGAAGCGTGCCATGACCGGGCGCCTTGTTTTTATATGAAACCTGACTCTTGTTTGGGCTTCAGTGTCGGAGCGGCAGTGCGAAAGGGCCGGTCGAATGATAAATGGCGCGCGAGGAGAACTTCGCCCCGGACACACGAACCGCCCTTTCGGGCGGATCGCGCGGCACGTCTGCAAGGTTGGGGCTGCATAGGTTGCGGCCAACAGTCGCACTCGGTCCACTTGCCCAGCCCCCGCCTTTGCGCTATAATCCAGACCTACCGTTCGATAGGGCGGCAGCCCCGCGCAAACTCCAACCCATGAGGCCACCATGAAACAATTCCTTCACCGCAACTTTATTGCCCTGGCCCTGGCCCTCCTCGCCACACCCGCCCTGGCCACGCCGCTGGACGACTACGTCGCCAAGCCCGATCCCGCGTTCAAGTATGAGCTCAACGAAGCCGCGAGCACGGTCAGCGCGACCCACGATGCGAAGGTCTACCACCTCGTTTCGCAGGAATGGCTCACGAGCAAGGAGGTGGATCGCACGCTGTGGGAGCATTGGGTCACCGTCGTTGTGCCGAAAGCGCGCAAGTTCAAGCCCGCGATGGTGGTCATTAGTGGTGGCGGTAATGGGGGAGAGGCGCCCTCTCCGAATGCCGCGTTGGTACAGATCGCCTTGTCCACGGGCTCCATCGTGATGGAGGTGAAACAGATCCCGAACCAGCCCCTGAACTTCACGGAAGAAAAGATGGAGCAGTATAAGGACGGCCGCAAAGAGGACGCCCTCATCACCTACGGCTGGGACAAGTTTCTTACCGGCGGACGCGCCGAGTGGCTCGCCCGCCTGCCCATGACGAAGGCGGTCGTGCGCGCGATGGATCTGGTTCAGGCCGAGATACCCGACGTGGAGAAGTTTTTCGTCCTCGGCGCGTCCAAGCGCGGCTGGACCACGTGGACCACGGCGGCGGTGGACAAGCGGGTCATGGGTATTGCCCCGGCGGTGATTGACGTGCTTAATTTTGTGCCCTCGGTGGAGAATCACTTCAACGCCTACGGTTTCTTCGCGCCCGCTGTGAGCGAGTATGTGGAAATGGACATCATGGGCCGCGTGCGCACGCCCGAGATGAAGGCCCTCCTCGACATCGTGGAGCCGTACAGCTATCGTGATCGCCTGACCATGCCGAAGTACATCATCAATTCGGCGGGCGATCAGTTTTTCACGCCGGACTCGTGGAAGTTCTATTTCAACGATCTCCAGGGCGAAAAGCACCTGCGCTACATGCCCAATACGGACCACGGCCTGAGCATTGAGGCCTACATGAATGCCGCGTCCTTCTACAATGCGCTGCTGTCCGATACGCCGCGCCCCGAGTACTCCTGGAAGATCGAAGCCGACGGCGCGCTGGAGATGACCTGCAAGACCGCGCCGGACAAGGTCCTCCTGTGGCAGGCCCACAACCCGAAGGCCCGCGACTTCCGCCTGGAAGAAATCGGCAAAGCCTGGACCAGCACCCCCCTGGAAGGCAAAGACGGCGTATACCGCGCGCTGCCGGAAATCAAGGACGGCTACACGGCCTTCCTGATTGAAGCCACCTTTAAGAATCCCGGATTTCCCATGCCATTCGTGTTTACCACGGGCGTGAGCATTTTGCCGGATACGTACCCCGGGAAGAAATAGACCACAGGACGGATAGGACGGATACGACCGATTTACCCAATCGGTCCTATCAGTCTTATCCGTCCTGTTATTTGACACCCGCCCCCGCGCTTCGGTGTACAATAGCGGCGACTACCGAGGAGCCCCTACGATGTACCCAGAGAACCCGAATCGCCTTTCCCGCCGCGAGGTCTTGTCCCGCTTTGCCAGTGGCTTCGGGATGCTGGGCCTCGCCACGATGCTGCCCCGCGAGGCGGAGGCGGCGTCGGCGATGAATCCCCTCGCGGTCCAGCCCGCCCACATCCCCGCGCGCGCGAAGAACGTCATTTTTCTCTTCATGTCCGGCGGGCCGTCCCATGTGGACCTCTTCGACCCCAAGCCCCGGCTCCTGGAAGAAATGGGCAAGCCCCTGCCCTTCGAGAAGCCGAAGCTGGAGCGCACGAAGACCGGCAACCTCCTCGGCTCGCCCTGGACCTTCAAGCGCCACGGCCAGAGCGGCATGGAATTCAGCGAGCTCCTGCCCAATCTGGCCACCTGCGCCGACGATATGTGCATGATCCGCTCCATGGTCGCCGACAACATCAACCATAACGGCGCCTGCCTCCAGATGAACACGGGTGAGCAGACTTTCAGCCGTCCCAGTTTGGGATCGTGGCTGCTGTATGGCCTGGGGAGCGAAAATCAGAACCTGCCCGGCTTCGTGGTGCTCAGCCCCGCCCAACCGGCCCAGGGCGCGCCCCTGTGGGGCTCCAGCTTTTTACCGGCGGCCTACCAGGGTACCCTGGTGGCCGATATGGACAACCCCATCGCCAATCTGGCCAACCAGCGCTTCGATTCCAGCGTACAGCGCAAGCAGCTCGATATGCTGGCGAAGATCAACGCCCAGCACCAGGCCCAGCGTGAGGAAGACAGCCGTCTGAGCGCGCGCATCGCCTCTTTTGAGTTGGCCTACCGCATGCAGACCGAAGCCCCGGAAGCCTTCGACATCCAGGGTGAAACCGAGACCACCCGGCGTATGTACGGCATGGACGAGCCCGTCACCGAGATTTTTGGCAAGCAGTGTCTGCTCGCGCGGCGTCTCGTGGAGCGCGGGGTGCGTTGCGTGCAGGTCTATCACACCCAGACGGCGAAGCGGTCCAGTTGCCAACTCTGGGATCAGCACGGGGGACTCAAGGAAGAGCTTCCGGCCAACTGCGCCGCCACCGACAAGCCTATGGCGGGGCTACTTAAAGACTTGAAGGCACGAGGCTTACTCGACGAGACCCTTGTGCTGTGGGGGGGCGAATTCGGTCGGACCCCTACCGCCGAGGGCACCAACGGCCGGGAGCACCATCCCTTCGGCTTCACCATGTGGATGGCCGGCGGTGGGATTCAGGGGGGGCTGACCCATGGCGCAACCGACGAATACGGTTGGCACGCGGTCCAGGACCGGGTTCATGTCCATGACCTGCACGCCACGATTCTGCATCAGATGGGTATCCATCACGAGCAGCACACCTACCGCTATTCAGGCCGCGACTACCGCCTTACCGATGTTCACGGCAATGTAGTTAAGTCCATACTCGCCTGAGCCCTTTTCTGTGCGCATCGCCCATCAGGGCTGCATATTACGTGCCCTTGGACGAGATTTTCTTGATTCGCGCGCGAACTGTACCAGTTTATGGTACATAATTGCGTCGGGTTATTTCGCCGCCCCTGCCTGGAACGGAGCGCGAAATTTTCCGTCCTCCGGGCTGAGGCATTTGTGAAAATCTCATGCGAAATCCATATGAGGTTCCTGCAATGTCCTAAAAAGGGCCGATAAACCTATTGACTTTTACGGATATTCGTGCAATTATAGTTCTGAAGCTGTTAGGGGAATACTCGCACAGCTACAAGTTCGCATTCTGGAGAGAGGCGCGGTCCAATTACGTAGCGGGTCCGCGTGGTACAGTACGCTTGTGCTCATCCAAAGAGAAGAAGCTGCGGGAGAGATGCCTATGTTTTGATTGCAGTACGAAGGACCGCCTCTGGTGTCGCGTATCGACGGGACTTTTCCATAAATCCACTATCATAACGATTGTGTCCCGTACCTCTTTGCGGCATCGCCTACCATTCAATGTTAGTGAACTTATTAACCATACGAACAAAAAAGGATTCAGGGCTATGAAATCAATTGGCCAAAATAAGAAGCGCTCGGGCTTTACGCTCATTGAGCTGCTGGTGGTTATCGCCATCATTGGTATCCTCGCGGCGATTCTTCTGCCGGCACTGGCGCGCGCCCGCGAAGCCGCCCGCCGTGCAAGCTGCCAGAACAACCTCAAGCAGTGGGGTCTGGTCTTCAAGATGTTCTCCAACGAGAGCAAGGGTGGCCTGTTCCCCTATGGCAGCATCGATCACACCAACACGGGCTTCACCGCCAACAAGCGCTCCGCTGTGTATGTCGGCTGGTGGCAGGTTTATCCTGAATACCTGACTGATATCAACATCGGTATCTGCCCTTCCGCGCAGAACACGGGTAACTATGCGAACACCGATCTGGGCAGCGCCCGTAACATCCTGGCCGGTTGCGATCCCAGCACGGTGGCCTACGCCACGACCAACAACGAAAGCGACAACCCTTGCTACGGCAAGGTCGGTGTGACTGGTGCGACGCTGGGCACGCCTCCCGCACGTTGGTACAACGGCTGCGACGTGACCCCCAACCAGTGCGCTCCCTATCCCCACACGGACCTCGTCAAGACTGGTTACAACGACGTTCGTGCCTATAAGTACATGGTCTTCGCCCTCGATCCCCGCTGGTTCGAGACCCCTGGCGACTACCAGGCGATTGGTCACCTGCTGAACGACAACACCGTACCGGCCCCTGTCGCACCCACGGGCGCGAATGGCCCGATGCAGTGGATCAACCGCAACACCACCGCCACGTATACCCTGCCTTCCGGCATCTCCGCTCCGTTCAACCGTCTGCGTGAAGGCGTTGAGCGCTTCTTCATCACCGACATCAACAACGCGGGCGCTTCCGCGAAGGCCCAGTCCACGCTGGTGTGTCTGTATGACGAGGCCCAGAAGAGCGGCAATAGCTGGGGCCGTTACAACCACGTTCCCGGTGGCGTGAATGTCCTCTTCATGGACGGCCACGTGCAGTTCGCCAAGAAGGGCGATGACAGCGTCTGGGTCACGAACCGCAACGCTTACGTTTTCGATCCCGCATATCCCGCGCTTACGGTCAATTGGCCCGGCTGATCCTGTCCGGCTCGGCATGGTACCTTTGAGCCTTCCTGCCCTGCTTCCCACCACCCAAGGGAGTGCGGAAGAAACAGGAGAGGCGGCGCAAAGTTGAGTTGAGAATTTAGAGTTGATTGCCGGAATACGACCACGTATTCCGGCACTTTTGTCAATGCGCGACCGAACCGCTCGGGGGGAGAGGTGGGCCTTCGCTCACCTCCCTGCGGATGCGTGGAATCAATACATCTGTAGTACAAAATGGAGTTGAATCGATATGTTTACGAACATTTTTAAATATGGCAACGCAGCGGTCCTGTTTGTGGCGCTCGTGCTCTGCGGATGCTCTGGCCCTGAGTCTGTTGCATCCGACTCTATCACCGTTGGTGGGACGGGCGTGGAGCAACCCTTCGATACGGCGGCCAAGGCTGCATTTGAAGGGGACCTGACGTACGTGAAGCAATGCGTCGAGTCCGACCCGCTCTATGTTCAGGGCTATGACGGCAACGGCCGGACGCTTCTCCATTACGCGGCCGAGGGTGGACACGCGGATGTGGTCAAGTACCTGCTGGAGAATGGCGCCATCGTTAACTTCGAGGACAACGATGGTTACTATCCCATGGACGCCGCCTCCCGGGGTAAGGGCACGCCTGAAATCCTCCAGTTGCTGCGCGACGCGGCCGCACGGGAAACGGGCGCGGTTCAGTAGCCCTACGCAGCTTTGAAGTGCTCAAGGAGGGCGGCAACGTCCGGCCAGTCATAGTGCCTGGCTCGGTGGGTGCCGCCCTTATTTTATCGGGTCGCTTGCCTGGCCGCCGACCGGGCCTGTCTGGCACGGCGGGAACGCTGTACTGAAAAGGAATCGTTACTCGCCTGTTGATTTCCCCAGCAATCTGGGCGACCCCAAATTGAACTCGCATCCCAATACTCTTTGCGCCTTTGCGTGCAATAGACTCGGAAGAACTCCACAGATGGCATAGCGACCGTCGACGTCCTGCAGCGCCAGAATTTCTTTAATCTTCGAACTACTATCCGTCATTCTCTTGTTTTGCCTCTTCATCAGAATCTGTGGGTAAAAAATGAAAGCATTTACTCCTAAGCCCTTAATTTGAAACAGGTTGGGCGATGCAGCTATGTGCATAATTCTGGCGTGTGAATCTGAATGCCGCCGTCGTGCCTCACCCGTTGCAGGGTACGGCGGCGGTATTCAGATTCATGACGCCAGAGTGCCCTTTTTAAAGGCACGTAGCTGCATCGGGGCCCCGACCTGTTTCAAATTTCCGATAGGGCACCCACAGATTCTGACGAAGACCCCTTGTTTTTTGCAGGTTTGTTGGGGCAGGAACCCTGCGACCCTCACTGTCCCAGTGGCGGTTTCCCGCCCCAAAGGGGCACTGCATATTAGCCCAGAGCAACGCCCTGGGTTGAAGAGAACAACAACTATTCGTCCCTGAAAGGGCGTCACAATGCGCCCACTTCGGCCTTAGCTGTGCCACCCTTACAGGGCTTGGAAGCCGATTAAATTCGTTTTCCCAGGGTGTTGCCCTGGGCTAATATGTCGGTGGCCCTTCGGGCCGGAAGATCACGCTCCCATCGCTCGCCAATGCGGACGTTCTTATTCGTGAAAATTTGTGCTCACTCGTGGTTCAAGATTTTGGTTGCGGCCAACGGTCGCACTGAGACTTACCTGGAAATTTCCTATGCAACGCTCCGCTTATCATTTGATCTTTTTCGTATTCCTTCTCCTTCCCCTTCTGGCCCCGCAGCAGGCCTGGACTGAGGCGACCCGGCTATGGGAGATCGTTGTGCCGTCGACCGGAGCCGAAGTGGCTGCGGGGGCATCGATGTTGCTCGAAAAGGAACTCGCGAAGCGTTTGCCGGAGCTGTTGATCAGCCGTGTTGGCGCAGCGACACCGGGAATCCCCGCGATCGTCCTCGGCACCCCCGAATCAAGCCCGGACCTGTCGGCCGCCTTGCCTGGGGGTCTCGCGCTGCCAACGAGTCCCGAAGGCTACGTCATCTGGTCGGATTCGAAGGATGGCTCCCGGGTCTACGGCCTGGGCGCGGATCCCCGGGGTGTACTCTTCGCCGCAGCCCACGTGCTGCGGTCCATTGACTACGATGCGGCCGACCCTGCGCTGCCCGCGATAGCGTCCATCGCGAGCGCACCCGTGGTGCCGCTTCGTGGCCATCAGATGGGCTATGGCGACATGAACAACACCATCGACGCCTGGGATATGGATGCCTTCGATCAGTACATCCGCGATCTGATTGTGTTCGGTACGAATGCGATTGAATTGTCTCCGACGATCGACCCGAAGGCGCGGGAAAGCGTTCATATGGGCTCGACCATGTGGGACAGAAACATTGCCCTTTCCAAATTGATCCATTCCTACGGACTGGAGGTGTGGCTCTGGATGTCGGTCCAGGAGGATCTGACCGACACCGCATTGGCGGGCAAGACCCGGGCCGCGTGGGCGCGCCTCTTTGCCGCGATGCCCCATGTGGATCAGGTCTTCGTGGCCGGGGGGGATCCCGGCAGCAACGAACCAGGCCTGTTGATGAACTGGCTGTCCGAAACCGCGCCGGCCATTCACGGCTCTCACCCCGCGGCGGGCATCTGGGTATCCAACCAGGGCTTCGAGCCGGAGGAGAACGACACCTTCTTCAGCTATCTCCAAGAACAACGGCCCGCGTGGTTCGCGGGTTCCGCGTTCGGCCCCTGGGCCAAGATCAGCATCCAGGAAATGCGGGAGCGCACACCGGCGCAGTACCCCATCCGGCGTTACCCGGATATCACCCACAGCGTCCGCTGCCAATATCCCGTGCCGGAATGGGACCCGGCCTTCGCCCACACGCTGGGCCGAGAATCCTTCAACGCCCGACCTGTGGCCATGAAGCAGATTCACAACATGTTCATGCCCTATGCGCGCGGCTTTGTCGCCTACTCCGAAGGGGTGCACGACGACGTGAACAAGATGCTGTGGAGCCAGTACGGCTGGAATCCCGAAGCCGAGCCCGCCGATGTGCTTGCGGCGTACGGTCGCTATTTCATCGGGCCACAATACGGCGAGAAAGTCGCCGCGGGCCTGATGGCGTTGGAAGAAAACTGGGTCGGGCCGATAGCGGACAACACGTCCATCGCGCCCACAGCCGCGCTCTGGCGAGAAATGGCCGAGGAGGGTGGCAGGGAATTGAAGCGCAACTGGCGCTTCCAAATGATCTACCTTCGCGCGCTGTACGACGATTACGTGCAGAAGCGTTCCGCCGCCGAACAGGCACGGGAGGCGGCGGCGGTTGCGACGCTGCGCGCGGATCTCGCGAGAGATCTGCCTGCGGCCATCACGGCGGCCCGGCGCACCCTTAGTCATTCGGGCAGTCACCCCGATCTCGCGCCCCTGCGAAAGGAGCTGAATAAGTTTGGTCCCGCGCTGTTTAAGCTTATTGGTATTCAGCTCGATGTGAAGCGCTTTCACGCCATGAACCCCGAGCGCGGCGCGATCCTGGAATTTCTCGACACGCCGTTGAACAATCGCGACTGGTGGGAGGCCGAACTGGAGAAGGTGGCGGCTGCATTGAAGGATGGTCGCCTCGATGATATGTCGGCCCGAAGTCGTATCCTTGAACTATGCAACTGGGATCAGAAGGCGGAAGGGGGCTATTACGACGACCTCGGCCATGTGGGCCGACAGCCCCACCTCGTGGTAGACAAGACCTGGGCGCAGGATCCCGGCGGTGTCTCCACGGCCATGGTGGAATTCATGCGTCCCGCGGAAGGCTGGCGTTTGTCCTGGGCGGATCAGGCTCAGACGCTCTTTGGCGCGCCACTGAAAATGCATTACGAGGGCCTCGATCCCGCGAGGGCCTATACCCTGCGGGTCGTCTATGCCGGCCGCTTCAAGGCGACCATGACGCTTCGGGCGGACGGAGTGCACGAGGTCCACGGCCCCTTGGCCCAGCGTGACCCCGTGGGCCCCATGGAGTTTTCGATCCCCCGCGAAGCCACGGGCGATGGCGTGCTGGATCTGCAATGGGATCTTGTTTCCGGGCGCGGCTGCCAGGTGGCGGAAGTGTGGTTGTACCCGGCGGCGTCACAATAGGCGCGGGAGGCAGTCCCCTTGAGGCAGTCCCTCTGGTAGAATGGACATCCAGTGTCGCCGGATGTAGACTTTCCGTGGTGCGCGCAATCGAATGGTCGATTGGCGGGCCCTCCGAGCCCTCAGGGCCTGCTATAGAGACGAAACGAAGTTCATGGGCAAGGCAAGCAGTACCCTCCAGTTCGTCGCCATCGTGTGTGGCGTATCGCTCTCCCTTTGCATCGGAGCGCTGGAACTCTCCCATGCGGCCAGGGCCGAGTCGACAGGGCCGGTCCGTTGGATCGAGTCCATGGCGCTGGAGAGCGTGTCCCGCATCGCCGCAACATATGACGGCTTCTACACGCTGGCCTCCACGAGCGGGGGAGATTCTCTGCTGTATGCACGGGTGGATCACGAGATTGATCCAACCGCGACCGCTCCCTTCGAACCCGTGTCCGACCTGGTTGCCGAGGCGGGATTTGGCGCCATCGGCTCCTTCGCGGTGGATGGCGTATCCGGCGCCTATTTCTTCGCCCACCCCACCGGGCTGTGGGGAGGCACGCTGGCGGCGGGAAGTCTAAAGCAATACAGCGCGGGAAGTATCGGCAACAGCATCCTGGTGCAAGACCGCACGCTGGTGTTTACCGAGGGCAACGCCGTTCACTTTGGCCAGATTGACCGGGCGACGGGCTTCTACGCGGACGGGCCTGTTTCTCCTGCGACGATCTTCGGTACCGGCCCTTATCTGATCGCGGGCAATCCGGCCAACAAGCACGTTTATTTCTACGACATCGACCGAGAGATTCTGCGCTCTTCCGTGCCTTTGGCCAGTTTCACCGCCATCACCACCTTTGAAGCGATCGCCCTGCCGTCGTCGGTGCAGGTGGCATCGTGGAGCGCCTTTGGTATTGGCCCCGATGGGCGCCTGTTCCTGGGCGGACAGACGGGCGGGGAAAGCCCAAACAAAGTGCTCGCCTTTACTGATCGAGACGATGGTGAAGCCTGGACGGTGGTGGATACACAGATCCCCGGGGGAGCCGCGCGCACTATCGAATGGAGCGGACTACCGGAGGCCTATGAGGTCTATTTCGGTGCTGCGGTAAGTGTCTTCAAGGGTGATGAAGGAACGTGGGAAACCATGCCCCGTGACGGTGCACAGGATCCCGTACCCGATGATGGCGTGGTGCGTCGCGATGCCTTCAACCCGAGAATACTCTATGTTACTACGGAGCGCGGCTTGGCCGTCTCCCTCGACCGCGGATATACGCTCGTTGAACTGTTTCCTGGCGCTGAAGGCGAAGGTGAAGGTGAAGGTGAAGGTGAAGGTGAAGGTGAAGGCGAAGGCGAAGGCGAAGGCGGATGCCAGGTATTGCCCTGGTCGCAGATTACGGCTGATGCCAATTGGACCGGGCGCGAAGAATTCGCCACGGCGATACATGCCAACCAGATGTATGTCATTGGCGGCAGCGACGCGACGTTCCAAGAGCCGGCGGATGTGTGGCATTCGGCCGATGGCGTTACCTGGACCTTGTCGACGGAGGTTGCTGCATTTGGTGGGCGGCGCGGTCACGACGCGGTTTCCTACGACAACAAGCTGTGGGTCATTGGGGGGATCAACGCCAACGACGTTTGGAATTCCCCCGATGGCGGAGTATGGACGGAGGTCACGCCCGCAGCCGATTGGAGTGCGCGCCGTGACAATGCCACGCTCGTGCATGACAACAGGATGTGGGTGATGGGTGGTCACGACACCCTCAGCTATGTGAACGATGTTTGGTACACCAGTTCCGGAAGCTTCTGGGAGCAGGCCACGGCGGCCGCGGGCTGGTCGGCGCGGCAGGATTTTGGCGCGACGGTGTTTAATGGCGCGATGTGGGTCATGGGCGGGTACGACGGCAGCACGGAATTGAATGACGTGTGGTACTCGACCGATGGGGAGAACTGGACCCAGGCCACGGCGTCCGCGGAGTGGTCCGCGCGGCGGGACCTGTCCGTCGCTGCATTGGGCGGTAAGCTCTGGGTCATGGGCGGCGAGGCCACCGGCGGCACCTATCTCGGGGACGTGTGGTCCTCGGCGGATGGCATCACCTGGACCGAAGAGGATGCCACCGCGTTTCCCGCGCGCAGCTTGCACCAGGGCCTGGCGTATGCGGAGTGGTTGTGGGTGCTCGGTGGCAATGTCACCGGGGTTGGTGCCGATGACGACGTTTGGGCGTCCTATGTGCTCTGTCCAAGCGAGGGTGAAGGGGAGGGAGAAGGCGAGGGAGAGGGAGAGCCGCTGTGCACCTACACGGCGAACATAGTGGGCTGTATGGGCTGCGACATCTCGGTGGATGGATCCTTTAGCCTGGCCAGTGGATCCACCTTCACCGATGTTTGCGGTAGTAACCACTGCTACACGGCTTCGACCGATTCCAATAACATGTACGTCTTTACGTCGTGGGATGGCTTGGGGACCTCCGATGCGACCGTGTGCACCGATCAGGTCACGGTTACGGCGCTCTATGATCCGGTCATCAACGAAGGAGAGGTTGAGGGCGAAGGGGAAGGCACGGGCGAAGGCGAGGGCGAACCTCTGTGCACCTATACGGTCAACATCGTGGGCTGTATCGGCTGCAACGTCCAGGTGGATGGGGCCTTCAGCCTGACCAGTGGATCCAGCTTCACGGATGTGTGCGGCAGTTCCCACTGCTACGAGGCGTCCACGGATTCTTCCGGCATGTATGCCTTCACCACCTGGGATGGCTTGGCCGTTCCCGAGGCATCGGTGTGCACGGACCAAGTCACGCTCACGGCGATCTACGATCCAATCATCAATGAAGGTGAGATCGAAGGCGAGGGCGAAGGTGCGGGTGAAGGCGAAGGTGCGGGTGAAGGCGAAGGCGAGGGAGAAGGCGAGGGAGAAGGCGAGGGAGAAGGCGAAGGCGAAAGCGAAGGCGAGACCCCATTCCACACCGGGGATCAAAATGGGGACGGTGCAGTAAACCTGTCTGAGTTGTTGCGGGTGATTCAGTTCTACAATTCGCTGAGCTATGGCTGCCAGGCGGGGACGGAGGACGGGTATGCGCCGAATGACCCGGATCAGGATTGTGCGCCGCATGCGAGCGACTATGCCCCGCAGGATTGGGACATCACGCTGAGCGAACTGTTGCGGCTGATTCAGTTTTACAACATCGGTGGATATGTGCAGTGCC
>JBHEKR010000239.1:0-2890 GCA_041859365.1 Candidatus Hydrogenedentales bacterium
CGGAACCCGATGGCTTTTTCACCGGGCAGGTGAAGCCGATACTCGAGGCCAATTGCTTCGCGTGTCACGGTGGTCGACCCAATGTGAAGGGCGAGTTTCGCCTGACGAGTCGCGAGGGACTCCTCAAGGGGGCATCGCGCGGGCCCGCCATCAATGCGGAGAACCCCGGCGAGAGCTCGCTCCTTCAGATGATTAGCTATTCCGACGAGCATCACCAGATGCCGCCCTCGGGTAAGTTGCCTCAGGCGGATATCGACATTCTGACGCAGTGGGTGGCCATGGGCGCACCCTGGTTCCCGGAGGGCCAGGATTTTGGCGTGGAACCCGCCCACGAAGCGAAGCCTGCTCCCAAAGGGGAGAACCATTGGGCTTATCAGCCGCTGAAACGCCCGGAAGTGCCCCAGGTGAGTGATCCGGCCTGGCAGGCGAACCCCATCGACGCCTTTGTAAAACAGAAACTCGATGCCGCCGGTCTCACGCCGGCGAAGCCCGCCTCGCGCCAGGTCTTGATCCGGCGGCTCTATCACGACCTCACCGGCTTGCCCCCCGCGCCCGAAGTGGTGGAGCAGTTTATTCATGATGAGTCCCCCGATGCGTACGAGAAGCTAGTGGACCAGCTCCTGGCCAGTCCCCACTACGGTGAGCGCTGGGCGCGCCACTGGCTTGATGTGGTGGGCTACGGTGAGACCCACGGCTTCGAGCGCGACAGTGCGAAGCCCTACATGTGGCGCTACCGCGACTATGTGGTGAATGCCTTCAATACCGACAAGCCTTACGATCAGTTTGTACGCGAGCAGATCGCCGGCGACGAATTACCCGGTGCGGGACCGGAGCAACTCGTGGCTACGGGCTTCTACCGTCTGGGCATCTGGGACGACGAACCGGCGGACAAGCTGCTGGGGCGCTACGATGAAATCGACGGCATGGTGAGCACCCTGGGCGCGACTTTCCTCGGCACCACGCTGGGCTGTGCCCGCTGCCACGATCACAAGATCGACCCCTTTCCCGCAGCGGACTACTATGGCATGGTGGCATTCCTCCAGGGGGTTAAGTCCTCCCAGCGAGAACCTGAGCTGACGAGTATCATGAGCGCGGACGAGCAGGCCGCCTACGACGCGGCCGTTGCCGCGAAGAATGGCGAAGTGGCCGCGGCCAACGATGCCGTGTTTCAGTTTGAGCAGAACTTTCTGGCGGCCCTGAGCGCGAAGGAGGGCGGCGCCTATCTCCGCAGCGATTTGTCCGATCTGAAATTTCGTTTCTATCGCGACACCTGGCAGACACTCCCCGATTTCGATACGCTCCGCGCGGAAAGCGAGGGGGACCTGAAGCACAATTTTGTGACGCTGGCGGCGGCGAGCCGACAGGACGCCATGGGCCTTGTGTTCACGGGCAAGCTCCGCGTGACGGAGGAGGGCGACCACACCTTCAACATCCGCGCGAAGGATGGCATCCGCCTGACCGTCGGTGGCAATGTGATTTACGAGGCGGCCGGACTGGGCGAGACGAGCCACAGCGCCGTGCTTCGCCTCTGGCCGGGCCACCACGATTTTCGCGTGGACTATTTCAATACCTACGACGCGCCCGTGCTCGACCTGAAGTGGTCGGGCCCTTCCTTCAGCGAGCGTCCCCTGGCGCTGGCGGCTCCGGAAGCCCAGGCCCCTGACGTGGCGAAGCTGATTCAGGAAAAAGGGGCCGGACTGCTGACAGACGGGGAGCGACAGCACTACGACGCGCTCAGGGCAACGCTTCAACAGGCCAAAGACAAGCCCATCGAGGGCAAGTGGGCCACGACGGTGACGGCCATCGGCCCCGTGGAGCCGGACACCCACATTCTCCTGCGGGGAAATCCCCACGTGGAGGGCGATCTCGTCCTGCCGCGCTTCCCCGGCGTGCTGAAGCCTCCAGAGGCGGTCATCCCCCCTGCGCCCGAAGGTGCGAAGAGTTCCGGGCGTCGCCTGGTGCTGGCCAATTGGCTCTCCAGTCCGGAGAATCCCCTGGCGGCGCGGGTGATGGTCAATCGCATCTGGCAGTATCACTTCGATCGCGGTATTGTGCGTACGCCGAACGATTTTGGCACCATGGGCGAGGCCCCGAGTCATCCCGAGCTGCTCGACTGGCTCGCGAGCGAGTTCATCGAGCGGGGCTGGTCCATGAAGGCGATCCACCGCCAGATTCTACTCTCCAACACGTACCGTATGTCCTCCGAAGGCAACGAGGCCGCCCTGGCGAAAGATCCGCGCAACGATCTCTTCTGGCGCTTCAACATGCGACGACTCCGCGCCGAAGAAGTGCGCGACACCATGCTCGCGGTGAACGGCAGCATCAACCTCGCCGTCGGCGGGCCCCATGTGTTTCCGCCCATGCCCGAGGCCGTGCTGGCGACCTCGTCCACGCCCGAGAGCGTGTGGGGGCAGTCGCCGGAGGCTGAGTGGACCCGCCGCAGCATCTACGTCCACGTGAAGCGTTCGTTGAGAGAGCCGCTCATGGCCGATTTTGATCTGGCCGATTCACAGACAAACTGCGCGGTGCGTTTTGCCACCACCCAGCCTGCGCAGGCGTTGAATTTACTCAACAGCGAATTCGTAAACCGCCAGGCGGAAATCCTGGCGAAGCGGGTGGAGTCGGAGAACGCCGCCAACCTGCAGACCAAAGTGTGGCTGGTTTTGAACAAAGTGATGGCGCGCACGCCGGACAACGATGAAGTGGATCAGGGGCTTGCCTTCATCGAAGAGATGAAAGCGAAGCACGGCACGAGTGAAGACCGGGCCTTTGAACTGTTCTGCCTGCTGGCGCTGAATCTGAATGAGTTTATGTATACTGATTAGGCACACCAGTGCGCATGCCAGACGAACGCGCCGCGACTTCCTCAGCACCATGGGGGGCGGCTTCA
>JBHEKR010000255.1:0-4054 GCA_041859365.1 Candidatus Hydrogenedentales bacterium
ATGTATAACTAGGCCTGAATCTCGGACACACCCGTCCTGATGGTTCGCGTTGTAGTACGCGGCCGCCCACAAGGTAACCCGTACCCACACATTAGGCCCCGGACCAACCCGGTCTGCTGGGCTTATGTCCTTTTACACCCCCTTCAATCTCCCCCCGGAAGGAGGAGACCATGAGAAAACTCATCGACCGGCTCGCCCCTGGCGCGCCAAACTGGCTGCCGCCAGTGTTGATCGCACTGGCAGTCATCGTCGTCGGTGGACTGGGTGCGACGATTGTCATCGCGACCGGACTTTTGTCCGGGCGGCTGAATTGGGTGCTTGTCGCCCTATTCGTTGCCGCTCTCGTCGCGGGGGCCTACTTCGCATCGGCGAAGTTGGCAACGCCGTCGTCCACGCCCACCAGCTCGTCGGGAAGGCCCAAGGTGGAAGACCCCACTGAGGAGATCCCCGTAATCAAGATGCAGGAAATCGCCTACGGCTGGGTGCCACCCGGTCCCCCCGTCAGCGAACTGCCTGCCTCGGCACCAGCGGCTCAACCTAGTCGCACGCACGCCGAGCCGGAAGAAGCGACCGAAACGATCGCCACACGTCGCGTGAAGGCGTCGCTGTTCGCGCCGACGCTTGCGCTTGCCGTGGCGATCGCAGGAACGGTCCTGGTTGCGGCGCTGAACAACCCCACGTACGGCCTGTACGCACTGGCGCTCTGCGTCGCGTATGGACTTCGTGAGGTTGCACCGCTCCTGGTACGATTCTCCTACTGGGCAACCAACCTGGTTAACCACATCGCCCAAGCTTTCGGCAAGGGCAAGCAAGGTCGCACAATCCTGTGGCTCAAGGGCATCGGCACGTTCATCATCGTCGCGGTCGTGATCGTCCTGGCCAGGGACTTCCTCGGAGCAATCGCACCGATGGTGTTCGGCTGGATTACTGAAATCGCCAGGTCTGTCTATGAGTTCCTAGCGTGGATCCTCACCGACCTCACCAGGACAATGGCGGCCGTCTCGGTCATCACTTCCATGCGGCTGGTATGGCGATGGATCGACTGGTCACGGCGATGGACGATCCTGTCAGACGAGGCACTCACTCTCGAGTGGGGTATCCTTCAACGGCAGTCGATTTCCATGCCGCGCAAAGGCATGGTACCCGACGAGCGGCACATCCCGGGCGCCTGGTGGTGTCTAGCGAAGGCTGATTCGCCCGCTCAGGACGATGCGGCCTTCGATAGGCTGCCGTGGATGCCACGGAAATTCTGGAAGGAGGTCACGAACTGACAAGATCCGGAAGGGTGTTGAAGGACATGGAGCGCGGCGGGCGTACGAGGCAACCCCTCACACCCCGCCGCGCTCCAAGACACTCTATGTATAAAAGAAGTTAAATTACCTGAATCACGAAGCTTTTGTCCGTGTCATTCCGAGCACTAAATCAAGATGACGTCTTCACGGTGTCAGTGAGATTCATGATTCAGACTGAAGAACCTGAGTCACGAAGCGCTATCCCTGTCATTCCGAGTACTGAATCAAGTTCAGCATAAACTCCGTCTGAGGAATCTCCTTATTTTACTTGTAGCTATATGGTGAAAAGAAGATCTTTCGACTTCTCCGCTGTGCAGCGGATTCGCTCAAAGCCTGCCCTCGACCCGATCGGGGGATGACATTGTATGGTGTTCTCTGGTTTCGTGATTCGGGTTGAAGACTATTGCTTTCGTGTCAATTTTATGTAATAATTAAATGTACAGGAGAACCCTATGGCAAAAGCATCATTTGAAACAGTACCAGAGCTACCGGGCGAGGAACCATTTCGCCCAGCGAGTAAAACGAGTTCCGGCATTATCCTTTTTGGCACGCCGGCCACGACGGCGCACGGCGTACCAGGCCACTGGACACGAGGAAATGGAGACAAGGAATTCTACCCTACCCGGGAGTACATCGAGGGTATGCAACAGCCAGATACCCCAACCGAGCCAAACTCGTTCTAAGGTTCAAATAGCATTCCGATGTTGTAAAAATCGTATACTTTATTTGCGTTTGGGCAAAAAGTAGTACTCTATATGGGTAACGAAAGGCTCGTAGAGCCTTGGAGTGTAGTACCTGAACAGACAACCGTCTGATTCAGCTTGACATACCGCGGTCGCCCCTGTGGCACCGCAGAGAGGTAAGGTGATCAGCATGACCGCGCTCGTCACCCTCGCATCCAACACCCCCAGCGCCGACGCCCCGCCCCCGCCTCGGGTGGTGTTCGACCTGACATTGGTGCCCTGGTGGCCATACGTCTTGGTCCTCATGGCCTGGTTCGTTTACCATGCCTTGAGGGGTCGGCCTGCCACCTACTGGAGAGTGGTCTGGACCATGGTCGGCCTCGCCGCGGTTTGGGCGTTGGTACTCGGGTACTTCCTCCCAGCGATCAGGAAATCGTGACCTCGCCGGACGGCGCGGAAGTACGAGATTCGTTCTCGCAACCCGCGCCGCCCCCGGCACATTGGCAGCCCTGCAGGCTCAAGCCTCGCAACCTCACGTCGTTCGCGCGACCCCCTTCAACCCCACCCCTCACACACTCCCCACTCTCGCCTTTCGTTACATTCCTCTTATCAACTAAACAAACTATTCAATATGAAGCAAACTAGCCCAATATCCTACGAACACGGCTTTTCCATCCCAACACGGTGTGTTGGCTGTCCGTCTCTAAACCGTATTGTTAGTGCAGCACTAGCAGAAATGGCACCGCACCGCGAGGCGCAAGCACGGGTTATGGAGGGCAGCGGACTTGTGGATCTAAACACCGGCACCCTTTGGGCCTTTCCAGATGCACCTTCACCTTTGCCGCACCAGCTTACTCCTCTCGGTATCGCCATAAAAAACATCTTCCTCGCTGCCCAAGAAGACATACACAAGCTCAGTCGCAACTGCCCAGGTATGTAGCAAACATGAGATATATGCTGTTTTACATCAATTTTACGCACCTCGTTGCCGGGCAAAAGGCAACGCTTACATGCCCCTAAGCCAACCAAGCAATTCCGCGCCCGAACCAGAGGTATATAGGCCGTTCGAGAACCGTTCCGCTGCGCTCACATACATGTGTGAGCTGCTTTGCTCTGTTGCGGGACAAACTCTGGTCGTTGTTTCGTCCAAACAAGCACAGCAGGAAGTACTGCGTTTGCAGGTTGGGAGCGGGCAGCGCATACAGTCAGTCCAGAAAGTACCCTCGCAACAAGACCGCCCTAGCATAAGTGTCGCAAGCTACCATGCAGTATTACAAGCGGCACAAAGTACCTACGGTGCGTGGCAGATTGACCGGGATAACCAAGAACTTGTTGTGTTCGATAACCCCCACAGGCTAGCGCCACGGATTATTCGTTTGCTCCGCTGTGCCTTTCCGCTATCGCAGCCATTTCGCGCCCTTACAACAAACGCCTCCCCAACCGCAGAACGGTACATGCGCGAAGCGTTTTCGGGCCCGCCAAAATTGGCTCCCGCAAGCCATTCTGTGGAACGGAGAGAATACATTCCATCATCTTGGGCGGGCACCCGAATCGGGGACCATTGGCCAGAGCAAACGAACCGTTATGGCGCTGGTTTTGACTCGCGGTTTGCCGTACGGGAAACTGCGGTCTGGAATAGCATACGGCAAGAAAATTGCCCAAACTGCCCCGTAGCAGATAGCTGCCTTGCCGCCGGCCTTTCAGTGGACCAACACAATGCTAGTAAGCGTCAACGTTTTTGGGGAGCCTGGGGTGGGCTCAGCGAAGGTGCACGCCGTGAACTCCGTACCGCCCTGCAGCAAGGTGCGACTCCCGCCGAGTCTGCGTACCTTGTTGAGCGCGCTCGGGCATCACACCCTACAGAGACAGAGCCAGTTGTCCGCACGTCCTAAAATCTTTCCCAAATGCGGTTTTGAATCCGAACATCAGCTAGCTACAATGCGGTTTTGAATCCGAACACTTTCGGCTTGTGCTGTGGTACGGTAAGCGAATGAATCACACCACACCAAACTTACTAAAGACGACCGTAATGAGATTAAGGCGCTTCTAGATAAGCAGTACTCGTATCGGTCTATTGCC
>JBHEKR010000438.1:0-18996 GCA_041859365.1 Candidatus Hydrogenedentales bacterium
GCCGAGATCGTCCGCCAGGATAACCACGATGTTGGGACGCGACTCGGCTTGCACGGAAAGACCCGCCAGCATCAGGGCCGAAAGAAGGGTGAAGGATCGGAAGGACATCGGGCAATACTCCTTGTAGAACGGACGCCATCGGCAGTCCGTCGCCAGCGCTAGAGGGTAAGAGGTCGCAAGGTCGGGAGCAGCGGGTGGAAGTATCCGGGAACCTTCTGGACAGATGACGGATTTTACTGCATGATGGATGTGGGATCGCAAGCGCGGCAACGGGGTGTTCCCGGGGCCGCTTCGGTCGGGATACGAAACAAAGGGGAGGCACGGACATGTCGGGGTTTCGCAATAGACTGATACTCGGGCTCCTGAGCACAATCGCGGCGTGTGGCGCATCGGCGGGGGACGGCGTCCACCTCGCCCTTTCCGGGCTGCACAACGCAGCCGACCCGGTGCGCGGCGGCGGGGACTGGTGGGGCATTTTCCCCGAGGGCGAAGGCTATACCTTCCAGCCCGTGCGGGTCCGCGTTGAGGCGGTCGTCGATCCTCTCGCGGACGGAGACACCCGCAAGACGGCGACCAGGATTACGATCCCCGGAAAGGCCCAGGAAGTACCGCTGATTCGAGGCCTCATGTCGTCCGTGGCGGGTCCCGTCAAAGCCCTGAAGCCTTCAAAGGATTGGGGATATATCGCGCCGGGAAATTCGATTACGTTGCCCTGGGACCGAGAGTACGCATTGACGATCTCTGCGAAGGGGCGTGAGGTGCTCAAGGAGGCCCCCGGCTCAAAGTGGACTGAAATCGTAGACTACCGACTCTCGCTAAGTTGCCAGCCCGGCGATATGTCCAAAAGGCAGATCCTGGTTTCAATCCCGGAACTGAGAGATGAGGATGGGCCAGAATTGCTATGGGCGGGCGATCTGGATCGCGATGGAAAGCTGGATCTGCTGTACAACCTCAGTTCGTTTTACATCGACACCGAACTGGCCCTTTTCCTTTCCTCCGCCGCAAAAGAAGGCGAACTGGTTGGTCTCGTGGCCCGCTGGAACGCCGTGGGCTGGTGTTGAGTTCGTTATCGGTTCATGTTTTCTCGAAAGGTATCCCATCATGTCCAAGCGCTCAACACTACTCCCTCTCGGTATCACTGCATTCCTCGGATTGATGGGCGCAATTGCACACGCCGGAGGTACCGTACAGATTGCGATGGCCGGGCTCTATGAGTATGAATGGCAGATCAAACCCGGTGGAGACTGGTGGGGCATCTTTACAGATGGAAAGGATGGTTACTCCCTCCAGCCCACGCGGGTCAGCGCCGTGCCCGATCCGGACATGGTGGTTGCACCACAGAAGGCCCCGCGCCAGATCCGGGTACCGGGCGAAAACCAGGGTGTTATCGTGTTCCGCGGACTGATGGCCGCAGCGGCAGGCCCCCTCAAGTCCGTGAAGCTGGATAAATATCTCGGTCCACTGCCCGCGGGGCAGACTTTTGATTTGCGCTGGGATGGCGATACGCCCGAGAGCTGGTTGCAACTGGTGGCCACGGGTCGCCCGGAGCCGCACCAGCCCGAGGGTGCCCCGATGACGCAAGTCGCCGACTATGAGTTGTGGCTCCAGCGGGGCTCCGGTAAGGGCGCGATCCGGCAGTTGCTGGTCAAAGAATCGGAGGCGGATGGTGGCCGCAACGCGTATCTTCGCTGGGCGGGCGACCTCGACCGGGACGGTAAGCTGGATCTGATCTACAACCTCGGCAAGCACCACACCCAGACCCTGCTGACCCTCTACCTGTCCTCCGCCGCCAAGCCGGGCGAGCTGGTGGGGCTGGTCGCCCAGTGGGATGGCTCCTGCGGCTGCTAATCGTGTCGGTCTCTCAGGCGAGTCCTGCTTTGCGAATTCTTGCCGCGAAGGCGGGACGTTTCGTGTTGGCCGCGTAAAGGGCTGCGGCGCGTTTTTTAAAAGCATCTTGTTGGCCGGATCTTGCGGCGAGATCGCGGAGATCGAGCAATGTCTCCAACGCCTCATCGTAGGGCTTGGGCTGGGTGAGTTTGATAAGACTATCGATTTTCTTCCAGAGGCTCTCTTCTTTGCCGACGAGAGACTGGAGGTGCTTCTCGCGCCGCGCCGCTTCTTCCCGTGCCCGCTTGGCTTTGGCCCGTGCACGCTCTTGCTCTTCGCGTTTTTCTCGTTCCAGTCTTAGGACTTCCGCGCGAGCCTTGAGCTCGGCTACGTTTCTGCGGGGTGTCTCGCTACCATCGCCGTCCGGTGCGCCAAGAATTTCATCCAGCGCGCGCTGGCGAAGTCGGGCGCTTAAGTTACGATCTGAGCCGTCGAGGAGGCTCGCGATGATCGTAACTTTCTCGTGTGTGGGCAGCGCAGCCACCCAGGCGGCCGTGGATTCCGTCGACAGGGTGCGCTGTGCCAACTCCGCGCTTTGCTCGGCGGCGGCGATCAGATCCTCGCTAATGCAGAAGAAATCGGCGAGGCTTTCCAGCGCTTCATTGAGCGCGCCCAGGCCCGGTGGCACGGGCGGCTCCAGATCGTCATCGTCGAGTTCGCCCAGTTCGAGGGCGGTCAGCCAGCCGAGGTACAGGCATCGATAGTCGCCCGCCAGGATATCGGCACGCAGCGGAATCAACGACGATAGCCACTCCCCGCCCTCTTCGGCATACCAATCACCACTATCATTTTGAAAGTAGAGCGAGATGATCGTATACAGGCCCGAAGCGCGGATCTTGACGTTGCTGCCGACCCAGGCGCCAGCAGCACATTCCAGTTCGCCGGGCAGTCGAAACATGAGCCGTCGCGTGCCCCAATTCGCCACATAAACAAAGGCATCGAAGAACGTCTCTATCCACCTATCCGGATTGCCTTTGAAATCGCCCCAACAGTATTCATTCACAAACGTCGAGGGTGTGATACGTGCTCGGGAGGAGACCTTGCGCAGTTCATCCATCTGCGCCCGCGTCAGCGGCGTATCAATGGCCTGAAACTCGTAGTACTGGTATTCGCTCATTCAATCTGACTCACTCGAACACCGTGAAAAACAGCGCGTCCCCCACCGTCGCGCATTCCGCTCCTGTGGCGCGCTGCATTTCCGCGTCGGGCGCGAGGCCGGGAATCGGTTCGTTCAGCTCGGCTTCGGTCAGCACGCGGATTCCGAAAGAGGTCAGCACGGCGTGTATTTTCTGCTCGAAAGCCTTAAGGGTGGCGGCGGCTTCGGGCGTGAGAAACTCGGGATCGTCGAAGGGCGAGCCTTCGTCCTCTACTTCGTCTCGTTCGCGGCCAAACACGATGTCGGGGGAGGATGGCCCGTCTTCGGAGACGTAGAGAAAGCCGCGCTGCACGGCGGCGAAGGGCGCGATCATGGAAATGCCGACGATATAGCCCACGCGACCCGTCATGGGAACGGTCACGGGCACAAAGTCTTCCTTCTCCTCGTCCCACCCATCCTCCTCGAAGGTGCCGTCGAACTCAAAGACTTCGCCATCGGGACTTAGGAATATGATGTCGTAGGTCCGCGGATCGTCCGGCCAGAGGTCTTCGTCGTCCGGCTCGTTTTCCTCGTCCCACACCACCATTTCCTGGGGCGGACGATGGTGCACATGGACCGCCCGGTCAACACCCATCAGCGCGGCACGGACCTCGTCGCCGATTCCGTCATAGTAGGAATCGCCGTCGTAATAAGAGTCGCCGGTCACCCGTCCATCCGGAAAGGCGTTGCGGATGATTCGGTTCACTTCTTCCATATCCATGGTGGTGCCACTCCTGTTACTTGCATCGGTTGGCATCACGCTAATCTAAGCGGGCGTGGCGCGTCAAGAAACATACGTCAAAGCTCCCAGCCTGCACACGGCGTCATCGGATTCCCCACATTCTCCGCCCTTGCGGTCTCTATTTCGAGACAAAAGCAGTCTCAATTCGGAGACATCACCCCGCCACTATTCCCCGCTGCCTGGTGCCGCGGCGCGATTTCCTGTTGCAAATAAACAGCTTACGCCGGATTCTCGATATCAGCTCTGTTGGCAAGACTCTTGCTTTCGTATCGGGAATACCTGCTGCGCAAAGACCAGCAGGAGGCGACCCAGCTTGGGCTGCAGCCCGAAACCAAGAGATACCCGAACTGATGAAAACGAATGCCCTCTGGTACCTGGACACGATCCTCATTCGCCCTGGAGTACTGCATATGCCCAAGCTCGCCATCCGCAAGACAGTGCAACTCGACGCCGCCGCCGCCATCGGACTGGCCACGCCCTAGGCGTCGGGCCGCTTCAATTGGGAATTGATCGCCGCGCCCGATGGGAGCGAGGCGCCACTGCGTGGCGCGAATGAAATGCGCGTTCAGTTCACGCCGGACAGCCCCGGCCGCTACCTGATCCGGCTCAACGCCATCACGACCCGGGGTGAGACCCACCATGTCATCCGGGTATGTGCGTCGGAGGACGCGTCCATCGCCCTGACTACCCTCGAAATCAAGGCATCGCCCGCTAACTGAAGGCGGGTTGTTCCCACCACGCGGGGCGGATGACGGAATACGCGCTCGAATCGCACCCGAGCTGCGGGGATCTCCGTCACCCGCCTCGCGAATTTTTTCGCCAGGGCCCCTCTTCGATCCGCCACCCGCGCCTTGTCTGAAAGCATTGCGCGTAAGATGGCAAGCGCTTGCTGTCCAACTACCCACGCTCAGGGCAGTTGAAGCAGCGACTGAATTTCGCTGACCAAGCCAAACACGGCCACGATGTCCCTCAGTCCGTCTTCATTGGCGTCGTAGATCTGAAAGCGGGCTCCGCCGCCGCCACCGAAGTTGAAGCGACCCGGACGGTTCATGTTGTAGCGCTGCTCCGGCAGAAACGTGCGGTCGCCGTTACCCAGGAGCACGGACACGTCGAGGGTTGATCCACTCGCCGAAATAAGATCCAGGATACCGTCGCCATCAATATCGGCGGCGCTGCCCTGGGCGGGATCGGATCCATTGCCGGGCTGATACACCGCCTCTTCAAAGCCCCCTGTCTCCAGCCCGTAGAGCAGGAAGAAACCTCCAACGAACTGACCAACGCCTTTCGAATCCACGGGATCCGAATAGCCCGCGACAGCGATCACGTCCTGGAATGTATCCTGATCCATGTCGGCCACTTCAATGCTCTGTATATACAGGCTGGAGCCCAGCGCAAGAATCAGCACCGGCGCGCCAAAGGTTCCGTCGCCATTGCCCATATGCACCGCTACGCCTCCGGGGAAATCATTCACCCCCACCAGGAGATCCTGGAATGTGTCGGCATTGATGTCGGCGGTGGTAATGAACTGGGGGCTGCGGTTGGTATCGATGACTTGGGGTGTCTGGAAAGTTCCGTCCCCATTGCCCAGGAGGATAGCAACTTTCTGGGCGGTTTCCACGGCCACGGCGACGTCGTCAAAGGCATCACCGTTGAAGCGTCCCACGGTGCCGTAGCTGGGCAAGTTGCCGATGGTCAGGTCGATGGTCGCCGGTGTTTCGAAGGTGCCATCGCCCTTGCCGAGAAGCAGAGAAATGGAATTGCCACTCTGGCTCGGCACGACGAGATCCACAAATGCATCGGCATTAAAATGGCCCAGCGAGATAGTGGTGGGCGTTTCGCCGACCTCAATCGGGACTGGTGGATCAAAGGTCCCATTTTCATTACCTTTTAGTATGGCGACGTCGTTGCTGATCCGGTGGGCGACGGCGGCATCCTCAATCGCGTCGCCGTCAAAGTCCGCCACAACGACGGATACAGGTTCGTTGCCCTCGGTTCCCGTGGAGGGCGGTGGCGGGGTAAGGCCGGCACTGCCGTCATTGAACAGTACAAACACGTCCATGCTCCAGTTCGCCGAAACCACATCCGGGTCGCCATCTTTGTCCATGTCCGCGACCACGGCGGTCTCGGGGGTATTGCCCGTCGGTACCGCCAGCGGCGCGAGGAAGCTTCCATCACCGACACCGGGCAAAATCGTGATTTCGGAGGAGTTTCGATTGGCCGCCACCAGATCGAGGACCTCATCACCGTTCATATCGGCTGCCGAGACCTTGACGGGTGTCGCGGAACCAAAGTCCGACACAGCGTAGACCACGGCATCGCGGAACGTACCGTCTCCGTTGCCGAGAGCCACCACAGCCGAGGCCGAATTGACATTGGACTGACCAAAGCCGGCTGCGAGGTCCAGGTCGCCATCGCCATTGAGGTCAGCCACGGTTACGGCCCCTGGAAACGCCTCACTGTCGGGACGCGGTATCGCCACCACGCCGTCCTGGAAGGTACCGGAGCCATCGCCATTGTTGAACAACACGTACACCTGCGATCCGTTCTGGTCGGCGGCGGCGATGTCCGGCGCTTCGTCGCCGTCGAAGTCGCCGATGGCGACATCCATCACCATCACGCCTGCGGGATAGAGCGCGCCCGCCGCAAAGGCACCAGCCCCATCACCCAGCAGGACTTCCACATTGGAGGTGGAATTCGTTCCGGTGGCAATGATCAGATCGAGCTCGGTGTCGCCATTCAGATCGGCCACGGCAAATTCCGGGGCCTGATTGCCAATGGTTGTGGGCGAGTTTATCGCCGCGCCGAAGCTGCCGCTGCCGTCGCCGAGATAGACCGACACCTGCCCGGGAAGAGCGTTTCCAGGGGAACGCTGCACCACAACGAGGTCGAGACTGTCTCCGTCGTCAATGAGCGCCATCGCCACACCTTCAGGTCTCAGCGTAAACTCGTCGATCAACACCGAGGGTTGCAGCGAGCCATCGCCGTTACCGCGGAAAAGCCACAAGCGATTGATCGTCGAACCGATCGTCACGGCGATGTCCGGGGCGCCGTCGCCATTTACATCGCCCGCCGCCGCGTCCGTCGGTATGTCGGCGATGGGATACTTGCGGCCTTCAAAAAGTGACGCGTCCCGAACAACAATCGTGCCTGCGTCCGTCGTGCCGCCCCGCACCGGAGCCACCGGCGCTGAATTGCCCTTCAGACTCCGCCCGCCTTCTGGAGCGAAGCGCGCGCGCACGGTGTAGTCGCCGGATACCGTCGGAACGCCGGCAATTGAGAAGCGTCCATCCACGCCGGTCGTCGCCGTGAATCCGGGTACGACGGTGACTTCCGCGCCTTCCAAAGGCACGTCAGCCTCGTCGGTTACGAGGCCGATCACCGTCGACCCTGGATCGGGCAGGACGACGAACTCCCGGGGACCCGTAGTTCCGGTGTTTCCGTTCGTGTCCGTGGTGGTGGCTTCCAAGGTGAGTAGATTGATATCGAGCGGCACCTGGTAGTCAAGGGCGAAGGGCGCCGCCGTGTCCATCCCCGCTTCAAGGCCTTGGGCGACAAAGGCCACCGAAGCCACGCGACCATTGTCCTCCGCGACGGCTCTCAGGGTGATCGATTCACCCTCGATCAATTCGCTCCCATCCCCGGGACTGGTCAGCGTCACCGTGGGCGGTGTGGCGTCCGACACGGCGGGATCGTCATCTTCTCCATCCAGCAGGCCGTCTCCATCCGAGTCCTGATCCACCGGTGACGACCCGCGCCGCAGTTCCTCGCCATCGGTCAGCCCGTCCTGATCCGTGTCGCTGGACTCGGGGTTGGTACCGACAGCATCTTCCGCCATCACGGACAGGCCGTCCCCGTCCAGATCTTCATCGCCATCGAGGATACCGTCATTGTCGGCGTCGTTGTCGCCTGCGGCCAGGCCCAGCGCGGTTTCGATGGAATCGCGAACACCGTCGAGATCCCCGTCGTCACAGTCGCCGGGGAAGCGTTCACAGAGGGTTTCGGCCACGAGCGTGCCCACACTCGTCGTGCCGCCCGCAACCGGAACCGTGGGCGGACTGACCGCGATCAGGGCGGGTCCGCTTCCGAGGCGCTGTGCGACGGTGACGATATTGCCCTGATTCGAGGCCACCAGCGGAATGCTGAAGGCGCCGTCCGCATCAGTCTCGCCGCTACCGGCAAGATTCAGTATACGGATGTCGCCGTCTTCCACAGGCGCGCCGCCACTGTCTTCCACAGCGCCCACCACCGTGGTGAGGGCGTCACCGGCGACCACCGACACGCGGGCGACCGAGGTTGCACCCCGGTTGTTGGCCGTGATGAACACGGTGCCCTCGCGCACGGCGGTGACCACGCCTTCATTCGAAACGGTCGCGATGCGGGCGTTGCTCGTCCGGTAGCTGGTGAACTCATTTCGCGCGGACACGTCCACGGTGCTGCCGTCGGCAAGCGTCGCGATCACTTGCATCTGGGTCGTCGCGCCCGCTTCCGTAAGTACCGGGCTTTCGGGAGTGGCGCGGATGTACACCGGCAGCACGGGCGGGGTCTGGCGGAAGATCAGGCTGTCGATGACCTCCACGCCGCCACTGCGCACCTGGAATGGATCGCTGTAGACATACCAGGTTTCCCCGCCGATCACGCCCGAGCCCGTAATCTGGACGAAATCATCGCCCACCTGGTCACGCGGAGAACCGGGGCCATCGGGGCCGAATGAGTCGGTAACCGATACATTGTCGAAGTAGAAAAAGCCGCTCTGATCGGGCTGGAAACTCTGGCCGTTGAGCATGAGCGTGAAGGTTTCATTGAGTTGGAGTACCGGTGCTTCGCCTTTCGGCTCCGCTTCGGATTTCGACAATTGGCTGACCAGTTCCTGCACCGCCGTGATAACGCGGGGTGTGGCGAGCCCCACAATGGTGCTGTGATCCGCGGCGGGGATGGTGCTGATGGCCCCGCCGGTCATCCGATACCCGCGCAAGCAGGCCCCCAGGTCGAGGTTGCATCCGATCGCCATACAATTGGCAATTGCGGCTTCCGAGAGTTCGCCGGCGAGTACGGTCTCGGTATTGGAGGGCGCAGGGAACGATTCCCCGCGCTGGTAGGCCAGACATCTTGGCGGAAAGACCAGCGAGCGCGCGATGGGATCGAAGGCAAAGCGCCGCTCCGCGTCTATATCGCCCGACAAGCGGACCGAGTCGCCGCCGAGGCTGTAGCCCACGATAACAACTTTGGGCTCCGGACAGTCCGGCGGTTGATCCCGCTTCAATTGATCGAGCCACATCTTGCCGATGTGGATTTGCAATGGTCCATAGGATTGGGCGCGGGCGATGAAGGAGCGGACCTTTTCCGGATCCACGGCGTCCACACCCGACTTGATCGGCTGCACACCCGCGCTGAAGTCCCTCCCGAGTAGCGCATAGAGGTCGTCCTGGAGATCGGTGCCACCGGCGAAGATGAGCACGGCAACGATGCCGCAACGATCGCGGGCTTTACCCCGAACGGTGTAGGGCGGGCAGGTGGCCTGCCACCCACCCTTGGGGAGGCCGGACCCCTTGTCGGTAACGATGGTGGAGCCATCTTCCGAGACGGCCCCGGAGGCTACGATTGCGTACTGGCCCAGATCGTGATCGAAGCTGAGAAAGTAAGAGACCTGACCCGGCGCGAGGCCCGCAGTGTTCGGGTACTCAACGCGAACCGGTGGATCGTAGGTTGCCCGGGGCGGCTGAAATGTCAGGGTCATGTTGGGCGCCGCGCCGTTTGGCATCGGCATGGGAAGATCGTCGAAATGCACCTGGTCCACAGAGACCGGGACCGGATTCTCCGGCGAAGGCCGAGTGCCGTCCGCCAGGGTCATGGAGCCGGCAGCGATGGTGAACTTCACCCCCTCCAGACCCTCCACCGTCAGCTCGACGTCCTGGGTCCCGTCGTACATGCGGGCGTTCGCCGGGTTGATGGCGGGCAGCAGCACCGGCATGCTCAGGGAATTCACTGTGTCGGGCACTATGTAGGGATCATAATTGAGCGAGGGAAAAGAGCCTGCGGGAATCGCTTCGCCATTGAGCGTCGTAGCCATTGCGCCATCCACGCGCAGGTGGGCCAGTCCGCTGGGCAGGTCGGTGAAGGTGAAACTGCCGTCGGCCGCGCTTCGGGTACTTACGAAATCGCTGTCCACCGAAAGTTCGACTGTCGCACCGCCGATGGCGCCACTCGCGTTGTCCAGCACCCGCCCGGTGAAGCTGGTGGGCGTTCCGTCGCCCCGGGCCAGGCCAAGAATATCAAAGGTCGCCGGAGCGGTCGTGTTCCCCTCAAAATCGGCGGTGATCAGGTTGTGCGTATCGGCCCCACCGAGCGTGTAGCGCACTTCGGCATGACCCGACGCCGAAGTCGTCACGGTGATCTCCTGGAGCCCTTCGGTGTCGTTGAAATAGCCATCCGCGCTGGTAAATGAAAAGGTTACCGGGACGCCCTCCACCCCATTGTCGCCATCGCTCACCCACACGGTCAGGGGCACGGGCGCGGTACTGTTTATCTCCACCTTCTGATTGTTGCCCTCCATGATGTTAATCTGGGTCGGCGTGCCCGGCAGTGCCGATGCGCAATAGAATACGCTGTTTTCCGTATCCTCTGAGGCGATTTCAAGGCGGTTGTTGCCCCGGCCCGCGTCCGTGCCCAGGGTCCAGTACATCGTTGCCCGCCCCTGGGCGTCCGTCATGACTTCCATGCGTATACCGTCGGGATTCGGGGTGTCGGGGCTGAGCGAGAGCTGTCCATCGCTCCGTGTCACGCGGGCGGTGAGGTGGCTGTCGGCCATGGGCAGGTCCGCGCCATCGGTGACTTCCACCACCACGGGTTCGGGCAGCGTCGTGTTGGCCCCGCCCAGTTGGCCATTTCCAGAGATAAGGGTGATTCGCGGGCCGGCGAGGGGGAATCTCGTCACGGTCACCCGGGCCAGCGCGACGTTGCCCGCCTGGTCCGTGGCCGCCGCCTCGATGACATTCTCGCCCACGGCCAGCGGCACGGCCATGCGGAGGAACGTGCCATTGGTGCCCAGACCCGGATCGGTCTCCGCGACCGCGCCATTGACGAGCACCTGGAGCCCCTCGAATCCTGCGAGCAAATCGCCCGCGCGGCCCGACACGTCAATCGAGTCCGCGTAGACCTCTGCGCCGTCTTCGGGAAAATCGATGTAGAGCGCGGGCGGCGAAGCATCTTGAATCACCACCACCGGCGCGGGCGCGCTGCGAAGAAGGAGGTCGTCGACGGCGCTGACAAAAAGACGGTTCGGCCGGTTCGCATAAAGCGGGACGGATACGGAATAGGCGCCCGCACTGTCGGCCGTGGCGGTGGCGAAACCACCCCCGCCATTGACCTCCACCAGCACGCCGGGCTGGGCGTTTCCCACTATCTGAATCGTGTCTTCGTCGGTAACCTCCGGAAGGGCGTTGACCACGGGCGTCGTGGGCGGCGCAGGCACGGGGCCGGTGGGCTCCTCCGGGCCTCGTGACAGCACAAAGGACACGGTCGAGCCCGGGACAGCCTCCGTGTCCGCGGCGGGATCCTGAGCGATGACCAGACCGGCGGCCACGGTTTCACTGAAAGCCTCGGACACCATGCCGACATCGAGACCGGCGGCAATAATTTCGGCTTCCGCCTCGCTGCGGGTTAGCCCGACAATGTTGGGCACGGTAACGGGCGGATCGATGGGAACGCATCCCGTGGATGGAATGAGCGCCGCGAGGCAACACAACGCCACAAACGCCAAGAGCAATCGCACGATGCTACCCTCTCGAAAAAACAGGCGCACCAAACTCACTGCGCGACGGAAAGACCCATCTCGTACCGCTGTGGCCGCGCCCGCTCCACAACAGTTCAGAGTGTCAGTATAGCCCGCTTCCGCCACATTGTCTATGGGGTCTGCGGGATATTTCGCGATCCGGCCGTGAAGAGGCGGGATTTCGCGCAGGCTAAAGAACCCGCCCATCCCGAGTTGATAGAACTGTGGATTCTTAGTCAATTTGCGGGATTCGCGGATTCAACTCGAAATTTGCCGGTTGACTTTCAAGTCCTGAAACGTCGATGCTGCACCCTACCGTTGCGGTCTCCGGAAAAGGATCCACCCATGTTGTTACTCAGCCCCGTCCTGGTCACCCTGGCTCTGGCCAGTTCCATCGCCCAATCCGCCGATGTCGGCTTTGCGCACGACCACCCGATCCGGCGGGCGCCCACGCTGATCGCGCGCGACCTCTCCGCCCTGCCGAAGGCGGAGGTCATCGGCTCGCCGGAGGTGCGCACCCTGTTGGGCTACACCCGCCGCCCCCTCCACCTGCCCGATGGGCACACCATGGCGCTCTTTTCCTTCAGCTTCAGCGCGCCCGCGAACTGGCTTTTTCTCATTGATTGCCGGGACATGACGGTTGAACGCTTCGCCCTGCCCAACAACGACATCGGCAGCCACGGCGCGGCCCTGGGCGCGGACGGCAATATTTATGTCATGTCGTATGGCACGGGTAACGCCTACTGCTTCAACGTGGCAAAGCGCGAATTCACGGAACTTACGTGCGAGATTCCAGAGGGTCAGTACGCGTGGGACGCCATCGGCGGGAAGAACGGTCGCATCTATTTCGGCACGTATCCCGGTGCCTGGTTTGGTGAGTACGATCCCGCTACGGCACATTGGGAAACTTGGAAGCAACCCGTGCCCGAAACCAAGTATGTGGGTGAAACCCAGGCGCTGCCCGATGGGCGAATCACCTTCCGCGCGAATGGCCCGGCGGATGTGCGGATGGCTTTCGATCCCGAGACGCGCCAGTTCGCGCCTTTCGACCCGGCGTCCGTGGCAACACCTCAGGCGACGCCCCCGGCCCTGCCGCCCCAGACCGATCCCGAGGACAGCTTCGAAACGCCGGTGGAAGTCGACGGTCGCTGGTTCACCGTGAGCCGCGTTTCCAGCCGGTTGATAGAATTGTCCCACGATGCCGAAGCGAAACTGGTCACCGAGCTCAAGGCCAAGGCCGAGGGTCTGTGGTGGCTCAAGGCGCAGCCGGGCGCTATCACGGGCGTGAGCTATTATGGTGCAATGTTTCGCTACAACCTCGCAACGGGCGATTTGCAGCAGGGCCAACTGGACAACCTTGCACCGGGCGGCAACTCCATCATGTTCGTGGAGACCATCACGCCCGAGTGTATCGTGGGGGCGAACTACAGCCAGCAGAATCTGTTCACGGTGAATCCCCGCAGCGGCGAGGTGCGTGCGGAGCTGGGCAAGATCGCCCGCGTTCCCGGCGAGGCCATGTGCGCCGTGGGGCTCGATGGTATTGCTTACCTCGGCATCTACGTGCAGACGGTTATCTCTCGTTTCGATCCGGCACAGCCCATTGCCTATGGTGAAAATCCTAAGGAACTCGCCCAGTTTGGTCCGGCGTACAAACAAACTCGGCCGCGGGCCGCGGTGACCGATGGCGAACGGGTTTACATTTCTTCCGACAGCGATTACAACCAGCTCGGCGGCGCGCTGATTGTGTACGATCCGGCGTCGGGCAAATTTGACGTGTATCATCACCTGATCCAGGACCAGAATCTGCCCACGCTGGCCTGGGACGAAAACCAGAAACTCCTCTGGGGCGGCACGGACCGCTGGGGCCAGATGCAGAGTGCGCCGCCGACGCAGGAAAGCGCCTTGATCTATGCCTTCGATCCGGAGAAGCGCGAAATCGCAAAGACTATCACGCCCTGGCCGGGTGTGGACATGGTGACCCTCCACGGGATCACGCGGGGGGGCGTTCTGCTGGCAACCCAGGGCGCCAATGTGGCCTGTATCGACACGAAAACGTGCGAGGTGTTGTATCAGGGGACTTGGCCCGCGGGACTGGGCAATGGCGCAGTACCCACGCACCTGCGCCTCGGAAGTGATGGCCACTCCTATTTTGTGCGGGGCGGAACGCTGTATCGCTGGGACAGCGCGACGAATACCCTGGAACCCATGGCCACCGCGCCGGATGCGAACATGCTTACGGAATCGGAACCGGGCCTTTGGGTGCTCAGCAGCGCCACCACGATCTACCGTCTTCGATTGGGGAACTGAAGCTACACGTCCCGACCGGCAGCCGCGCCCGAGGCCCAAGCCCATTGAAAATTGTAGCCGCCGAGCCAGCCCGTCACGTCCATCGCCTCGCCGATAAAATACAGCCCCGGCGCATCACGCACTTCCATGGTCTTGGGTGAAAGGGCGCGGGTGTCCACACCGCCCCGGGTCACTTCGGCCTTGGCGTAGCCCTCGGTGCCGCTGGGGAGGATGCGCCATTGCTGCAGGGCGGTCGCCATGGCGCGGAGGCCCTTGTCCGGCATTTCGCCCAGGGGCCGATTCCAGCCGTGGCGCTCGCAGAGCAGCTTTGAAAAACGCGCGGTCAACCTTTCGCGCAGGAAAGCTCCCGGTTGGGTGGCGGGAGTCCGCCGCTTGGTCTCCAGCAGCAGTTCCTCCAGCCGCACACCCGGAAAGAGATTCAACTGGATGGGGACGCCCGCCTCCCAGAAGGAGGATATCTGAAGAATGGCCGGACCGCTGAGACCACGATGGGTAATGAGGACCGCTTCGTCGAAACCCGTCTTGCCGCAGGTCACCCGCGCATCGAACGACACCCCCGAGAGCGACGACAGCGCGCCCAGATCGGACTCGGGCAGCGTCAACGGAACGAGGCCCGGCGCGCAGGGCACGAGCGGCACCTCAAACTGCCGCGCGATACGGTAGGCCAGATCGGTCGCGCCCAACTTTGGGATCGACAGTCCTCCCGTGGCCACCACGAGGGCGGGAGCGCTGAACTCGCCCTGATCGGTTTCCGCAACATAGCCATCTCCCTTCCGCACCGCGTGAACTTTGCAGCCAAGCCGAATCTCCACACCGGCCGCCGCGCAGTCGGCCACAAGGGCGTCGATGATCTGTTGAGCGGAGCCATCGCAGAACAACTGGCCCAGCTTCTTCTCGTGCCAGGCGATACCGTGGCGCTCCACAAAGGTGATGAAATCTTTCGGGGTATAGCCTGAGAGCGCCGAATGACAGAAGCGCGGATTGGCCGAAACGTAGCGCGACGGCTCCGCATTGACGTTGGTGAAATTACAGCGACCGCCGCCGGAGATACGGATCTTCTTCCCCACAGCGTCGTTGTGCTCGATGAGCAATACGCGTCGGCCCCGCAGACCCGCCTCGATGGCGCACATAAGCCCGGCCGCGCCCGCGCCAAGTATGAGGGCATCGAAGTGCATCGCAGGCTCGCTCATGGCTTCACCGGCGCTGTGATCGCCACCAATGCGGCATCGTCCAGCGTGGCGGGTCCCCGAAGGGGCCAGATCGTCTCAAAGACAAGCCGCACTCCGGCGGCCCCCTCGCCCGCGGCGATGTAATCCGCCCGTTGCGACCAGCCGTCCGCCTGCGGCGCGCCGAGTGGTCCCGACGTGGCGATCACTTCGTTTTCGCCATTCACAACCTGCCATCCGAAGTTTGCGTTGCCGCCGGGATCGCGGAGGCGGCCCAGCACGAGCCAGGCGCTCCCCGGTTGCACGGGCTGCGCCGCGCTGAAGATCCACGAGAGCGTGGAGAGGGTCAGCATGCCATCCCCGTCTTCTGTGCGCTCCACGGAAAAGCCAGGCGTGTTGCGGAGGTGAAACCACTCCCGCCCCGCGTCGATCCAGCCGGGCAGCATCGCATCTCCGGGGTAGGCGCGCTCGATGCTTTCCCAGTTGACCTGATTTTCTACCCACTGCAATTGCAGGAGCTGCTTCCCGCCCGAGAGTCGCACGGTGGCCTCACCGCCCGCACCGGGCACCACGCTCATCACGGACCCGTTGGCGGTGGCCGATGTATCGTCCCAAAGCAACAACAGGGGGAAGCGACCGCCCTGAATGGGAGCGGCGCCCCGGCCAAATGCCCGCAGTCGAAGCGAATCCGTCTCAGGCGGATTGGCGGTATCGACCGGATGCAGCCGCTTCGACTCTTCCGCTAGTTGTGCCAGGATCTCCTGCCGCTGCGCGGGCTCCAGCACAAGGGCCCCCGCGCGAGCCAGGGCCATCGCCCGGAGCACACTGCCTGCGGACACGGCGCGATAGGCCTGCACGGCCTCGGAACGCTTTTCGGCGGCTTCCAGCGCCACGCCCAGAAGGTAAGCAGCCTCTTCCTTTTCCTGCGCCAGCGCAAACGAGGCCGCCGCACCCACGAGATCGGCAGCGGCCAGTTGTCCGCGGCCACGCAACCCGGCAAGTTCAGCCGCAAACTCTTCCCGCGCCGTCAGAGCATCGGTGACGCGCTTCAAGTCGTCCCAGCGCGCGCGGTCGGCAAGCGCCTGGCCGATTTGCACCAGGTTCCACGCCGGCAGGTTCGTCAGGGCCGCTTCATCCGGCAATCCAAAATCTACGGCGCGATCCCAACGGCCCCGGCGCGACCACGCCCCATAGAGAACACCATGGAACTCGCTGAAGGCTTCCGCCCGAAGATCGGCATCTGCCCGCGCCAGCTCAAAGTGCGCAAGCGCCGCGACCAGATCGCCCTGCTCCAGCGCGTGGCGTCCCAGTGCGAGGCGTGCGGGCGCAAAGTAGAAGGCCGGGCCCGTCTGCTGGTTGGGCGGCGTTCCCGCCTTGAGCACCTCCCCCGCCGCCTGACGCAGTTGGGATATCCCTTCCTCGTCCTGGCCCGCCTGAAGGAGCACGCGTCCGTAGATCGCCTTTGGCAGGGGCTTATCAATCTCCACATCCACCGCGCGACTGGCGATACTCAGTGCCTTTTCCAAGTCGCCATCGGCCAGGGCCCTGCCCACGTTCTGCTCGAAGTTGTCCGTGTGCAGCCGCTCCAGTCGAATGCAGACAAACATGAACAGGGCGAACACGCAGAAGCCAACGGCCAGGGCGAAGGCGGGAACACGATAACGCGCGGCACGGCCCTCCACCGGCGCCAGCACAAAGGACATGCCCATCAGCAGCCAGAAGGATTGGGCCATGACCGGCCATTGGAAGAAATTTTCAAAGGTACTGTGAAACAGGTAGCCCGCGAGACCCGCCGTCACACCGGCATAGAGCGCCCAGCCTGGATCCTCGTCCCGATGCGCGTGGCGCGCGCGCCAGGCACGCTCCAGCCACGCCAACACCACCCCGAAAAAACCCATCACACCAAGAAACCCGGTCTTCACAAACAACTGGAGGTAGGCGCTGTGGACCGTCACCTCTACCGGACCCTCATCTTCCTCCAGCGCGGCCAGGGTGGCCGCATCGGGTCGGGGCACGCGAACGTAGCCCTCGTTCTTCAAGATCTCAGCAATGTCGTAGTAGCAACCCCAGCCGAGGCCCAGCACCGGGTGCGCTCGGCCGATGTGCCAAGCCGCCGTGTAGTACTGGGCCCGGTCCATCAGCGACTGGTCATGGGCCGGATCTGCGAGCGTGGCGATGCGCCCGGCGATCATGGGGCCCAGGAGGACGGCGAAGATCAGCCCCACAATCCCCGCGCCGAGAACCACCCGGCGGGGCGGACGCACCGACACCGCCATATAGCCGATTGCCACGGCCAGCCCAAGCCAGGAGCCCCGGGTCTTCGTAAAGACCACGGCAAAAAGGCAAAGCACGATGCACACTGCAATCAGCGCCTGGATAGCGCGCCTGCGCGATGAAAGGAGCACCCCGATGGCCGGGCCGCAGGCCAGAACCATCATACCACCGAGGGCCGTTGCGCCGTAAAACGACCCGCTGCGCACGCCCTTGTGCAGTATCAGATCGCTGGCGATTTGCTTCTCGGTAATGCCCGCAAAGGTAAACTGCTGGAGTATACCGTGACACGCGATGATCGACGCCCCCAGCACAAAGCAAAGCGCGATGGACCGTGCCTGATCGTGGGCGCGCACGGTCTGGAGCACGAGCCAGAACAACACGACAAACTCGCTGAACTGGCGAAAATCCTGCAGCATCGCGACCATACCGTTTCGCCGGAGCATGCCCGTACCCACGGCGGCGGCGAGCGAAAAGACAAAAATTCCCAGCGGCACGAGGGGTATTCGCGGGCCAAAGCCCTCCCGCCGCGCCAGCATGAGCGCCGCCTCCTTCGCCGCCAGCAGCAAAATGAGCACTTCAGGAAGATTGAAGGTAATTCCGGCCACTTCCTGTTGCACGACGCCGAAGGGCATGATGGAAAAGGCAATGAAGCAGAGGGCGGCCTGGGTGTTGCGCGCGATCAGGACCAGGCCGCAAACAAGCAGCGGCAGCCCGACCATCCACGACGGCGCCCCCGACAGCACGGCCAGCGCGGAGAGTGTCGCCACGATGGCGCAAACGGCGACAACCGCCCTGTCCTGGTGCTTTCCTGTGAATTCCATGGATGTGGAGCCTTGACCTTTGGGCATCGTGATCGGGCGTCGCGCTCCGATCACTGCATGATCGGTGAAGAGCGCCGCGAACTAAAAATTGGGCATGGGGGGCAGCCCCTTAAACCAGCGCTCGTGAAGGCGGTTGCCTGGAAAGGGTATGGCCAGCGCCGTAAGCAGGATAATTTTCAGATCGACCCCGAGCGATCGGTTCTGAAGATACCATGCCTCCAGCGCGCCTTTGATCGGCATCACGTCCTCGCGATAACTCTGCATCAGCGGCTTTCCGGAACGCGCGGTGATATCGTCTTCCTTGCGAAAGACCACCGAGCCTATCCCGGTCAACCCCGGCTTGCTCTGATAGACCAGATGCTTCACCTCGTCGGGGTAACAGTCAAAGCACTCCAGCGTGAGCGGTCGCGGCCCAACCAAGGACATCGTACCGGCGATGATGTTCAGGATTTGCGCGAGTTCGTTCAGCTTGCTCCAACGCAGAAAGCGCCCGAAAGGGAGCACCCGCGGATCGTGCGCGGCGGTCACCGTGCCGGAGGACGGGCTGTTCTTCAACATCGTCGCGAATTTCCAAATCTTGAAGGGCTGTTCCTTGAAGCCGATGCGCTCCTGCAGAAAGAACACTTCTCCTTCACCCGTGAGACGAAGCACGAGAATGATGCCGAGGAAGATCGGCGAGAGGAGCAATAAAACCCCGACGCCCACGGCCAGATCCAGGCATCGCTTTATGAAAAAATACATGAAAATCCCTTCTTAGGAGTTTGATCGATATTACTTTCCCAAGTTTGTTCTTGGTTGTAGCTCGTAATTCCATTCACCATGGAATTCGTTGGCTGTCAGGGCGAGGGCTTCCATTTCTTTTTTGGAGACGATGATGCCCTTGGCGTAGGTTTTTT
>JBHEKR010000458.1:0-10652 GCA_041859365.1 Candidatus Hydrogenedentales bacterium
CCGCCTTCCGAAGCTCAATCTGGTCGGAGAATACGAAGCGGCGAGCGGCGGCGAAAGCGCCACGGCGTCGAGTACTTCGAGTTCGGATGAAGACACCTACAGCGTGGGCCTCCAGTTTGAGATGGCCCTGTTCAACCGGGCGGAGCGTGCCAGGCACCTCAGAGCGCAGTTGTCTCAAGAACGGGGCGCGGGCTATATCACTCTATTGGAAGAAGAAATCGCGGCGGATGTGCGCCAGGCGATGGTGGAAGTGGAGCGCCAGTGGGAACGCCTTGCCGCAACCACAGAAGCGGTGCTGAGCCGCCGTGAAGCGGTTCGCGTAATCGAGGGGCGGCACGAGGTGGGCAAGGCGACGAATCTGGACGTGCTTCAGGTGCAGCGCGATCTTATTCAGTCCCAGGTGGACGATGCCACGGCGCGTGTCCGCTATATAGAGGCGCTGACGGATCTATATGCCGCCGAGGGTACCCTCCTCGAACGCCGGGGTATCGCTCTGGATGAATTCGCGGCTCGGGACGAGCAACAGGAAAGTGTGACCGATGAAGTGGAATAAGTTTGCCATCACTGGAACCTTCGGCGCCTTTGCGCTGCTCTCCCTCGCGGGCTGTCCCGGCCCGAAGCAGGCGGGTGGCCCGCCGCCCGGGGCAAGCCAGCCCGCCCCCGTACACGCGGCGACGGCGGAAACCAATCGTGTGCCGGTGGAGCTTATGGCCTTTGGCACGGCGGAGCCCCTCTCCACCATCGAACTAAAGGCCCAGGTGGCGGGCGAGATCGTCGAGGTGCTCTTCACCGAGGGCGAACGCGTAACCCAGGGGCAGCCCCTCTTCCGCATCGATCCCCGGCCCTTTGAGGCGGCCGTGGCGGAGGCGGAGGCCAACGTGGCCCGTGCCGTGGCACTGCGGGGCCAGGCGGAGGCCAACCTCCGCGAGGACGAAGTGATGGCGAAGAATGCCGAGGTGGAGCTGGAACGAAACAAAACCTTGCTCGCCCGCGAGATCGTTACGCAGGAGGAGTTTGATCAATCCAAGACGGCCGCCGAAGCGCTTAAAGCCTCCGCAGTCGCCGACGCCGCCGCGGTCCGCTCCAGCGGCGAGAATATTCGCGCGGCGAATGCGGCGGTGGACGTCGCGAAGCTCAACCTGTCTTATTGCACGATTGTCTCGCCGCTGGAAGGGCGCACGGGCAGCCTCATGGCGCATCGGGGCAATCTAGTCAGCGCCAACGCGAGTGAGCCGCTGATCGTCATCACCCAGACCACCCCCATGTATGTGACCTTCACGGTGCCGGAGCATCATTTGCCCGCGCTACGGCAGTCAATGGCGGCGGGTGAGGTGCCCGTGTACGCGGCCGCGCCCGACTCCGGCATGGAACCGATCACAGGGCGGCTGGTGTTTATCGACAACCGGGTCGACTCGGTAACCAGCACGATCCGCCTGAAGGCGGAGTTTGAGAACGCGGATGAGGTACTCTGGCCGGGCCAATACCTGGGTGTGCGTGTAGGCCTGGGGTTCCGGGACAATTGCACCACGGTGCCCGCGGAAGCCGTCCAGACCGGACAGAATGGCGCCTACGTTTATCTGGTGACGCCGGAGGATAAAGCCGAAATGCGGCCAATCAAGGCGGGCATCACCCATGGCGGGCTCACCATCGTCGAAGAGGGATTGGAGCCGGGCGACCGCGTGATTACCGAGGGACACCTCCGCGTGGCCCCAGGCGGCCCGGTACGTGTTCTCACGGGCGACGAGTCGGCGGAGAACCCCGCGGGATGAATATCTCAGCCCTCTTCATTTCTCGCCCGGTGATGACCACGCTGGTCATGGTGGGTATCCTGCTGGTTGGTATCGCGGGGTACCGGGCCATGCCGGTGAGCGATCTGCCCAACGTGGACTTTCCCACGCTATCGGTAAATGCGAGCCTGCCCGGCGCGAGTCCGGAGACCATGGCCTCTTCGGTGGCCACGCCGCTGGAGCGCCAATTCTCCACCATCGCCGGGGTGACCTCCATGACCTCGGTGAACGCGCTGGGCTCGACAAGCATCACCCTTCAGTTTGATTTGAATCGCGATATCGACGCCGCCGCCCAGGACATTCAATCGGCCATCACCCAGTCGCTCCGACAGCTCCCGCGCGACATGCCCAATCCCCCGTCGCTGCGCAAGTTGAACCCGGCGGACCAGCCGATAATTTTCCTCACGCTGAACTCGCCACTGCTGCCGCTCTCTCAGGTGGACGAGTACGCCCAGACCATGGTTTCCCAGCGCATTTCCATGCTGCCCGGCGTGGCCCAGGTGCAGATCTACGGGTCGCAGAAGTACGCCGTGCGGGTCCAGGTCGATCCACACAAACTGGCGACGCGCGGGATCGGCGTGGACGAGGTGAGCCAGGCGATACAGGGAGCGAATACCAACTTGCCGACGGGCACCCTCCACGGGGCGCACCAGTCCTACACCATCGAGACCAGCGGCGAACTGATGGAGGCGAAGGCCTACGAGCCCATCATCGTCACCTGGCGCGATGGCGCGCCGGTCTACCTGCGGGATGTGGGCCGCGTTATCGACGCCGTCGAAAACGACAAGATCGCAAGCTGGTACAACGACACGCGTGGCGTGATTCTGGCCGTGCAGCGCCAACCCGGCACCAATACTATCCAGATTGTGGATGCGATCAAGGGGCTCATGCCCGAGTTCGAGAGCGTGCTCCCGCCCTCGGTCCAGTTGAATGTGCTCTACGACCGCTCCCAGGCCATTCGCGCTTCGGTGGCCGACGTCCAGTTCACCTTTGTGCTCACCGTGGCCCTCGTAGTCATGGTGATCTTCCTTTTCCTGCGCAACCTCACGGCCACCATCATTCCCACGCTGGCGCTCGTCCTCTCCATCGTAGGTTCCTTCGCCGCGATGTACCTGATGGAATTCAGCATCGACAATCTCTCCCTCATGGCCCTGACTCTTTCGGTGGGTTTCGTGGTGGACGACGCCATCGTCATGATCGAGAATATCGTGCGCCACATGGAGAAAGGCGAGTCCCCCATGGAGGCGGCACTGAAGGGTTCGAAGGAAATCGGCTTCACCATCATCTCCATGACCATTTCCCTCGTGGCGGTGTTCATTCCCGTGCTGTTCATGGGCGGCATCGTGGGCCGCCTGCTCCACGAGTTCGCCATCACCATCAGCATGGCGATTCTCATTTCCGGTTTCGTGTCGCTGACCCTGACCCCCATGATGTGCAGCCGCTTCCTTCGCGACTATGAGCACGCGCCCCACGGCGTCCTTTACAACACGCTGGAGCGCTTCTTCGACGCCATGCTCGCGGTGTACGCCTGGACGCTCCGCCTGTCCATACGCTTCAAGCTGCTCACCATGCTCAGTCTGATCCCCTTGATCGGCCTAACGGTATGGATGTTCTCCAGCATGCCCAAGGGCTTCATGCCCGCGGAGGACCTCAACCAGCTCGTGGCCATCACGGAAGGGGCGCAAGGCATTTCCTTCGAAGACATGAAGGCGCACCAGCAGAAGCTTGCCGCCATCGTGGCGGCCGATCCCGCCGTGGTCGGATTCTCCTCCTCCGTGGGCGCGGGCGGTCCGAACGCATCGGGCAACGCGGGCCGCATGTTCATCACCCTCAAGCCCCGGGCCGAGCGGGACACGATTGACGATGTGATGAAGCGGCTGCGCAAGGATCTCGCCGCCGTACCGGGCATTCGGGTGTTCATGCAGAACCGGCCCGCGATCAACGTGGGCGGCCAGACGACCAAGAGCCTTTATCAGTTCACGCTCCAGGGCCTCGATACCGACCAGTTGTATGAGTACGCCCCGAAGCTGGAAGAACGTCTGAAGACCCTGCCGGGCTTTCGCGACGTATCCAGCGATCTCCAGATCTCCAATCCCCAGGTGCACATGGGGGTCGACCGGGAAAAGGCCGCTTCGCTGGGAATTTCCATGCAGCAGGTTCAGAACGCCCTCTACACTGCCTATGGCGCGCGCCAGATCTCCACGATCTACGCGCCGAACAACCAGTACAACGTGATCATGGAAGTGCTCCCGGAGCTCCAGAAGGATCCCGCATCGCTGGAAATGCTCTATGTCCGCGCATCCGACGGCACGCTCGTTCCGCTGAGCACCATCTCCACTATCGAGAAGACGGTCGGCCCTTTGACGGTGAACCATCTCGGCCAGTTTCCCGCCGTCACGGTGTCCTTCAACCTGGAGCCGGGGTACTCCCTGGGCGATGCGGTAACCCTCGTCAACGAGGCCGCGGCAGAGATCCTGCCCGAGGGCATCTCCACCAGTTTTCAGGGCACGGCGCAGGCCTTTGAGTCTTCCATGGTGGGCTTAAACATCCTCATCCTCGCGGCGATCGTCATCATCTATATCGTCCTCGGCATGCTGTATGAGAGCTTTATCCACCCCATCACGATCTTGTCTGGATTGCCTTCGGCGGGCGTGGGCGCACTGCTGACGCTGCACTTCTTCAAGATGGATCTGAACCTCTTCTCCCTCGTGGGTCTGATCCTGCTTATCGGCATTGTGAAGAAGAACGCCATCATGATGGTGGACTTTGCGCTGGAGGCCCAGCGCGAGCGCAACGTGCCCCCGGCGCAGGCCATATACGATGCCTGTATCGTGCGGTTCCGCCCCATCATGATGACGACCATGGCGGCCCTCATGGGCACGCTCCCCATCGCCATGGGCCACGGCGCGGGCGCGGAGTCCCGCCAGCCCATGGGCCTTGCGGTCGTGGGCGGGTTGCTCTTCTCGCAAGTGATCACGCTCTATGTGACACCCTGCTTCTACATCTACATGGAGAAGCTGCAACAGTTGCTGAAACGTTCGAAGACGCCGGAGGCCAAAGCGGGTGAAGCGGGCGAGGTGGTGGCGGGGTAGCAAGAGCACCTGCGACCGATAGGACGGATACGACCGATTGACCGAGCCAATCCGTCTTACCCGTCCTATCGGTCCTATGACACCACCTAGACTTCACCCGCCGTGGTCATTATAATCGCGGCCATGAACCCTACCCCACGATCCTACAAAAATAGCCTGGCGCTGCTGATCACCCTGCTCCCCATCCTCCTCGGCGCGAGCGGCTGCGAGCATACGGGCCTGATGAAGACCCCCAATCTCTACCTCGCCTCGGCGGAAGACCCCTTCGCTGCGCTGCCCCCGACCCGCCAGACCGTGGATGTGAATCTCATTTATGCCACCGACCGCTCCCCGGAGTTGGAGGTGGAGTTGAAGAAGCGCCAAGGCACCGGCAATCAGTACGGCCACGAGAATGACGACCACCTCTTCTACGGTCAGGCGACCGTCAAGCTCGGCGAGGGCGTGTCTTGGGATGATCTTCACGACGCCAGCCTGACGCGGCAGCGCAATCACCGCTTTGTGCCCCAGTTGACCCACACACGCCAGATGGGCCGATTCCCCGCCGCTTCCAGCGCGTGGCGTCTTGAAAATGGCGCCCTTACCGCCGGCCCATCGCCGGAAGAAGCCGCCCGGGAACTCGCCGGACTGGTGGCGGAGGGACTCGCCGATACCGAGTGCAAAGAAGCCTTTGTCTTCGTCCACGGCTACAACAACCAGTTTCACCACGCGGCCCTGACGATGGCGCAGGTCTGGCACTTCATGGGCCGGCCCGGCGTACCGCTGATCTACTCCTGGCCCGCCGGTCGCGGCGGGCTACGGGGTTACACCTCCGATGTGGAGTCCGCCGAGTTTACAACCTTCCACCTGAAACAATTTCTTCGTGCCCTCGCCGCCACACCCGGACTGGAGAAGGTTCATATCCTCGCCCACAGCCGGGGCACGGAGGTGGTCACGACCACAATCAAGGAACTGATGCTGGAGTATCGCGGCTCCGACCTCGACGCGCGCACGGAACTCAAGCTCGGCAATGTTGTTCTTGCGGCGCCCGACCTCAACTTGCAGACCGCCCGCCAGACCCTGGTGGCGGAGGGCACCATTTTCGTGCCGGAGCGCTTCACGGTGTACCTCTCGGAGAGCGACCGCGCCCTGAAGCTCTCTTCCTGGTTTACCGACAGCGTCAAGCGCCTCGGCAGTCTCATCTTCAACGACCTCACGCCCCGGGAGCGCGCCTCCATCGCGAGCATGCCCAATATGAACTTCGTGGACGTGAACGTGGAGAGCGACATCACCGGCCATGCCTATCTCTGGATTAATCCCGCCGCGAGTTCAGACGTGATCCTGCTCCTGCGCGATGATCGGGAGCCCGGCGCCGAGCATGGACGCCCCCTCACGCCCCTCATGGATAATTTCTGGCAGTTGAACGACGACTATCTGAAAAACGGCCCGCAGACCAGATAAGCTCGGCTTTCACGAGGGGCGCTTGAGCCCGAAGAGATTCGGTTCCGCGAGGGAGTCCGCCACTGGGGTCACGCGGACCTCGCCGGTGTGCGCGGGATCAACCAGCAGTACCGTTTCGCCTTTTTTCAGGTCAAGGCTGAAGCGATCTTCTCCCAGCGTTGTGAGCGCCGCACCTTCCAGCCCCGAGACGCGCGGCGGTCCGCTGAATTCGGCCCGTAGCCGGCAGGGCTCGCCCGCAAGGCTCGTCACCTGAACCCAGGCCGTCTTTCCCTTCGCGCGCGCGGCGCTGACGAGGAACGCGCCCTCGGCACGCCACTGGTGAAAGGTGATCTCGGGCCACGCGCCGGGCACGGCGGGGAAAATGCGGATGAGGGGACCATCGGGCGCCTCCCAGCTCTGTAGCAGCATGTCGTGGACGGACTGCGCGGCGGAGAGGGGCGTTTCGATGACGGGCCCGGCCTCGCGATACATGGTGTTCGGCTCGATGAAGCGCTTGAGTCCATTGAGGTAGCCCAGGGCCCGGTCGCCATCGCCGATGGCGGCGGCAATGGAGGCCCCGCCGGTGAAGGAATAGCCAAAGAGCGCCTCGGGGAAGTGGTGCCAGTGTTCGAGCGAGCGGAGGATGCGCGCCCAGCCATCGGGCTGCTCCGCGTTCACCTGATACAGCGGATAAACCATCAGCAGGTGCGAGTAGTGGCGGTGACTGGAATCCAGCGGCAGATCGCGGGCGATGAGGAAGCCGTCCTCACCCTCCGGGAAGGGCGTCAGGCGCGCGGCGATATCCCGCCAGGCGGTCGCCAGCGGATCGCCCGTCCCCAGCCGTGCGTCGATCTTCAACAGCGTCTCCACGCCCCAGCGCAACAGCGCGAGATCGTAGTTGCAGTCCGGCCCCGTCTTGTATTCCGGGGAGCGCGTGCGCGGCAGATGTAGCTTGCCGTCCGCACCCTCCTCCAGGAAATGACGGTGATAGTTCACCGCGCGGCGCAGCACGGGAAAGAGCGTGTCGCGCAGGAGCGCATCGTCAAGATTCATGCGGTAATGCAGCCACACATTGTGGCAGGCCCAGAGGAGATTGCCCACCTCGGGATCGCCCGCATCGCCGGGACGCTCCACCTGGCTGGGGTAGAAGGTGCCGCCGACGAGCCGTGCTGTGGTGGAGCGATAGAGGCCCGCCGAGTCCTCCCGGTATTCGGGCCGCACATTGGCGATAAGATTCGGGAGATAGTCGCGCAGGCTGTTGGGCAGGGGCTCGGCCAATTCGAGGTGGTTCGAGGTGTACAGGGGCCAGTAGGTCAACTGGACATTCAGATTCCACCAGATGCCCGGCCAGGGCGTCGGCTGGTCCCAGGGCCCCATGATGCCGAGGATCACCCCATCCTGGCGGGTCGCCGCCCGGATCTTGTAGATCTGGTTCCAGTAGAAGCTCTGCCACCACGGATCGGGCAGGGAGAGAAAGCTCTGCGCGTAGTGGGCGCGCCACGCCGCACGATGGCCCGCCACGAAGTCTTCCCAGGGCTGCTCCGATGCCACGTGCACCGCCTCGGCCGCGCTCCGGGCAATCGCGGCGGGCTCTCCGGGCCAGGCATACTGCGTACTTGCAAACAGCGACCGCCATCCGTCCTCCTCGCCCAAGCGCCATGCCGTGGCGTAGCCCCCTTCGCTCAGGGGCTGCACCCAGACCGGCAGGCCCGCCACCTCGGTCGCGTAGCCCGCGGGATTCGGCGTCCACGTTTTCGCGTAGGTCGGGTCCGGCTTTATCGCCAGGCGCGGATGAAGCGCCTCGCTCGCCTTCCACGCCCACGACGCGCCCGCCTCGGCCCCCGTACCCTTCCAGCGCACCACCATGGCCATCGCCTCCGCGTGGACGAAGGAGCGCACCGCAATGTCCCCCTCCGTCGTGCGGATCGTACCCGTCAACTCGCTCTGGAGCAGGTCCAGGCGCAGATCGCAATCGCGCAGCGCGCCTTTCGTTTCCAATACAAACTGCCCGATGGGCAAGCGACCCATGCCGTAGTTCATGACGCGATGATCTTCCACATCGCTTCGGCCCATTTGCCAAGCCACATGGTGATCATCCAGCGCGCGGACCGTGGCCCCCAGCATGCCATTGCCCAGGTAAGGCGCCTCCCACCAGTCCCCCGGGAGCCGCTCCCATACCGGATCCGCCGCCGCCAGCACCGCCGCCAGATCCTCGTCCGTCGGCGCAAAGGAATAAGGCTCCGCAGGGGCGCGAAGCGCGATTGCGATGAAGGCCAGCACCAGAACGACACCAGCGACAAGCACGCGAAACGAGTGAAAGGTTCCCACGATGAATCTCCCATGACTCCGGCCCACCCGGAAAGAGGGAAGTAGGCCATTATGGTCATGAATTCACTTTGCACGATCCCGAGGGGCCGTTGCCACTCAGGGGCCACCCCGGCGCGGAAAAGCCGCAGCAGGCTCCACGTTGTGAGGAATCCACTACAAACAGCGCGCCAAAGGAGGTTGACCATTCCTGGTCGACATACAGCAAGCCGGGGAATCCGAAGTTTTTTCTGCCGCTTCACGAGCGCCCCTGTTTGTGACACTCTTTTCGCCAATTTTCAACGGGTTGCCACGACACCGGGTCGATTCGGTTGTTACAGTCGATGTTGTGTCGACCATGAATGGTCAACCCCCTTTCGGGCGTATCCGGTCTACAGAAACTCCACATTTTCATTGACGGAAAAGTGGTCACCTGCTATCCTGAACCCAAGGTCGAAAGGCCATCAAGCAAGGGGCCGGGGAAGGGGTATCGCGATGACAGAAGTAAATCACGCACCAGTGCCAAGCCGTTCGACGCGCATTGGCGAAAGTGGGGCTATGGGCGCCAGTCAAGAAACAGACGAGGGAGCACTCTCGCGTACGATAGAAGGCTGTAGCTCCTCCAAGACTCCCCCGGCGCTCGTTCCCACGGTCCGCCGTGGGAATGCATTCTTCGGGATTTCGCTCCGCAGGTATGGCAATCACATAAGCTCACCGGATTTTTGTTTCACGCCTTTGGAAATCATGCCGAACGGCTATCATATTCGCCGTCGGGTTGTGAAGCAGAGCTTCACGTTCTGCATTCCCAAGCAGAGCTTGGGAACGAGTGCGAAAAATCCCCAGGCTGCCCGGGCGGAGAGTATGTGGTCGAATGTTCAACTGGCTGGTAAAGCGAGGTATTCTCCAATGACATACATATTTCAGTCACTCTTCATTGTGATCGCAATATCGGGCATTGCATTTGCAGAAGCAACCGTGCTACCCGCGTTGTCAGTGTCTGCGGTGGCGATCGAAAACCCAATCGCTCAAGGCGAGCCTCTTTTTGTAAAGCTCAAGGTGACGCGCGGAAACGACGGCATATCTCAACCAGTAACCGTCTCTCTTTCGTCATATTGGGGGCAGACAACTCCCCCATCTTGTGGCCCGATGCCCCCTACGGCGGGCCCCCTGCCATAATGGTAAACCACAAGTCTCGAATGCACGTTCTGTGGAGAGCAGTGAGATGAAGATGAATTACAGTGCCTTTATTTGCGTGGTCATGGTAGTACAGACCGCAATGCTTTTTTGGAGTCCAAGGGCCTATTCTGCTCCGCCAATGGTCAATGTGGAGATTCTCTCGTTGTTTCGAAATGCTTCGTCAGGGCCTGAGGAGAAGTTGGACGCAGTACTCCAGTCGGAGGATGCCATCGCTGATATTATGATCACATCAGATGCGACATGGTTTGCCAAAGAAATTGGTAAGACGGTAAGCATGGCTCCATTTACAGACAAGAGGAAAGCCTGCATTCAAAAGGTCATATTTATTGCGAAGAAAGTTCTCTCGAAAAATACGCATTCTACTTCGACACTGGACATCCTTGCCATGCCCTCAGAATGCCTTCTCTTAGCGGAGGAGATGATTGACGTAGATCCCAGTTACGGAGAGCAGGAGTTGATTGATTTTTTGTCAGGTCATTGTGAGAATCTTAGCCCCGAAGTTCGACTATTTGTTATTAAGCAAATTGGAAGAATCGGCATAGTTGACGCCGCATATAAGGATGCGGCGACAAATTTTCTGGAACGTCAGGATAAAATTGAGCAGAAACTGCTCGTTTCGGCGGGAAAGGAGCCGGACTACTTGGAGGGAAATCGTTCAGTTATTGAGAACCTTCTAGGGACGCTGAAGGGCACGATACGATTAAAGTCTAGGCCCCTAATTAGTTCCTGTGTCGGATAGCCATTTCTGGCGGATGCTTCGAGGTAGTTTTCATTTCTAGTTCAGTGTTTGGCTGCTGGATGGCGTCCATGATGCTGTATTTCGCCATCGAGCGTCGATTTTCGGCACATCGGGACG
>JBHEKR010000472.1:0-2757 GCA_041859365.1 Candidatus Hydrogenedentales bacterium
GATTGGGTAGGGGAAGAAATCGGCCTGCATCGAAAATGGCCAGCCAGATCAGAACCCTTTTGACGCTTTTCGTAGGCACCCCCGCCCCCGAGCATAACGGACGTGCCACGCGATCCGCCCGAAAGGGCGGTTCGTGTGCCCTGGGCCTCCAATGCGCCGATCACCAAGCTTGCCGCGACCGGGCGGCTTGTTTGTGTATGAGCCCGGACCGAGACGCTCCCGAGTATTTTTCTAATTCGCATTATTGAAGTGGCACAAAAGGGCCGAGCAGGTTGCCGCTGGCGCATCCGGAGAACTTCGCCTCGGGCACACGAACCGCCCTTTCGGGCGGATCGCGTGGCACGACTGAGATGTCTGGGTTGCTCTGCAAATACCGGGGGCTGGAAAGCCCCCGCTCCATAGCAAAGAGCCGCGATCCCTTTTCAGGAACCGCGGCTCGATTTTTCCGTTGACTAAAACGCGTCGGCGGCGTCCAGCTTCGCGAAGGGGTCTTCTTCGCGGCCGGTGATGTGGGGGCCGGTGAGCATGTCCTTGTAAGCCAGGCCGGGGCCGACCATGGGGTACACGAAGGCGGTGTTGTCCGTCATGACTTCCAGGAACGCGGGACCTTCGAAGGCGATGAAGTCCGCGATCTTCTTCTCCAGATCCCCCTTCACCTCCACGCGCTCGGCAAACTTGAAGCCGTCGGCTTTGGCGGCGGCCACGAAATCTTTCTGGTGCAGGGTCTTGTCCGTGCCGGAGAAGCGGCTGCCGAAGTAGAGCGTCTGCCACTGGACGACCATGCCGTCGCCTTTGTTGTTGAGCAACAGGACCTTGACGGGGATGTCGTAGTTCGTGCACGTTTCCATCTCGCCGATGTTCATGCGGATGCTGCCGTCGCCGTCGACATCGATGACGATCTTGCCGGGCGCGCCGACCTGAGCGCCGATGGCGGCGGGCAGGCCGTAGCCCATGGTGCCCATGCTGCCGGAGGTGAGCCAAGTGCGGGGTTCTTTAAAGTCGAAGTATTGCGCGGCAAACATCTGGTGCTGGCCCACGCCGGTGGTAACGATGGCGTCGCCTTTGGTGATTTTATTGATGAGCGCGAGCACTTCCTGGGGCTGGATAGCCGTGGTTTCGGTGTTCCAGGCCATGTGATGCTTCTGCTTCAGATCGGCGACGTAATCGAGCCAGTGCTGGTGATTGTTCTCGAGATCGCCACAGGCGGTCATCAGTTCGCGCAGAACGACACCCGCATCGCCGACATGATGCCAGTCGACGATCTTGACCTTGCCAATCTCGGCGGCGTCGATGTCGATGTGGGCTATCTTGGCGCGGCCCGCGAATTCCTTCGGCTTGCCGGCAACGCGGTCGTCAAACCGAGCGCCGACGGCGATGAGGAAGTCGCAGTCTTCCACGGCGTAGTTGGCGTAGGCCGTGCCGTGCATGCCGAGCATGTGCAGACAGAGCGGATCCGTTGTATCAATCGATCCGATGCCCATCAGCGTGGTGACGACGGGAATCTGGTATTTGTGGGCGAAGGCGGTCAGTTCCTGGGCCGCGTTGCTGTTGACGACGCCGCCGCCCGCGTAGATGAGGGGGCGGTGGGAAGCCTTGAGCATGCGGAGGAAGGACTCGGCCTTCTCCTGGGGCAGACGGGAATTTTCCAGGCCGTCGAGACGGCGCTGGTAACCCACCATGGTGAGTAGACCGCTGCCGGTGAAGGCGCCTTCCCAGTTCTGGACGTCCTTGGGTATATCGATGACCACGGGGCCGGGGCGGCCGCTGCGGGCGATGTGGAAGGCGGTGCGGACGGTCGCTTCGAGCTCGTCGGGATTCTTCACGAGGAAGACGTGCTTGGCGCAGGCGCTCATGATGTTGAAGACCGGGGCTTCCTGGAAGGCGTCGGTGCCCACGGCGGCACGGGGAACCTGTCCGCAGATGACGATCATGGGGATGGAATCGGCCATGGCGTCGCGGACGGGAGTGACGGTGTTGGTGGCGCCGGGGCCGGAGGTGACGAGGGTGATGCCGACCTTGCCCGTGACGCGTGAATAGCCTGCGGCCATGAAGCCGGCACCCTGCTCGTTGGCGGGGACGATGAGCTTGATTTCCTGCTCGGGATGGCTCTCATTCCAGCGGAAGACGGCGTCGTAGGTGGGGAGAATGGCGCCGCCGCTGTAGCCGAAAATGGCGTCGATGCCTTCGTCGGCCAGCACCTGGATTACCATTTCCGCGCCTGTCATGGTTTTGCCCGCCGCGGGGTGCTTCGTATCCGTTGCTATTGCCGTTGCCATCGTTCCAGTCTCCTTGATTTCGATTTATCGTGGCGCCCCTGAATAGGCACCGGGTTATGCATGCTTTTCGCCGCACCCACGGGCAGATTACAAGAAAGGGCGCCGCGGCAAATATCCCGGCGGCGCCCTTTTGATTACGTACTTACATCCAGCCGGTGTGTTACTCGGCCTTTTCCGCTTCCGCGGCGGCCGCGGCATCGCTTTCCTCTTTGCGGGCGGCTTCGGCCTTGCTGACGGCGGCAAACATCTCGTGCGCCACGTCGGCCAAGCTGCGGCCCGCCTGCATCATGCTGTCGGGCACGGAACCCTGAATCACGGCGCCCACATCCACTGAGCCGGAACCGGAGGAACCGTGCTCGGCCATGAGGTTGTTGTCCAAGTCGCGCTGGGCTTCACGCACGCTCAGGCCGATCTTGCGATCCGCCGCGCTGATGCTGATAACCTTCGCCATGACTTTGTCGCCGATGTTCAGGACTTCTTC
>JBHEKR010000578.1:0-8651 GCA_041859365.1 Candidatus Hydrogenedentales bacterium
GCGCCGCTGTTGCGCACGCAGAAGCGCTCGCCCGCGAGGCCGCTGATGAAGGCCTCGCCGCTGGTGGCGCCGTAGAGGGCGACGTTACCGATGATAATATTCTCGGAGGGCTTGCCTTTAAACTCGGGCGGCGGTGCGATGATGATCTTGCCACCGGACAGGCCCTTGCCGACATAGTCGTTGCTTTCGCCGATCACGTTGATCGTGACGCCTTTGATCGCGAATGCGCCGAGGCTGTTGCCGCCTACGCCCTTGAGGTCGATCCACACCAGATCTTCGGGCAGGCTACCGCCGTACATGCCCAGCTTGTGACGGCGGGTCAATTCGCTGGACAGCATGGTGCCGAAGGTCCGGTTGACGTTACGGATGGGCAGTTCGATGCGGACGGCCTCCTTCTTTTCGAGGGCGGCCTTCGCCTTTTCCATCAGCACATGATCCAGCGCGCCTTCGATGCCGTGATCCTGCACCTTGCTGTGGTGCAGGGTGGAATTCTCCCAGGCCTTGGCCATGTAGAGAATCCGGGAGAAATCGAGGTGACGCGCCTTCCAGTGCTCCGGCAGGGGCGAAAACTTCAGCATGTCCGCACGGCCGATCATGTCGGTAATGGTGCGGAATCCCAGTTGCGCCATAATCTTCCGGCACTCTTCGGCGACGAAGAAGAAGTAGTTCACCACGTGCTCGGGCTTGCCCGTGAACTTCTTGCGAAGCTCGGGATCCTGGGTTGCGATACCCACCGGGCAGGTGTTCAGGTGGCACTTGCGCATCATGATGCAGCCGGAGACGATCAGGGGCGCCGTGGCAAAACCGAACTCATCCGCGCCGAGAAGCGCGGCGATGGCCACGTCCCGACCGGTCTTGAGCTGTCCGTCCACCTGTACGCGGATACGGTCGCGAAGGTCGTTCTCCACAAGCACCTGGTGTGTTTCGGTCAGGCCGAGCTCCCAGGGCAGTCCGGCGTATTTGATGGAGGTCAGGGGCGACGCGCCCGTGCCGCCGTCATGGCCGCTGATGAGCACCAGATCGGACTTACCTTTGGAAACGCCCGCGGCAATGGTGCCCACACCCACTTCGGAAACGAGCTTGACCGACACCCTTGCGTGAACGTTGGCATTCTTCAAGTCGTGGATGAGCTGGGCCAAATCTTCGATCGAATAGATGTCGTGGTGCGGCGGCGGGGAAATCAGCTCCACACCGGGGGTGGCATAGCGCACCGTGGCGATCTTGTCGAAGACCCTGTGGCCGGGAAGCTGCCCGCCTTCGCCGGGCTTCGCGCCCTGAGCCATTTTGATTTGCAGTTCGTCGGAATTAACCAGGTATTCATTGGTCACGCCGAAACGACCTGACGCCACTTGCTTGATGGCGCTGCGGCGCAGATCGCCATTGGCGTCCGCCTCGAAGCGCGCGGGGTCTTCGCCGCCCTCGCCCGTGTTGCTCCGACCACCGATACGGTTCATGGCGATGGCCAGGTTTTCGTGGGCCTCGGCGCTGATGGAGCCGTAGGACATGGCGCCGGTGCAGAAGCGCTTGACGATCTCGGCGGCGGACTCCACTTCTTCCAGCGGAATCGGCGTACCTTCTTTGAAATCGAGGAGACCGCGCAGGGCCGCGAGGGTCCGGGTACGGTTGTTTACTTCCTCGGCAAACTCCTCGAAGGTCTTGGCGTTGTTCTGGCTCGTGGCGTGCTGGAGCTTGGCCACGGTCTCAGGGTTCCACATGTGAAACTCGCCGCGACGCCGCCAGCGGTAGGCGCCGCCCACGTCGAGGCTGGGACGACGGGCGGGATTTTCGGGGTAGGCCATGGCGTGGCGCATGAGGGATTCCATGGCCACTTCCTTAACGCCGATGCCCTCGATACGGGTCGCGGTGCCAGAGAAGCACCGCTGCACGATGGCGGTGTTCAGGCCGACCGCCTCGAAAATCTGCGCGCAGCGATAGCTCTGCTGGGTGGAGATGCCAATCTTGGACATGACTTTGAGCAGGCCGTGTTCGATGGCCTTGATGAAATTCTTCTGCGCATAGCCCGGCTTCTTTTCCACGACCAGCTCGCGGTGCTTGAGATCCTCAATGGCCTCGAAGGCCAGATAGGGGTTCACCGCGCCCGCACCGTAACCGGTGAGGAGCGCAAAATGCATGACTTCGCGGGCTTCGCCGGTTTCGATGATCAGGCCACACTCGCTGCGCTTGTGCTTGTGCACCAGATACTGGTGCACGGCGCCGGTCGCCAGCAGGCTGGGGATGGGGGCGAACTCTTCGTTCACACCGCGATCCGAAAGGACAATCATGGTTGCGCCATGCTGCACCGCGTCGAAGGCTTCCTTGCAAATACGGTGGAGGGCCTTGTCCAACTCTTCCGGGCCCTTTTCGGCGTCGAACAAAGTCGAGATTACCGCGCTGCGGAATCCATCGCGGTCAAGATTCTTGATAAAGGCGAGCTGGGCGTTGGTGATGATCGGCGACTTCAGGTGAAGCTGCTTGCAATCTTCGGGCTTCTCGCCGAGGAGGTTACCCTCGCGACCGATGTCCGTCTCCAGCGACATGACGATGCTTTCGCGGATCGGGTCGATGGGCGGGTTCGTTACCTGGGCAAAGAGCTGCTTGAAATAGTTGAAGAGCAACTGGGGACGGGGCGACAGCACGGCCAGTGCCGCGTCGTTGCCCATGGAGCCCGTCGGTTCCTTGCCGTCCTGCGCCATGGGCGCGAGCAGGATTTCCATGTCTTCACGGGTGTAACCGAAGACTTGGAGGCGCTCCATGAGGGAGGCGGACTCCACAGTGGGCGCGGTTTCCGCCAGATCGGTCGGCAGTTCCACACGGTGGGTATCGAGCCACAGGCGATAGGGGTTGCGCTTGGCGAACTTGTCCTTCAGCTCGGCATCGTCGACAATCCGGCCTTCTTCCATGTCTACGAGGAACATTCTGCCGGGTTCGAGTCGGCCCTTGCGAACCACCTTTTCCTGGGGAATGGGCAGCACGCCGGCTTCGGAGGCCATGATGACCTGATTGTCGCTGGTCACCCAGTAACGGGAGGGGCGAAGGCCGTTGCGGTCAAGCACGGCCCCGATCATGACGCCGTCAGAGAAGGCCATGGAGGCGGGACCGTCCCACGGCTCCATTTTACAGGCGTGGTACTCGTAGAAGGCCTTTTTCGCGTCCGACATGGACTCGTGACCGCTCCACGGCTCGGGAATCATCATCGCCATGGCGTGATCCACATCGCGACCGCCGCGAACGAGAAGTTCGAAGGCGTTATCGAAGTTTGCGGAGTCGCTGGCGCCCGCCGAAAGGATGGGCAGGAGCTTGCGGAGGTCCTCGCCGAAGAGGGCGCTTTCGAAGTGCGCCTCGCGGGAGTCCATCATGTTCAGATTGCCGCGCAGGGTGTTGATTTCACCGTTGTGCGCCAGAAAGCGGAAGGGCTGGGCCAGGGGCCAGGCCGGGAGCGTGTTCGTGCTGTAACGCTGGTGAACCAGGGCCATACCGCTCTTGGTGCGCTCGTCAGCCAGATCCAGGTAGTATTTGTCCATGGACTCGGGCAGCATGAGGCCCTTGTACACGATGGTGCGCGCGGACATGCTGGGGACATAGTATTCCGACTTGCCCGAGATGACCGAGTTGCCGATCATGTGGGTGGCGGACTTGCGGATGGTGAAAAGCTTGCGCTCAAAGGTCTCGATGTCGAGTCCTTCGCTCTTGCCGATGAAGACCTGGCGGATCACGGGCTCATTTTCCCGGGCGAGCCAGCCAATGGTGCTGGAATCTCGGGGCACGTCGCGCCAGCCGATCAATTCCTGATCTTCCTCCAGAATGGCCTTGTTCAGGATCTGAATGCAGGATTCCCGCGATTCCCGGTCCCGGGGCAGAAAAATCATGCCTACGGCATACTCGCCGGGCGCGGGGAGGTCAAAGCCGTGCAACTGCCCTTCGGCCACGAAGAACTCATGGGGGATGTGAAACATGATGCCGCAACCATCGCCCGTTTCCGGGTCGCAACCGCAGGCGCCGCGATGAGTCAAATTGACGAGAATCTGGAGGCCGTTCTTGATGACTTCGTGGGAGCGTTTGCCATCGATGTTGCACATGAAACCGATACCGCAGGCATCGTGCTCGTAGTACGGCTCATACAGGCCTTCCCGGGATATGCTTCTTGTAGGCAAGATGATTCACCTCTATCAACGGTTGTGCCTGGGAGGGGTAGCTGCGCAGGCAGGGCAGGTAATCGAAACCGCACCCTAAATCCAAGCATTTGGGCGCGGTTCTTTCCAAAGCGTATGATACAAAAGAACCGAATTAAAAGTCAAACTGAATTGTAACTCACTAATGACAAAGAACTTACAAAGCTCGCCGGCGAATAAGGCGAAGTAGTTTACCCTCTTGCGCCAGGATTCGCCCTGAATAAATCCTACTTGGCGGTATCTTTTTTGTCGTTCAGCATGGTTAACATTACCGAATGGTAGCATGCTATAGTGGCCACTTATTCCACCAACCGGGCGGCTCGATCCGCCTTCGGGAGTCCACACCTTCATGCGCACTCAATTGTTGTTCCTCCTTTCGGTTCTGTTCGCCCTGCCGATGGCGGGTGAAAGCATCCAACCCCTGATGAACGCCGATGAATGGGAGCGCGTCGGGGGCACGGCAACATCCTTCCTTATTAAGGAAGGGGCGTTGCACTTTCAGCAGGGACAGGGCGAGCCTTCGGCCATTCTGACCCGTCAGGACTACGAGAATTTTGATCTCAATTTCGAATTTCGCTGCCATGAATGGGAAGAATCGGGACTGCTGCTTCACGCGCCCTGGAACGGGGCCTGGCGGGCTGGTCTTATTATAGCACTTGGCGACCACGCGGGGGATGCTCCCGATGTTTTTCGCTCAGGGGCGATTTTCCGCCATGTGCCGCCCCGGGTGATGGCCGTTAAAGAAGCTGGTGAGTGGAACGCCTGCGAGGTGCACATGCAATGGCCAAAGTTGCGCGTGGTTCTCAATGGTCAGGTGGTACAGGACCTCGACTTGAGCACCCACCCCCGGTTGGCCCATACCCTGCGTCGGGGTCGGCTGGGCTTTTTGAACAGTTACGGCTGGGGCATGGAGGTCCGAAATATGACCCTTACTCCCCTGCCGGACAGCGCAGGCGCGGTTTCGATGTTCAACGGCAGGGATCTGGAGGGCTGGACGCCGGTTCGAAACAAACGTGCCTGGTGGACCGTGCGGGATGGCGTGCTTCGGGGCGAAGGGGGCAACGGCTACCTGCAGTACGAAACGCCCTGTGAGGATTTTGCCATGACCCTTTACTACCGGGCCAGTTCCTCGACCAACGGCGGGGTCTTCTTTCGCTGGAAAAGCGACGACTCGGATCGCGGCCACGAAATCCAGATACTCGACCTGCCCGACGTGGGGATGGTCTCGGGCAGCATCTACGGCCTGGTGCGAGGACGGGATGACATCTTCAACCCCGGCGAGTGGAACTTGATGCAGATCTTCGTTCAGGGCAACCACGCCACGACGTACATCAACGGCCACCAGTCCGCCGAAACGGAAAAGCTCGACAAACTCGGCCCGGGACATATCACCCTGCAAATGCACCGCGATGGGGCGGTGATTGAGTGGAGGGAGATGGAATTGAGGCTGTAGGCTGTAGGCTGTAGGCTGGAGGCTGGAGGCTGGAGGCTGGAGGCTGGAGGCTGGAGGCTGGAGGCTGAGTTTACCCAAAGAGAATATGAAGGAATAGGAGGCATAGCGTGCGAGATCACGAAAAACTTCGAGCATTTGAGCTGGCCGATTCGTTTGCGTTGGCGGTGTATGAGGTTACGCAGGTATTCCCTAGAGATGAAATATTCGGATTGACATCGCAATTGCGCAGGGCGGCAGTCTCGGTGCCCTCGAACATTGTCGAGGGTTCTGCGCGAAACTCGGAGGCGGACTACCTTCGCTTCCTGGATATCGAATACGGTTCATTGAAGGAAGCGGGATACCAACTGAGTCTGGCCTGCCGACTGGGCTATCTGTCACCCGAGAAGTTTCGAGAGATTAGTGGATTGTGCGAAGAAACCGGGAAAGTGCTCAATGGCCTTATTCGCTCTATCCGGAGAAAATCCGCCCCCTGAAGTAGCCCGCCTACAGCCTACAGCCTACAGCCTACAGCCTACAGCCTACAGCCTCCTGTACCATTTCCCCCACTTGGTGGTAGAATAGCCACGGGAAGACTGTGGGAAGCGTTTTATGCATCATTTCGATGGGGATTTTGTTGAAGAAGTCGTGGAGCGTCTGGGCGGGATCAAGCGAGACGCGATCCCACGCTGGGGGCTGCTTCGTCGTGATTCCATGATCGAACACCTGATCTGGTCGCTTCGACATTCCATGGGAAAGTCGAGAACGATTCCTTTTTTTGGCAATTGCTTTACGCGTTGCGTGAAGCGGCCGCTTGTCCTGGCGGGAGTACTTCCTATCGCCACGGCGATGCATTTGCCGGAGCATCTGCGCGATCAGGGACTGACTGCGCAGGAACCCGGGGATTTGGAGACCCTCCAGGCCATCCTGGAGGAATACCTCAGCCTCGTTCAGGCGGACGAACTGAAACCCGCCCCCCACCCCACTTTCGGGCGCATGGACATCGACGGCTGGGACCGCTTCCACGTGCTCCACTTTGAGCATCACCTGCGGCAGTTCGGCACCTGAGCCGAGGGGGCGATTCGTCCCAAATTCCGTCCCGCTATTGACTTAGCATAGGCCGGGTTCGTATCATACGCCCCTTGTTTCTTCCTGTCAGCTCCACCACCAAAACCGTTAGGGCGTATCGTTGGGACGTGTAATTGCTATAGCCAATCAGAAGGGGGGCGTGGGGAAAACCACCACCGCCGTCAATCTCTCCGCCTGCATGGCCGCGGCCCACAAAAAGACGCTCCTGATCGACTTGGACCCCCAGGGCAATGCGACCCAGGGCCTCGGCATCGACAAGAATTCGGTGGATGGCAGCGTCTACGACCTGCTCGTCAACGACAAGTCCGTCGCCGAAGTGGCCCTCGCCACGGAGTGGGACAATCTCTTCATCGTGCCTTCGAACCGGGAGCTGGTGGGCGCGGAAGTCGAGCTGATCGACGAGGAAGGCCGGGAATTTCGCCTGAAGACGCGCCTCGCCGAAGCCCTGAACGATTATGACTATATCTTTATCGATTGCCCCCCTTCCCTCAGCATTCTGACGCTGAACGGGCTCGTGGCGTCGGATGGCGTCCTGGTGACCCTCCAATGCGAATATTATGCGCTGGAGGGGCTCAGCGAGTTGCTCCAGACGATTATTCTGGTGCGGGACAACCTGAATCCCGAGCTCACGGTTTTCGGCGTACTGCTGACGATGTATCAGCACACCAACTTGTGCAAGCAGGTGATGGACGACGTGCGCGGCCACCTGGGCGAGTCGGTATTCCAGACGATTATTCCCCGCAACGTGACCCTGAGCGAGGCCCCCAGCTTCGGCAAGCCGGTCATCTATTACGATTTGAAATGCGCGGGCTCTCAGGGCTATCTCGCTCTCGCGCGAGAGGTCATAACCCGTGGCTGACGCCAAGCGAAAAGGCCTGGGCAAAGGCCTCGGGGCGTTGATCGGCGGCGGCTCCTCGTTGAACCGGACTGCCGCCGCGCCCTCCCCCACTGTCGCCCCGACTGGGCCTGTTGAACCAGTCGGTCTGTCCGACGGTGCGATTCTGATCGAGGTTGACCCCTCCGAGCTTCGTTCAAACCCGAAGCAGCCGCGTCACGTCTTCCGCGAGGAAGCCCTCCAGGAACTGGCCGAATCCATTCGCCGGGATGGCGTGCAGGAGCCGGTGCTGGTGCGGAAGGTGGGTGATCACTACGAATTGATCAGCGGCGAGCGGCGCGTGCGCGCCAGCATCATGGCGGACAAGAAATTGATCCCCGCCGTGGTGCGCGAGGTGTCCGACCAGGACATGCTCAAGCTGGGCATCATCGAGAACATCCAGCGCGAGGATCTGAACGCGATGGAAACGGCCCAGGCCTACCAAGACCTGATGGATGAGTTCGGCTGGACCCAGGAGCAGGTCTCCCAGGAGGTCGGTAAGAAGCGGGCGACGGTAGCGAATTCGCTACGCCTGCTGAACCTGCCGGAGACGGTGCAGGCGATGGTGGCGGATGGCTCCCTGAGCATGGGCCACGCCCGTGCCCTCCTCAGTATCGAATCCGTGTCGGGCCAGATCAACGCCGCGCGAAAGATCGTGACCGAGGGCCTCTCGGTGCGCCAGGCGGAAAAGCTGGCCACGGAGCAAAAGGGCTCCGCCAAGCCCCCCGCGCCGAAGCCACCCAAAGACCCGAATGTCGCCCAGCTGGAAGACGACCTCCGCCGCCGACTCGGCACGAAGGTTCACCTGAAAACGCAGGACGGCGGCAAGGGCCGAATCGAGATAGAGTATTTCTCGCTGGACGAGTTGGACCGCCTGCTGGGCATGCTGCGCGGGTAGGGCGCCTGGGTGCGCATGATGGTGGTGATATACGAAGGGTTAGGAGCCGATCACTCGTTCCCAAGCTCCGCTCTTGTCATTACCCACATGTTTTCTGTTCTAGTGCGATTAGATACCCATCAAGTAGGAGCATGAGTTGAAGCCAGCCTCGCCAGATACTGAGCCAACCGGGCGGCCCGTCGTTTTTTCTGC
>JBHEKR010000009.1:0-7707 GCA_041859365.1 Candidatus Hydrogenedentales bacterium
TTCTGTTTCAGGCGATCATAGCGCCACCCGCGCATGGAGGATGTGAAGGTGATCCCGGCGCAGTCTGATGTGTTCATAATCTTCGTGCCTCCCGTTCCTTTAATTCTTTCGCGACACCCGAATCAGCGAGCGAATCATTCATGATGGCTGCATTCTAATTACCCGACATCCATCCGTGTCTCCCGATCAATTCGGATACATCACCCCGGCGATCAACCCGCCCACCACTCCCAACGCGCAATACAACACCCAGGTGCCACGACGCCCAAGACTGAGAAACCAGCTTCGCTGGATCCGGACATCCAAACCCATTCCCGTAGCTTCCTCCTTCGCCCACGCCTCCAGCGCGTCGCCATGCTCGGGATCAAGCACCCGATAGTAGGCGAGGTAAGGGGCCCGCAAGGTAACGAATCGATGGCGCCCATCGTGTGAGCGCGCCACGCGAATCTGCCGTAAATCCGCGAGTGGAATCGTGCGCCTGCGTCCGCACTTCGCCAGGTGCACCTGGTCTCCCTCGACGCGAAAGGTCGAATCCCATTCCCCGAAATTGCGCGCATAACTCAGCCCCAGAAAGGGGGCGAGAAAAATAATCGTTTGAAATACTATCTCAGCCCATTCCGCGCCAGTCGCGGGATACCCGTACCAGCAAAAACCGCCAAGGGCCATGGCCACTACGAAGGCCCTCAACTGGGTCCGCTCAAATCGGTGCCCCTCGGGTGACGTCACGAAGGTTATGCCATCGATAGAAGAATTTGCCGCATTCATGATTGCCTCCAGATCGGTCACATCCGATGCTTTTCATCGTCGCGACCATTCACAGATTAGCACATGTGCACGGGATGGACAATGCCGCCGTCGAGTGGTTCCTCACCCCCGCACAATCCCCATCACCTTCATCCGGGAGGCGAGCGTGGTTGGTTTCATGCCCAGCAGCTTCGCGGCGCCACCGTCGCCGCCGACTTTCCAATCCGTGGCTTCGAGCGCGCGTATTATGTTGTCTCGCTCGAAGGATTTCATTTCCTTCTCGGTGAGGATGGGCTGCGTATCGGTGGGCGCGACGATGGCGGGTGCGGCAGCGGTGACGTGAAGTTCGAATTCGAGGTCGCGGCCCTGGGAGGTGATCACCGCGCGCTCGACGACGTTCTGTAACTCGCGGATGTTGCCGGGCCAGTCGTAGGCCTGGAGCTGCTGGACGTGGCGTTGCTTGAGCGTGGCGGGCGGCAGGCCGAAGCGCTTGCTGGCCGACGCGAGAAAGTGGAGGGCGAGTTCGGGGATGTCCTCGCGCCGTTCGCGCAGGGGCGGCACGTGGATGGGGAACACGCTGAGGCGGTAGTAGAGGTCGGGACGGAAGCGCGTGGCGGTGCTGTCGTTGGCCAGGCTGCGGTTGGTCGCGGCGATGACGCGCACGTCGGCGGACTGGGTTCGATCATCGCCCACGGGCTCGAACTGGCCCTCCTGCAAGACGCGCAATAGCTTGCTTTGCAATTCGATGGGGATCTCCCCCACTTCGTCGAGGAAAAGTGTGCCGCCATCGGCCAGGGCGAAGCGACCGGCCCGATCCCGCGCGGCCCCGGTGAAGGCACCGCGCAGGTGGCCGAAGAATTCGCTCTCGAAGAGCTCTCGCGGTACGGCGGCGCCGTTCACGCGCACGAGGGGACGGCACGCCCGCGCGCTCTTTTCATGGATCGCGCGCGCGATAAGCTCCTTGCCCGTGCCCGATTCGCCCTGGATAAGCACGGTGGCGTCGGTACGCGCGACGAGCTCGATCTGCTCCATGAGCCGTCGCAGTGCGCTGCTGGACCCGACGATGTCGCCATAATCTCCGCCACGCGCTTCCTCGCGCAGGTATTCATTCTCCTGCTCCAGCTTCGCGCGAAGGCGGTCGATCTCTTCGAAGGCGCGGGCGTTGGCGATGGCCGCAGCGGCCTGATCAGCGAAGGTGCGGAGGATGGCGAAGCAGTGATCTTCCATCTCGTCGCGCCCGAAGACGGCCAGCACGCCGAGCACCTCGCCGCGAAAGAGCAGGGGCTGCCCGGCGAAGGCGCGTATGCCCTCTTCTCGAATCCAATCCTGATCGAAGGCCCAATCGCGATTCGTCGCCAGATCATTGAGCAGGAGGGGTTCGCCCGTCGCGGCGATTCGGCCCACTTTGCGAACGCCAATGGGAAAGCGCTGATAGTCACCCTGGGTGCGGTCCCATCGGAGAGCGGTGTTGGTTCTGCTGGATCCGTCGCTGGCCTCGAGGTGAAGGCAGCGCGACTGAGCGGGACACTCGGGTCGCATGCGACAGGTCGTGCAGATATCACCCGGCTGGATCAGCCATATACGCGCCAGGGCTGCATCGGCATCTTTCACCAGCCCTCGGACGAGGTTGGCGAGTACACGCTCGACAGAATGCTCCCCGGAGACGGAGAGCACGATATTTTGGAGGCTCTGTGGTTTCACAACGCCACAATACACGAAATTTCGTATCCATGCAATCGAATTTTCGTTACAAACGATATTTCGGAGGCTCTCTGCAACGAGCTGAATCACGTAAACCATTTCCATAAAACCACTTAGGGAATTCGCTTACTTTGGCACGGGTCTGGCCTTAATGAAGGGCAAGTGCCGCCAGCGCGGCTTGAAAACTTCAAGAAATCAAATCAGAGGAGAAACGGAGCCATGACCAAGGGCAAATTGAAGCGTATACTGGCGGTGGCGGTGATGGCGATGGGCGCGATCCGGGCGGAGGCCGCATCGGAGCCGACGCGCTACCATATGAAGGAAATCGAAGGCCTGAAAATCTTCTACCGTGAGGCGGGTGACCCGTCGAAGCCCACGGTGCTCCTGCTCCATGGCTTCCCCACCTCGTCCCATATGTTCCGCAACCTGATACCCGCACTATCGGATCGCTACCACGTAGTTGCGCCGGACTATCCGGGCTACGGTAACAGCTCGGCACCGTCCGTGTCCGAGTTTACGTACACCTTCGACAATGTGGCGCGGGTCATGGGTTTGTTTGTGGATTCACTTGGCCTGAAGTCCTACAGCCTTTACGTGATGGACTATGGCGCGCCGGTGGGCTATCGCCTGGCGACAGCTCATCCCGAGAGGATCCAGTCTCTCATTGTCCAGAACGGGAATGCCTATGAAGAGGGCCTCCAGGATTTCTGGATCCCTGTGCGGGCCTACTGGAAGGAACAGAGCGTTGCGAATGCGAATGCGCTTCGCGGATTCCTGACGCTGGAGGCAACCCAGTGGCAGTACACCCACGGTACGCGGAACCCGGAAGCGATCAGCCCGGACAACTGGAACGTGGACCAGCCGCTGCTGGACCGGCCGGGCAACCAGGAGATTCAACTGGCCATGTTCCTCTCCTACGGCAGCAATCCGCCGCTCTACCCCGTGTGGCAGTCCTACCTGCGCGAGCACCAGCCCCCCACGCTGATTGTGTGGGGCAAGAATGACCCCATCTTTCCCGAGTCGGGCGCCCAGCCCTACAAACGTGATTTGAAGAATGTGGAATTTCACCTTCTCGACACGGGGCACTTCGCTCTGGAAGAGGAGGGTGAAACGATAGCCGGACTGATGCGGGACTTTCTCGCCCGGAAGGTGCACTGAAACCGAATACGTCGGAACGACGCATGGGCGGCGGCCGAACAAACCGAATCGAAAAAACGGAGGATTGAACCATGGCACGATTGAACCTGATTGAACGCGAAGCGGCCACCGGCCCGGCAAAGGAACTGCTCGAAGGTGTACAGAAAGCGCTGGGTGTAACGCCGAACCTGATGAAGGTGATGGCCAATGCACCGGGCGTGCTCAAAAGCTACCTCGACACCAATGGCGCGCTGGCCGGCGGCCTGCTTGGCGCCCAGACACGCGAGCGAATCGCCCTCCGCGTTGCGGAGCTGAACCGATGCGAATACTGCGTCTCGGCCCACACCTATCTGGGCACCCATGCCGGCCTTTCCGAAGAAGAAGTACTCGCGAGCCGGGAGGGATCGTCATCGGAACCGAAGGCGAATGCGGTGCTGGTTCTGGTGACCGCGGTGGTGAAGAAGCAGGGGCGCATCTCCCGCGCCGAGCTGGACGCCGCCCGCGCCGCCGGCCTCACCGATGGTGAGATCGTCGAGGTCGTGGCGAATGTGACCCTGAACATCTTGACGAACTATTTGAACAACTTGGCGGGCACGGAGGTGGACTTCCCGCGCGTGGAGCTCTTCGCCGCCGCGACGAATTGAGCACGGAAACTGGCGGTCGGATACCGACCACGGAGAAAAGGAGCAACGATTATGGCAACCTTGAAACATCTCGACAACAGCAACTTCGACCTGACGATCAATAACGCGGGCACGCCGGTACTCGTCGACTTCTACGCCGACTGGTGCGGCCCGTGTAAGGCCCTGGCTCCGACGCTGGAAGGCGTGGCCGAGGAGCAGGCCGATAATCTCGCGGTGGTCAAAGTCGATATCGACGAGAATCCCGAGCTGACCACCCGCTTCAACATTCAGAGCATTCCCACGCTGATTATTTTCGACGGCGGGGAAGCGAAAAAGACGCTCAAGGGTCTGCTGCCCAGGCACGCCCTGCTGGATGAATTGGCCCCCTTCCTGGCGAAGGCGGAGGTGGTGGTGAATTAGTGAATTGACCGCAAAAGGACGCATAGAGCGCAAAGAGGGAGACCTCTTTGCGCTCTTGCTGATTCGCAACCAAGCGGAGAATCTTTTGTTCCAACTCTGGAGACTGTAATTCGCGGACGTGCCACACGATTGCCGACGCAGAAGGCATTCGTGTGCCCGTGGGGACGATCACCGGATGCAGCGGCGTGCACCGGACGGGCCGTTTTGTACTACTTATGTCATAAGCGGTCGGGGAACACGGAAACAAGACGCTGAATTGAGTTGACCGTAAACGAACACCGGCCGCTTTACTACCGCGCACACGAACGCTCGTACCTCGCGATCGTGTGGCACGTTACATGATCGCAATCATCTTGGAGGTGTTACGCGCGGGATATCCTCAATCACGTTACATCCGCATAATTTCCTTCGTCAACTTCTCAGGGTCAAACTTCCTCAGTCGAAGCGAATTCCCGATCACATTCAACGAACTCAGGGCCATGCAGGCCTCGGCGATCATGGGGTGCAGCAGTCCCACCATGGCCAAGGGCACGAAGAGCAGGTTGTAGCCAAAGGCCCAGAAGAGGTTCTGGACGATCTTGTTGTAGGTCGCTTTGCCGAGCTGGATCACGGTGACGAGCGCCATGAGATCGCCCTGGATCAGGGTCACATCGCCCGCTTCAATGGCGATGTCCGTGCCGGTGCCGAGGGCGATGCCCACGTCGGCGGCGGCGAGGGCGGCGGCGTCGTTGATGCCATCGCCCACCATGCCCACGGAGCCGATGGTCTCCTTTTTGAGTTTCTCGATCGCCTTGGCCTTGTCCTGCGGCAGCACGTTGGCGATCACCCGCTCGATGCCCACCTGGGCCGCCACCACTTCGGCGGTCGCCTGGTTGTCGCCGGTGATCATGACACACTTGATGCCCATGCGCTTGAGGATTTTGATGGCGCGCACGGACTCCGGCTTGAGGGTGTCGGCGATGCCGATGACGCCGATGGCCCTGCCGCCGCGCGACACGGCGGCCACGGTCTTGGCTTCGTGTTGCATGCGGTAGAGCGTATGCTCGATGGGCTTGATGTTCACACCCTCTTCGCGCAGGAAATCCGGCTTGCCCACGAGCACCATGGCACCATCCACCAGCGCCCGCGCGCCCTTGCCGGGTACCGCGTCGAAATCGCCCGCGGGCAGGAGATCACAGCGATCCTGCTTGGCTTTTTCCAGGATGGCGTGAGAGAGGGGATGCTCCGAAAACAGAGAAACTGCCGCCGCCCACGTGAGCAGGGCTTTGGCGTCAGTCCCCTCGATTGCCACGATTTCCGTGACTTTCGGGCGACCGTGGGTGATGGTGCCGGTCTTGTCCAGCGCGAGGATGGTGATCTCCTTCAGCCGCTGGATGGCGGCACCTTCGCGGATGAGGAGACCGCGCTGTGCAGCGATGCCCGTGCCCACCATGATGGCGGTGGGCGTGGCCAGGCCCATGGCGCAGGGACACGAGATGACCAGTACGGCCACGGCGGAGAAGATGGCCATGCTCAGGTGCGACGCGCCCTCGGCGGGCGACCAGGGTAGCCAGGGCGCGGCCCAGCCGCTGAGGCTTTCCATCATGCCGGGCACGGTCAACCAGAATACGGCCGTGAGCAGGGCGACCCCGAGCACGAGCGGCACGAAGATGGTGGTCATCTGATCGGCGAAGCCCTGGATGGCCGGTTTGGAAGCCTGGGCCTCCTGCACGAGCTTCGCCACCTGTGCGAGGAAGGTGTCGCCGCCGATGCGCGTGGCGCGGATCTCCAGCGCCCCCGTGGTGTTGACGGTTGCGCCGATGACCGCGTCGCCCGGCGCTTTGTCCGAGGGAATCGGCTCGCCGGTCGCCATGGATTCGTCCACGGCGCTGCGGCCTTCGGTGACGACGCCGTCAGTGGGGATTTTCTCGCCGGGCTTGATGATGAGGATGTCGCCGACGCGCACTTCCTCGATAGGCAGGTCGAGGACTTCGCCGTTGCGCCGCACGCGGGCCGTCTTCGCGCCGAGTTCGAGGAGCTTGCGGATGGCTTCGGAGGCCTTGCCGCGCGCGCGGGCTTCGAGGTAGCGTCCGGTCAGGTGGAAGGCCATGATCATGGCCGAGACCGCCGCGAAGCTTTCCACCTCCATCCCGAGGAGCTGCATCAGTCCCGTGCTCCAGGCGGCCAGCGTGCCGATGGCGATGAGGGCGTCCATGTTGGGGGATTTCGCCCAGAACGTGCGGAAGCCTTTTTTGAAAGTCTCCGCGCCCGCAATGACCAGGACCGGAGCGGCCAGGAGCAGCTCGAGCCAGGCACCATTGTGGAGGTGCCAGAGTCCGGTCATGTGGAGCAGCATGAGCACCGCAACCGGCCCCGTGAGCGCCCAGGCGAGAAGAAAGCGCTTCCAAGCGGCGTGCATGTTGTCGAGGGCCACATCGATGGTGTAGTCGTCGTTGCCGGGGTCTTTGCGCTTCGCTTCAAAGCCCAGACCCGCGACGGCGTGCTCGATGGTCTCGGGCGTGAGTTGCGCGGGGTCGTAAGTCACCACAGCCTCTTCGGTCATGAGGTTGACGGTGGCGGTATTGACGCCATCGAGCGCGGCAAGGGTCGTCTCCACGCGGCGCACACAACCCGCGCAGGTCATGCCCGTGACGCGAAAGGTGTCGTGGGTGGATGGGGTGGTGGGTTCATTCATAATGGGTATCCAAAACTGGACCGCCGGAGTCATTCGATACTCTGGCATTCCATGTTGATTCGAGCGGCTTCTTGAGGTCACAGGGACAGCAGCGACAACAGGAACGACAGCAAAAAAGAGATTTCTGTCGTCCCTGTTGTCGCTGCAGTCCCTGTAAGTAAGAATCGCATGCGTACTGAGCGCGGCTATTTCCCAAGCAGATACAGGTAGTGAATATACGTCTCAATTCCGCGAAAGAAATTCGGCAGATACTGTTTCTCATTCGGTCCGTGGATGCCGTCGTCGGGCAGGGCGAAGCCGAGCATGACCGAATCGACGCCGAGCTTCTTCTGGAGCAGGCCCACGATGGGTACGCTGCCGCCTTCGCGCTTGAAGACGGGCGGGCGACCGAAGACCGTCTTCAGTGCA
>JBHEKR010000098.1:0-4095 GCA_041859365.1 Candidatus Hydrogenedentales bacterium
GCTGGGCACCTACTCGGCCCTGCTGGAGATTGCGCTCGCACAGGAATGGGGACTCCGGTACTACTACCTGGGCTACTACATCGCCGGTTGCCGGGCTATGAACTACAAGAATCGCTTCTTGCCCTGCGAGCTGAAGACCCCCGATGCGCCGGTTTGGCGCACGGAACCGGTCGGCTAAGCCATGCCGGGGGCACGCTTTGACGGGCATCGTCCAGGACCAAGGCGTCGCATTTCTGCGCGATAACTGTGAAAGTCTCGCGCGGATGCGCGCCGAACGTCTTGACTAACGCCCCCCCACCCGGTACCATTTAGGCGGGCAAAATGCTTGGGCTGCATGAACTTGGGTGGGATACTCCCATCGTGCCTGCATTTGTAATGGGGTACCCGGAGCAGCCGCCCGGCCAGAGAAGGATTGAAGTCTTGATACGACGTTACTCATCCGCTGTATTGTTGGCCGTGGGCACCATGTTCTGGACCTCCTGCGCGGCGGCCCAGCAGGTTCAGGTGGACTTCGATTCCGCCCTCATCCTCGTCTCCGATTTCCTCGGCAGCGGTTTCACCGTGCGCGGGGTCGATGGCGACAACAACGATATCCTCGAGGAGGATCAGTTGGGCATGCTCTCGGCCGTATTGGCCGGACGCACGACCACTGACTGCATCCTGCCGAGTGTGGTCTCCGAGATTCAGGCCGGTTTCGCCGCCAACAAGGCCGCCGTCCAGGCGGAGCTGACCGTCACGGTGGGCTCGCAGGGCACAGTCGATCTCATCGATCAGTTGGGAGACACCAACGCGGCCCTGGGCACGGCGATGCAGAATCTGCTCGCGGGCATTATGACCATCGCCGACAACACGACCATCGCCTACATCAATGCGCTGGCCGATCAGGTCATCGTGAAAGTGTTGACCGGAACGCCGGAAGAAGACTCTATCGGCAGCGTCCAGAATCAGATTAACTTCACGGCAGCGGCCTTCGCCACCTTCGGCGATGCCGGCGATGAGCCCAATTACCTGGGCGCCGAAGGCGACTTGGACACCGACTTGCTGACCAATCTGGTCGAGTATACCGAGCCCTCTCAGAAAACCCGTGAGGAGTGGTTGAGCGCCTGCTGCCTGAATCCGCCGCTGCGCATTGTCACCCTGAGCGGCGGCGGCAACCGTGTCACCGGTATCACCATGGTCTTCGCCGTCACGGCCGCGGGCGGCTCCGGAAACTACACCTACGCATGGCACAAGGGCGTGCCCGGCAACTCCACACTCTTACTGGTCTCCAATACCTACACGATCGACTTCCTGCGCACCTCCGATGCGGGCAACTACTTCTGCATCATCGACGACGGCGTGGATACCTTGTTCACCCCAATCCGTCCGATGACCGTCACCTTCGTGCCGCTGTTTATCGCCACCCCTTTGCAGAATGTGACGCGCGCCGTGGGCGACAACTACACCTTTACCCTCGGCGTTCAGGGCGGCACCCCCGGCCCCTACGTCTTCGAATGGAAGAAGAACAACGTCGTCATCGATGGCCAGACTTCGCGGACCCTGTCCCTGACCAATCTGGATTCGGACGATGCCGGTCAATACTCTGTCACCGTTACGTCCAACGGCGGCGCGGACATAAAATCCTCAGGTCCCGTGACACTTACGGTACAGGCCGTACTGCCCATCCTCCAGATCTCCGCGCAACCCCAAGGGGGTGAGGTCACGGCTGGAGCGAACTTCACCCTGTCCGTCACGGTGACCGGTGGCTCCGGAAACTACACCTATCAATGGCGCAAGGGCGGCGTGGAGGTCGACGGTGCGGTGAATCGCACCTTGCCCTTCAACCCTATTGCCCTCAGCAATTCCGGCATCTACGATTGCGTCATTACCGACGCCTCCCCCACGGTGGCGCCCATCACCTCGGGCACGGCCAATGTCCAGGTGGTCGCGCAACCCATCGTCATCAACCAACAGCCCCAGAGCGCCATCGTGCCACTCGGCGACCCACACTCATTCAACATCGCGGTGTCCGGGGGCTCGGGCATCTACATCTATGAATGGCAGCGGGATGAAGAGCCACTCTTCGGCGTGCCCAACAGTCCCAATCTGGACTTTGCCGCGGTTTCCTCCGCTGATGAAGGCTCGTACCGCTGTGTCGTGAGCGATGCCATTGAAGACCTTACGCCCAAGATCAGCAATGCGGTTACGCTGGAAGTCATTGAGCCAGAGCCCGTCACCATTACCGAGCAACCCTTGGGGGGCGAGCGCTACGTCGGCGACGCCATCGCATTTTCCGTGGCCGCCACGGGCGGGAGCGGAACCTTCAATTATCAATGGCGTCGTGATGGCGAACCCATCCCCGGCGCGCAAGCCACCACGCTCACCCTCGATCCCCTGACCCTGGACGATGCCGGTGCGATTACCTGCTTCGTGACCGACGCGTTTCTCGCTGGCTTCAATGCCACAACCGCCGTAGCGGAGCTGGGCGTGTATGAACACCTTGCCATCACCGGTTCCCCCGTTTCACAGACTCTGACCACGGGCGATCTGCTGGTCCTGTCCGGCAGCGCCAGTGGCGGCAAGCCCCCGCTGACCTATGAATGGCGCCTAAACGGCGAACCTACCGGCGATACAGAATCCACATTGAACCTTGGCGGGGCCGATGCAGCAGAGGCCGGCGACTATGTCCTCGTAGTCAACGATGCCCTAACCGACGAGGCCACCTCGGAAACCGCTTCCGTGATCGTCAACCTGATTCCGATCCCGGAGTACCGGGCCACCTTCGACATCAATATGTTTGCCGAAGAAGTCGTCCCGCCGACGAATAGCCCGAATTTCTGTGTCGGCACCGGCGAACTGCGACCCGCGGGCGATTCGCAAGAAGACGGCGCTATCGTCTCGATCTCAGTCTCTCACACCGTCGGTAGTGTGATGCAGGGGGAGACAGCCCTTGCCTTTACCCTGAATGAGGGCGCGCTGGGGAACAACGGTGAGGTGCTCGTGAACCTCAACACGGTGGAATTCTTGATCGAAATAGAGTTCCCCGTGGACCAAGTGCAAGCCTCCAAGATCCTGGCAGGAAACACCTACCTCCTATTCACCTCCTCGACCTTCCCGACGGGCGACATTCGCGGTCAGATCCTCCCCGAGGTACAGGTGCTCATTGGACACGCGGCGGATCTCAATGGCGATTCCGCCATCTCCTTGTCCGAACTCCTGCGCGTCATCCAGCTCTACAACCTGGACCTGTTCCACTGCGACGAGAATGGCGAAGATGGCTACGCACCGGGCACAGGCGACACGACTTGCCCGTCGCACAGCGCGGACTACAACCCGCAAAACTGGACGATATCGCTATCCGAATTGCTCCGGGTCATTCAGTTCTACAACTCGATTGGCCGCGCGTTCCATCCTTGTGAAAGCGGCGAAGATGGCTTCTGTCCGGGGCCAGCCCCCGTCGCGCCCTGATTAAAAAGATGCAGGCGGCTAGTTCAGGTTTCCCTGGGCTAGCCGCCTGTTCTGTTTCAGTTTGGTTTGGTGTTGCTACAGCGCCACGACTGCCACGCGGGTGTCCCCCGGGCTCGTGCTCAGCGCATAGCGACCGTCGCCATTCACCACCAGCGTATCCCCCACCCCCGCGCCCACGTAGCTCAGCTGTTCGCGCGTCACTTCGCTCCCCATGGAAAGGCGCCATACCTGTGTGCGGCCCGCATAGTCCGGGGCAAGGGCAAGTACCGCTTCGTGCCCAGGCACCCACAGCGGCGCACTGCCCGGGCCGAGATCCTGCGGCGGGCTGATCGATTCCGTATCGATGACGTGGGCATGACTTCCCATCTCACCCTGGACGCCCGCCACCAGCCGCCGTCCGTCTGCGGCAAAGGCTTGCGGTGCGAGCGAGAGCACGTTTGCCGCAAGCACGCGGGCCGGTGCCGCCGCGAGCAGCGGCTGCACGGTGAGTGTCGAAGGCCCGTCGCCCTCGGTGAATTCCAGGAAAGCCACGCGCCTGGCGTCCGGTGCTAAGGCGCAGACCGACCACGCCTTCACCGTCACTGGAACCAACCGCTCCGGCCGGGTGGGCTGAGCCAGATCCAGCAATCGAATCCCGGTGTTCTCTGG
>JBHEKR010000115.1:0-3618 GCA_041859365.1 Candidatus Hydrogenedentales bacterium
CCGTGGATGCCGTCGTCGGGCAGGGCGAAGCCGAGCATGACCGAATCGACGCCGAGCTTCTTCTGGAGCAGGCCCACGATGGGTACGCTGCCGCCTTCGCGCTTGAAGACGGGCGGGCGACCGAAGACCGTCTTCAGTGCATCGCCTGCCGACGCCATATAGATGGATTTGCGATCCATCGTGGAGCCGGGACCCGCAGAGTGTTTGTGGAGCGACCAGGACACATCGGCCGGGAGGTGTTCCGTCAGGAAGGCGCGCAACTGCCCTTCGACAGCTTCCGGATCCTGATCGGCCACGAGGCGCGTGCTGATCTTGGCGTTGGCGCGCGCGGGCAGCACGGTTTTCGCACCCTCGCCCGTGAAGCCGCCCCATACGCCGTTGATTTCGAGCGTAGGCCGCGCGCCTATGCGCTCAACGGTCGTGTAGCCCTCTTCGCCGAAGCACATCTGGGTGCCCGCCATCTCGGTCCAGTCGGCATCGGAGTAGGGCACCTGCTTGAGCAGTTCCCGTTCTTCGTCGTCCAGCGGACGAACCTTTTCATAAAATCCGGGCAGGGTTACGTGCCCCTTGTCGTCGTGCATCGCGGAGATCACATCGGCCAGCACGTGGAGGGGATTGCGGACCGAGCCGCCGAACATGCCGCTGTGGAGGTCTTTCTTCGCCGTGCGGATTTCCAGCTCGAAATAGGCCAGGCCGCGCAGCGAATACATGATCGCGGGCGTGTCCTTGTCGTGGATCCCCGCGTCGCAGTTCAGCACCGCGTCGCAGCGCAGCAGGTCTTTGTGCTCATCGATGAAGGCGGGCAGGCTGGGCGAGCCGATTTCTTCCTCGCCCTCCAGCAGATATTTGATGTTGACGGGATAGTGGCCATCGGCGAGGATGCTTTCCATGGCCTTGAGCTGGGCGAAGATCTGCCCCTTCATGTCCGAAGCGCCCCGCGCATAGATAAAGTCGCCCCGGATCTCGGCGCCGAAGGGGTCCGACTCCCACTCGTTGAGCGGGTCGACGGGCTGCACGTCATAGTGGCCATAGACCAGGATCGTCGGCTTGCCGGGGGCCTTGAGCCACTCACCGTAGATGATGGGGTGGCCCGGAGTAAGCATGATCTCCACCCGCTCCATTTTCAGTTGCTTGAGCTGCTCCGCCAGCCAATGGGCAGCCCGGAGCACATCGGCCTTGTTCTCTTTCAGCGTGGAGATGCTGGGGATGGAAATGAGTTCGCGATACTCCGCCAGGTGGCGGTCTTTATGGGCACGGGCATGGGCCAGAGCGTTGTCAATCGGGGGCATGCAAAGTCTCCAGAAGGTTTGAAGCGCATAGCATAGCGTAAATTAGTTGATAGTGGATAGTTGATAGTTGATAGCGAAAGAAGAAATAGGACGGATACGACCGATTGGACGGATTGAACTGGCCAGCGGGTCAGCCCCCGCTGTCAACTGTCAACTGTCAACTGTCAATTGTCAACTATCAACTATCGTCCGTTTCCGGTTACAATAGGGAAGTCCGAACCCACTCCCTGATCTGGTGTCTAAGTCTGTAGCTGGTGGAGCGAAAGCGCTCGTGGAATTACTCGAAGAAACCCGCAAATCTTCCGATGCGGAACTTGTGGAAGCCTGCCTAAAGGGCGAAGAAAAGGCTTTCGATGAGTTGCTGCGCCGGTACAAGGATCGGGTGTACAACGTGGTCTACCGGTATCTCGGCCATCGCGAGGACAGTCTGGACGCCGCCTTGGAGGTTTTTGTACGGGCTTACCGGAATCTGGACACGTATCAGGGCCATGCCCAGGTCTACACGTGGCTCTACAGTATTGCCGCGAACGTGTGCCGGAATCGGCTGCGCGACCGGAGCCGCAAGGGTCGGAATATGGGCGTGTCCTATGAGGCGCTGGCGGAGGAGTCGCCCGGCGTGGCCCAGCAGGCCACGTCAAGCCATGTGACCCCGAGCCACCTGGCTCAGAAGCGCGAACTGGACGAGGGCCTGCGCCTCTGCCTGGATGGATTGCCGGAGACCTACCGGATGGCCTTTGTGCTCCGGACTTTCGACAATTTGAGTTATACCGATATCGCCGCGTCCTCCGACTGCCCGGAAGGCACCGTGAAATCGCGGCTGAATCAAGCCCGAAAGCTGCTCAAGGAATGTCTCTCACGTCGCGGATTGTTGTAACAGGAATCGAAACGGGATTGCCCCGAAGTTAAGCACCGACCATGCCCCTGGAATGCGACCACATACGGAATGAGTTCTCCGCCCTGCTCGACAATGAGCTGAACCCGGAAGATCGGGAATTGGTGGAGGAGCATCTTTCGGACTGCTCCGAGTGCCTCCGGGAGCTTCACGGTTACAAGGTTGTTTCCGACGCCTACCGCTATCACCATCCCGTAAAGGCCCCCGAAGATTTCGAGGCGCGCTTCCATGCGGCCATCGCGCCCATCGGGCGCAAACGCGCCTTTGCCTGGCAGCGCTGGGGCCTGGCCGCCGCCGCTGGTTTCATCCTGGTGGCGGGGCTTAGCTTCTGGCAGTCCCGGGCGGCCCTGAAGCAGTCCGCTACTTCAGAGCTCGCCCTGAGTTCCCCCGCTGATCGGGCTTCCGCGCCGGAAGCGCCGCCGGCTGCGGATGCGCCCCAGGCTCTGATGTTCCAGGCGCCCGCTGAGGGAGCTGCCTCGGACGTAATGATGCAGGAAAGTGCCGCCAAGTCGGTTGAAGCTGCGCCCGCCCCCGTGCAGGAAAGCTTGGATGCATCCGGAACCGGCCCCGCGCTCGACGGGATCGCGTCCGCGGCTGCGGTCGAATCAGACGCTGGCTTGAATGGTGACGTCAAGGCCAAAGAGGCTTCAGCACCTGACACGGGTGGCGGTGGCTTCGGCGGTAGGGCCATGCCCGAGGTCGCTCCGGTCGAGTCCCCGGCACCGGAAACAGCGCGATGCACGGGCAGCGATACGGTCGCGCTGAAGTCCGCACCCGCAGAATCGGACCAGCCAGCCCTGGGCGTCGCCAATCAGGATAAAGAAGAGCGTGTCGTCAGTCGGTCGGCCATGCGCAGCCAAGCGACCGAGTCCGCCTCAGCCGAAGTCGCCGATTCGGCCATTCCGGCGGCGGCTCCGCCGGCTTCCCCCGCGCGCATGAATGTACTGCGCTGGAACGACATTGAGTTCACCCTGGTCGACGGAACCTGGCGTCAGGCGGGCTATGCCGGGGAAACGGTCGCGAAGGTCTCTATCCCGTCGCCGGAATGGAACGGCCTCTTGGACCGGCACACCGACCTCAACACATTGTGCGACAGAGACGAGCCGGTTATCGTCAAGCTGGGCGACCTGTGGTACTCCATTGCGAAGGCGCCGACCCCGGATAACGCCACGCGCTGATCACCTTTTCGATGGGGCGCTGCCTTATCGCCATGTCACGATGCGTCCGGTCGACGTCCCCCCTGCCGCGACCACCTTGTTGCCACAGCGCACGGGCACCGCGTGGTCCCACGTGTCCCACTCTACCCCCGAAGGCACCGGCCCAATGTTTTCCCAGGTCTGCCCATAGTCCTTTGAAAGATAGAGGTTTTTCTCGCCGGTGTAGGTCGTATAGATGACCACCCCATCGCCGACATGAACGAAATCATCCGCGGAATCG
>JBHEKR010000190.1:0-12956 GCA_041859365.1 Candidatus Hydrogenedentales bacterium
CGGGTACTTTGTCGCTAGTGTCTGCCTGGTTGGGCGATGGGCGGAACATCTGATTGCGCCATTCGCCTTGGCGCGCTGTATACCCGCTGCCGCCGGGCTTGTCTTCGTGCCCAGTCCTCTCCAGGCCGAAACCGCTGCTCAGCAGCAAAAGCGAATCCTCATGCTTCGTCCATGGCGTAGCGCCGCCAGGATTAAGTTTTTGTAATCTGCGGAAGTAGTCTGCCGCAATGCCGGGGAAATATTATCCCCGTGAATACAGAATGTAGTGACCTCTGAAAGGCAGTACTCCATGCACCGGTTTCCCATGTCGGATCTCGACAGCGAAGCAATCATCGAACCCGTTGACGTCAGCGAGTTCAAAGGATTGGAGGAAACCAAAACAGCGTCGGCAGCGTCTAAGAAAATTCGATGGAGGCGCACCCACTACAAGCACGAATACTGCAGGGGCCGTGGAGCGAAGAAGCGCGGGGGAGGCCCCAACCTGAGAATGGATACAGCGGGGAACATGGAGGGCAAGTTAACCGTGACAAAGCCGGATTTTCTCTATATTGGTATTGCTCGCGCCGGCTCCACCTGGCTTTTTGAAATGCTCCGCCAACACCCGGAGATCTTCGTTCCCCCCGCAAAAGATGTTTACTTCTTTGATCGTTACTATGAGAAGGGTTTGGAATGGTATTTTTCACATTTCAAACATGCCCGCGCGGCAAAGGCCGTCGGAGAACTTTCCCATGACTACTATTTCTCCGAAAAGGCGCTTACGCGAATCGGGGAAGCCCTGCCCGAGGTGCGCCTGATATGCTGCCTGCGCGAGCCCGTTTCGCGACTCATCTCAGGCTATGTCTATAACCGGACCACGGCCCTGCGCAGCGGTGTTTCACTGGCAACCTATGCGGCCCAGGAAGAGATCGCCACCCAGTTTGAGTACTATCATCACCTCCAGCGCTACATTGACCACTTTGGCCGCGATCGGGTTCTGGTGGTATTCTTCGAGGATATGGTGAAGGACCCGGAAATGTTCATGCGCACAATCTACCAATTTCTCGGTGTTGATGACGCTTTTGTTCCGCCTAATCTCCATGAGCGGATCAACCCCGCACGGGACGCTCGGGCCGAATCGCTCGCCCTCTTTGCCTACCGCGTGGCGTTGCTCCTGCGCCGCCTGGGGCTTTCCAACCTCGTCGGTCGCATTAAGGACAGCCGGCTTTTAAACCGATTGCTGTATAAAGCCCCCACCGAAGGCCTGGCCGAAGTCCCCTCACCGGAGTTGATTGCCCGGCTTCGTCGCGATCACACCCGCCTCGAAACCCTCCTCGAACGCCCCCTGCCCAAGTCCTGGTATGCCTGATCGTCCTGGCATTTCGCGTGCGGCGCTTCTGGTCCTCGCTGGCAGTCTGCTGAGCGCTCTCCTACTGGTACTACTTTTCCGTACGCTGCCTTTCAAGGTCGCCGATTTCCGGGAAGCCCTGACCGGAGCCCGGTGGGCTGGACTTGCCGGGATTCTTGCGACGACGCTGTTTCATTGCTGGATCACGGGAATCAAGTGGCGCTACGTCACACGCCTGACCAGCCATGGCGTCGAACTGGGCGCAGGGTACTATTTCTATTCCGCGCTGATTGGTCTGCTGGGCCAGGTATTGCCCCTTCAGGTGGCCATGCTTGCGGGGCGGAGTCTGGCCCTGCGGATACATGGCAATGTCCCCCTGAGGCGTGGTGCGGGAGCCGTGGTGTACGATCAATTCTTCGATTTGCTGCTTCCCGCCACGATGGTGGTACCCATCCTGCTCGCGGCTCTGCACGTCGTGCCCGTTGAAGCAGGCGGATGGCTCTGTCTGGGGGCCGTCGGCACGACCGGGGTGGTCCTGGCGCTTTTCGGTGAGCAGTTTATTCTGACCATGCTCCGCCCCCTGCTGTTGCTGCCCCGCTCCTGGAAGTTTACTGGGCTCGCCCGCGCACTCCACGAGGGTTCGCCCCTTACCGGACGCCCAGTGCTCTTCACGCTCTTCGCGTTCTCATCCGTGCGCGTTGCCAATCTTGTCTTCCGCGCATGGCTGGTGGGTTGGACCCTCCACCTGGACCTTTCCTGGCCGGTGGTCCTCTTTGCCAACTGCGGCGTGACCTTCTCGCTCATATTTGCCTTTCTACCGGGTGCCCTGGGCGTCGTGGAGTGGGGATGGGTCGGCATGCTTCACCTCTACGGCGTGGGAACGCTGGAGGCAACCCACTATGCCCTCTCCAGCAGGCTCTTCGCCGTCGCCGCGCTGGTGACCATCAACCTCGTTCACGCTATCGTACTCGTGGCATACTGGGGGCTCCGCGGTCGCCACCGCAGGAGAAGGAACAGCCCCAGCATGGCTAGGCCCTGGGATGCCGCGTAGCGCGTAGAAGAGGAAATGCCCCGAAAGTGATCTATCGAAGCATGCAATCTGCCTCGCGCTGGCTGATCCTCGCGTGCCTGACCCTGTTGGCCGCACTTGCGCTTACGAACGTTCTACAGTCGCTGCCCGTGGAGGTCAGCCTTGACCTCGATGGGTCCGCTGAAGATGTGGCTGCAAAATGGCCCGGTGGTGAATCGCCCTTCGAGCAACTTGCCGATGGGTGGTCGCCCCACCACTACAAGGTCCGCATCACGGCCCCGCCCGGCGGTGAAGGGGGCGATGGCGGATACCAAATGGTCGTCATGGCCACGATTGACCAGGCGACCTTCTCCGATGCCGCCCTCTGGGGGCGCGCCAGTAGCTATTTCATACTGCATGGATCAGAACGTCCCGCCACCCTGGAACTTGAAGGTTGGACCCTTGGCGCAAGCCCCTTTCTCAAATTCGAAACCGATCCCGTATCGGAAGCGGTGGAGATTCTTTCTGGGAGTGAAGCGCCCGAGCTGGTGTCGCTGCAGACGCCGCAACGGGGCAAACTGAGCTACCCCATTCACACGGATGGGCGTCGCTATCGCTACACCGGCGCGGTACCGCGCAAGCACCTGGACGATCTCGAAATCTTCGTCTCGGGTATCGAAAAGCCGACCGTGCATCGGCTCTACGTGAACAGCGTCATCCCCCGGCTGTACTACGCGGGAGAGCGCCCCGCCAAGCCTCCGACGGCAATTAACACGGAGCATTGGAAGCCCGACTGGAGCGAGGGCCGCTTTCCCTTGCCCGCCGCCTTTGTACTGGGCAGCGCGTTTCTCCTTACGCTGACGCTGATATGGGCTGGGCTCTTCGCCGGACTGCTCGCCTTGCTTATGATCGCGAAATTGATTCGCAGCGCCCTGACTGCCCTCTGGAGCACGAGCTGGGAGAACCGCTTCGAGGGCTACTTTCCACTGAAGGTCTTCCTCGGCTTCTGCCTGCCCGCCTTTTTTGTGTGGACTTTCTTCCTCCTCATCTTCTATCCCGGTACGATGAACGCCGACTCCCTCACCCAGTGGGCGGAGATTCAAACGTTCAAGTTCACGCCCATCCATCCCCCGATTTACGCCCTGTGCATGTGGCTCGGCACTTTCCTGTGGGACTCCCCGGCCACTACCGCATTCTTCCAGGTGCTGACCGCTTCCGTCGTCATCGGTGCCGCCTTCACACTCCTGTGGAAAGCGGGCGTCCACCGCGCAGTCTTCATCACGCTTTACACCATCACCGTGCTCTCGCCGCGCAACAACACGACCCTGATCTCCCTCATGAAGGACACGCCCTACGCCATCGCGCTACTGGCCATGGTCGTACTCCTGGCGTGGTCTCTCCTTCAGATCAATCGTCCCGTGGCTTTTCGTTGGGGGGCCGCCGGACTCTGCCTCGGCGCGGCCGCCGTATTTCGACACAACGGCCCCCTGGTGGCCGCCGCCCTCCTGCCGATGATCTTCCTCTTCTTTCCCCGGCAATGGCGCGCCGGGCTCGTCCTGTGCGCGGGATTCCTCGTGGTCTTCCTGGGCGTGAGACACGTGATCTATCCCCAAATCACCATCGAAGCGGGGGATGGGGGACTGCACGATCTGACCACCTGCCATTTAGCCATACTCCTTGATCGCGATGTGCCCCTCCGCTCGGAAGACTACGAGTTTCTCGGCAAGGTGCGAGACCTGGAAGACCGCTGGGCCTACGATCCCCGACGCGTAGCCTCCGTCATGCAGCCTTATGAAGAGCACTACCACCGAGCATGGGCCAGGGAACACGGAGCCGACTATTTGACGATCTACAAATCCCTCGTGGCTCGAAATTTCCTCAATGCCGCCATGTATCTCGTCGAGCGGGGCGAATTCCTCTATGTGCCGTGGCAGACCGACGTGGATATGGAAACCTATTTTCTCGGCATCACCCGCAACGATCTGGGGCTCTGGAACACCCAGCTTTTTCTGGAGATCCCCGATCAACTGCGCGCACTCCTCGCCGCGACCGCCAGACCCGGGCTGAACTGGCTCTTCTGGAGACCGGCCCTGCCGCTCTACATCATCCTCATCGCCTGCGTTGTGCTCTGCGTCCGGCAGCGCAATCTCGCCTGGAGCATCCTTTATCTGCCTTTCCTCCTCAACACGGGAACCATCGCCCTCGCCGCCATCTCCCAGGCCTGCCGCTACCAATTCCCCCTGACCTTCGCCGCCGCATTCCTCGTGGGCCTGGCCTTCCTGCCGCGCACTCCGCACACTTCAATCGGCAAGACTGGGCCCGAATAAGGCAATCCAGGTTTCGTGAAGCAAAGGATCTTGGACATTCCTGTCCGAGGCAAAGCCTACTTCAGCGATTTATCGGCACGGCGATCCCGTGAAGAAATCGGGGGTCTCGTCATCCCTACGAAAGTGGGGATCCAGAGAATTTGAGAAGTGCACTTCGCCTGTGTACTGGATTCCCACTTTCGTGGGAATGACGTTGTTTACGTTGTAGTGGCGCGACACGCACTGGTGGGCTTCGGTGACCGAGGCGCGCTTTGCCTCGGACAGGAATGTCCGAGATCCTCCGCAACGGTCCCCAATGCGAAGAATCGCGCACTACCCCTTGACAGCATTCCCCCCGGCGGTGTCCATGTCGTAAACTGACCCCGGCAGGAACGACACCATGGAAATCACCAACGCTACCGACCTCATCCTACTGCACCGCTGGCGCGCATCGCGGGACGCCGAAGCCTTTCGCGCGCTGGCCGAGCGCTATGCGGGCCTCGTCTTTGCCGCCGCCCACCGCGTGCTCCGTGATGCATCCGAAGCCGAGGACGTGGCCCAGGAGTGCTTCTTGACCCTCGCTCAGGCTCGCAAGCCTCCCGAGCGCAACTTCGGAGCCTGGCTCCACACCGCCGCCGTCAACCGCGCGAAGAATCACATCCGCGGCGAGGTCCGCCGACGCCAGCGCGAACAAACCTACGACGCCGTCCAGCCGGACCACATCCAAATGGAATTGGACGACACCCTCGCCCATGTGGACGAGGCCATCGTCGCGTTGGACGATGAACTCCGCCATGTGATCATTGCCCACTTCCTCGAAGCGAAAAGCCAGGGAGAAATCGCCGATACCACCGGCGTATCGCGCCAGACGGTAAACGCCCGTGTGAAGCGGGGGATAGAGGCCATCCGCGAACACCTGGCGAAGAAGGGCATTACCGCCACGACGGGCAGCCTCACCGCGCTGCTGGGTACGCAGATGGTGGAGGCCGCGCCCGCAGCCCTGGTGATGGCCCTGGGCAAGGTTGCGCTCTCGGGCGGGGTGGTGGTGGCGGGCGGGGGAGTCGTCGCGTCGCTGGTGGGATTGCTCACCACAAAAACGGCTGTGGGGCTGGTCACCCTGTTGCTTTCATCTCTCCTGTTTCATACCTTTTACCGCGCCGACCAAGGCCTGGCAGAGCGTGACACTCCGATCCCCATGCCTGACGTCGGCGAAGCTGTTGCGCAACCCGCTCAATCAGTTTCTGTGCAATCTGCCGAATTGCCCGAAGTTCAGGCTAGTCTAACAGGTGCTGATTCCGGCAACGGCGGCGGCCTGACGGGAATCGTAATCGATGCGAGTGGGCAGCCGACCCAGGATACGGTATACGTGAGCGCCATGGCGGACTACGACTGGAGTTCCCGAAGCGACTGGAACACACCGGAGAGCCAGCGCTATCTGGAGTCCTATGTTCATCGGGAAGTGGAGGCCGTGAAAGGCGTATTCGAGATTCCCGCCTTTCCCCGACACGCCGTGGGCACGATTCAAGCGCGCGACGACGCCGGGGGACGCATAAGCGAAGCTGCGCGCTTCGACACAGCGTCGGAGTTCGCACAAAGTATAACGCTCCGCCTCCAGCACTACGGGAGTATCTCCGGCACCCTGGTGGACCACTTGGGGAGCCCCATACCCCGCGCGACCGTGAATTCCGGAGGGGGGAGTGCCGTTGTGGACGACAACGGTAATTTCTGCATTGAAAAGGTCCCGCCGGGGCGATATACCCTGACAGCGAGCGAGAACAATCATGATATCTGGGTGTCCTACGGGACCGTCTCAGAAGAAGTCACAGTGGGGGACGGGGAACAGGTGACGGGTGTGTTGCTCACGTGTGTATGCGCGCCAGACCGGATCGCGGGAAGGGTAGTGGATGAGTCGGGACATGGTGTGCCGGATTTGCCGATGGAATTAGCGAGTGTGCCTGGTCAGACGCAGAAGGCCGAGATTCACTGGTTGAGGACAAAAACTGATAGTCATGGTCAATTCAGTTTTGATCATTATGGGCCGGGACACTATTGGATATCGGGACAAAACGACGCATGGAAAATCATCGAGGCCCCGAATGTGCGATCCGGAGAGACGGTTCTCGTCCTGACTGCGGCATCGACGCTTGAGAACCGAATTCGCATACGGGTGATAGACGGGGCCACGGGCCAAGCCGTCACTCGTTTCTCGTATAGCGTGGTTAACGGCGATGGCGGCGGAACGGGCGATGAGCGAGATTATCCGGACGGGCGTGTAGCAATTTACATCGGCTCGAAGCCCGGTGCTTTGCTCAGCGTAAAGGCTGCGGGTATCGGGACTGCGACGCATAGCATCTTGCCGGAAGATCTGGATGGTCCCGAGGTTTCCATCAATTTGGCTTCGCATCCCCCGGTGGAGGGAATCGTGCTGGATTTCGCGGGCAATCCCGTCGCGGGCGCACGAATCCAGATTCACCGCCCCACACCCGTTGACCACATTCGCGAACCGCTGACGCGCACGGACAGTGGCGGTCATTTCACGTTGGCGGAGTTGGAGCCAGATGTGACCGAAATCTATATAATTCCTGATGCCCAGCCCTTCGTTCATGTCCCGCTGGAGCATAGAGAGGACTGGATTATACGCCTGCCGGAGGGGGGCGAAATTCAAGGAAAGGTGATAGCCAGTGGAAAGCCACTGTTTCCCGTGAATGTGACGCTAACGCGTAATATGTACCGCAGTGATGTCGACTTGATTTCGCGTCAGAGTACGACTTCTGAGGACGGCTCCTATCGTTTCTCTGGGCTTCCTCATGGGAACTACACCATTGATATCACCCTGCCGGATGATGAGGGAATTTCCTACCGGGGTGACGCAAGGAGTTACGTTGACGTGACGCCAAAGAAAAGCTCGAAGCTCGATTTCGTCTTCGAGACCAAATCAGCGAGCGCCACGCTATCCGGTCAATTCTATCTTGATGGCGTTTCCGCTGGGGGTTCTGTGCATTTGCGCGCTACAGATAGTAACGGATTTGTCAGTGACCACAACGGACATTCGGATGGCACCCAGGGCTATCGCATTGAGAATCTGGTGCCGTGTCCCGTGGAGATTTCCGCCTCCTTGGGCAAAAGGACAAAGCGTACTTCTTACAAACTCGAACCGGGTGGAAACATCATGGATTTTCAGTTCTTTTCGGACGGCGCGACATTGGACTGTGTGCTCGATCTGGATGGGACCGACGTCTTCAGGGTGTCTTACGAGATCACCGTTGATACCCCACAGGGGCCAGAACGTATTGCCGAAGGTATGCAGCCACTCACACCCTCCGGCTTGCGCATTCTGGACCTTCCTGGGGGTAAGGGAAAGATTGCGTTCAGGGTCCATTTCAACAATGGGAAGCCGGACCGCGTGTTCACAGGGGCGCTGGATCTTGTAGCCGGAAATCTAACTTCGATAACGTTCCCTCCCCCCGAAAATTCCGCCGCACTGACCGTCGCCGTGGAAGGGGCGGGCGAAGGCATGGTTTCGACAGTCTACCTGCTCCCGGGCGAGGTTGACCTCAGCGGGATTGCCGACATGACGCCTCTGGAGTACCGTAGCTGGGATGTAGTCGGTAGTGCTATCACTGAACAGGTAAACTCAGATGATAGTTGCCAATTCGAATATCTGGAACCTGGTATGTATACGGTATTCTCACTAACATTCCCAGCATCTGCCGAGCCATCGCCTGACGCATTTCCCGAGGGAACTCGAACAGCGTCGACTATAGTGACGCTGGAGCCAGACACTGAAGCGCAGGTCACGCTCGCCTTTCCGTAGGTCTTGGCGATCAGGACTCAACAGGCACGAGCGGACCCAGGTGCGTCTTCGGTCGGTGCAAACTCAGATCGTGAACCGTCTGCAGATTGCTCCAGAATTCAGGGGAAGTCCCAAAGGCATCGGCAAGTAGCCAGGCGGTGTCGGGGGAGATGCCCCGTTTGCCTTTGATGATTTCATTAACCCGCTGGACAGGGATCTTCAAATGGGTGGCCAGCGCCCGCTGCGTTAATTCCAGCGGCTCAAGAAATTCTTTCTGCAGAATGACGCCGGGATGGGTCGGAATTCGTTGGGTCGGTATCACGTGCATTACTCCGCTCAGAGGCTTTGAGTTTTTCCATCAAAACAGTTGCCAAACGGGAGCGCGGGTTTTCTTACCCGCGTATCGTGCGACGGAGTCGCACGAAAATCACGGACAGGAATGTCCGTGCTCCCGCTGGCCGATACGCGCACGAGCGCTCAGTGGCGGTTCCGGTCCAAGTCGCTGGCATATTTGATTGGGGCGGCCTTATCGTGCTCCCCGCAGCATCGCCATTCAAATTTGCGTCCATTTGCGAAAATTTGCGGTTCAGCCCAAAAGGAAGGGGGCGGTGGACCTTGGGAATCCACCGCCCTCATGTGCGGGAGTGTTTGGAACACAGTTCCGTGTTCTAGGCGCAAGAGGGTCACGGTTACGAATTACATCAGGGCTCTTGGGCTGCGGTATACCCTGAATACGCGTGAGCTGTTGTGTCAACAGTCTCTTGTTCCAAACACCGAGCGCATACTAACACAACATGTAGGGCTTGTCAACCCCTTTGGGAGGAGAAAGTTATTTTTTGTACACCATATTTTGAGACCTAGTCTCATATGCCCCGAGTCGAAACACAAAATGTAGTGTTTTATGTAAAATTGCCATCGAATTGTCCCAAAGCCCTCGTCTACATATTGTGCCACCACGGGTAGTGCTTTCCCGTTGCCGATCCCGGAACTTGTGGTCAAACATCGAACATCACGGTTATTTTTCTCAATTCAAGGTGGAGCGCACCCGCAGCCCGGCGCCGTCCCAGCCAGCGCGGAAGTGGAAGAAAAGCTACACCGACGTTTGAACCCACTTTATTCGTGGGCCTATACTTCACCCACAAGTGGGCGCTCGATTTTGAGCGCACTCGGTGGGAGAGTAAAGTTGAACGTATTTGTCTTTTCGGGGAAGAGCGATGAAGAGCCTCGCCTGCCGGCAACGCCGCAGTCGGTAAAGCGTCTGGAAGCTCTCGGTGCTCATGTAACTTTTTTGTCGGGTTTTGGCCAGGTCTGTGGTTGGTCCGATGCCGAGTATATTTCGGCGGGGGCCCAGACGGGCGGCGAAGTCGGCGATGCGGATGTGGTGCTCGGATTGGAGCCTCCGGATGCCGCGCTCCTGGCCGGGATGAAGCCGGGAGCCCTTTATATCGGCTATCTGGATCCTTTCAATTCGCAGGACCTGCTGCAGGAGTTCGCGGCCCGCGGGCTCAGCGCCATTGCGATGGAATTGATCCCCCGCACGACCCTGGCGCAGAAGATGGACGCCCTGAGCAGTCAGGCCAATCTCGCGGGCTATGCCGCAGTGCTCCTGGGGGCGTCGCGCCTCGCGCAGATCCTCCCCATGATGATGACGCCGGCCGGAACCATCAAGCCGGCCCGTGTGTTTGTCATCGGCGTGGGCGTGGCGGGGCTTCAGGCCATTGCCACGGCCAAACGACTGGGGGCGCGTGTGGATGCCTTTGACACCCGTGCCGTGGTGGAGGAGCAGGTGAAGTCTCTCGGGGCGCGTTTCGTCAAGGCGAATCTGGGGGAGACGGGCCAGACGAAGGACGGCTATGCCCAGGCCCTCACGGAGGAGCAGCAGGCCCTCCAGCGGGCGGCGATGGCCGATGTGGTGGCGGAGTCCAATCTCGTCATCACCACCGCGCAGGTATTCGGCCGGAAAGCGCCCGTCATCGTGACGGACGCCATGATCCAGCGGATGCGTCCCGGCAGCGTGATTGTGGATGTGGCGGTGGACAGCGGTGGCAACGTGGAAGGCATCACGCCGGGGGAGATTACGGTGCTTCACGGGGTGACGCTGGTCGCCCGGCCCCATCTGGCTCGCGAGGTTCCGGTGGACGCCAGCGAAATGTACGCGGCGAATCTCGCTAATCTTATCGAGCACTTCTGGGATCGCGAAAACGCCACGATCCGTCTCGACACGTCGGACGAGATCATGGCGGGTTGCCTGGTCGTCCACAACGGGGAAATCCGGGACGAGCGCTTTCGCAAGTAATTCGCGCCATTGAAACTGTACAGGAGGCCAAAGGGCCATGATACTGCTATTTCTCACCTTCGTCCTCGCCATCTTTCTCGGCGTTGAACTGATCAACAAAGTCCCATCCCAACTCCACACGCCCCTCATGTCTGGTTCAAATGCGATCTCGGGGATTACCATCGTCGGCGCGCTGCTGGCGGCCGGAAGCATCGAGGGTCACGACTGGCTTGCGGCCGGCCTTGGCTTTACGGCCGTGGTCATGGCCACCATTAACGTCGTGGGGGGCTACTGGGTGACCCACCGCATGCTTTCCATGTTTAAGTCGAAGGATCAGCGCAAGTGAGCACCTTGATCGAACTCAGCTATATCGCTTCCGCCGTTCTGTTCATCGTCGGCCTGAAGATGCTCAGCCACGCGGATACCGCCGTCCGCGGCAACAAGATTTCCGCCATCGGCATGCTCGTCGCCGTTGTGGCGACGCTCCTCGATCAGCACATTCTGGAGTATCACTGGATCCTGGCGGGTATTCTGGTTGGTGGCGTCATCGGCGCCGTGGCGTCCATTCGCGTGCCCATGACCTCCATGCCGGAATTTGTTGCCCTTTTCAACGGCACCGGTGGCCTGGCCAGTCTCCTGGTGGGCTGGGCGGACTACCACGCGAACGCCGGCCACTATAGCGAAATGGGCGGAAACGTAAACGCCGTCACCATAGCCACCTATCTGGCCGTGCTCATCGGCGGCGTTACGTTCACGGGCAGTTTGCTGGCTTACGCCAAGCTGGCCGAAAAGATCGGTGGCAAGCCTGTCCTCTTCCGGGGACAGCAGTGGGTGAACGGACTTGTACTTCTGGCCTTTCTCATTGCTGGTATCATCTTTGTCCTGAATCCGGATTCGCCCGCTGCGGAAGTGGCGTTTTTCGTGGCCATTGGCCTCTCCTTCGTCTTCGGCGTGCTGGCCACCATCCCCATCGGCGGCGCGGACATGCCCGTGGTCATTTCGCTGCTGAACAGCTACTCCGGTCTGGCGGCCTGTGCGGCGGGCTTCGTCATTGAGAACACCGTGCTCATCGTCTCGGGGTCCCTCGTGGGCGCCAGTGGCATCATCCTGACCAATATCATGTGCAAGGCTATGAATCGCTCCCTGGCCCACGTTCTCTTCAGCGGCTTTGGCAGTGCGACCACCGCATCGAGCGCGGCGGGCCAGGAAGGCGAGGTGAAGTCGATGTCGGCGGAAGACGCCTACTACATCCTCGAGGCCGCCCGCTCCGTGGTCATCGTGCCCGGCTACGGCATGGCGGTGGCCCAGGCCCAGCACGTCGTACGTGAACTTTCCGATATCCTGGAGGAGCGCGGCGCCGAAGTGAAATTCGCGATTCACCCCGTGGCGGGGCGCATGCCCGGCCACATGAACGTACTCCTCGCGGAGGCGGACGTGCCTTATGAGCAGTTGGTTGAAATGAATGACATCAATCCGGTCATGCCCACCGTGGATGTTTGTATCGTGATCGGTGCGAATGACGTGGTTAATCCCGCCGCGCGGGAAGATCCTTCCAGCCCGATCTTCGGCATGCCCATTATTAATGTGGACTATGCCCGGACGGTATTTGTCTTGAAGCGCAGCATGGCATCCGGCTTTGCGGGCATCCCGAATCCCCTGTTTTTCAAGGAGAACACGCGGATGCTCTTTGGCGACGCCAAAGCCATGGTGGCCCGTCTCGTGGCCGCCTTCAAAGAGTCCTGAGCGCCTGTGGGTTGTTTTTGCGCAGGATTATTTCTTGAATACGCCGAAGGATGATACTAAACTGCCCTTACCCAGCGGCAGCAGCGCCGCAGTATTTTCAGTGCGATTTTCCCGGCCCGCCGGGGCAAGAGCGAAGTTTCGTAGATCGGAGAGGTGAATGCTTAATCTGGCCCATTTCCTGGACGTTACCGCGGCGGAGTATCCGGACACCACGGCCGTAATCCTGGATGATTTTCGACTGTCCTATGCGGAGATGGCGGCCGCCGCCAAGCGCGTGGCCAGCGCGCTGAGTGCGAAGGGTATCGGAAAGGGCGACAAGGTCGCCATGATGATCCCCAACACGCCTCATTTTCCGATTATCTACTACGGAATTCTGCACACGGGTGCCACCGTGGTACCGGTGAATGTGCTCTACACCCAGCACGAGATCGAGCACTATCTTAACGATTCCGAGTCCGTGGCCTTCTTTGCTTTCAAGCACTTCGAGAACGAAGCCATCAAGGCCT
>JBHEKR010000308.1:0-5428 GCA_041859365.1 Candidatus Hydrogenedentales bacterium
CCCTGCCCCCCCCGCAAGCGGGGGGGAGCTTCACACACAATGGGCTTTCATTTTTGGTCCCTCCCGCTTGCGGGGGGGTAGGGGGGGTAATCAGTCAAACGTAATCATCGCCTTCATCACGCCGTCCTGGTAGCCCGCGACTAGGTCGAAGGCCTCTTTCGTGCGCTCGAAGGGGAAGTGGTGCGTGACCATGGCTTCGGCCGGCAGGGTGCCGTCTTCGATCTGATCGATGGTCGTTCCGGTGCATTCGTTCTGGCGGCGCACGTTCTGAAAGCAGATTTCCTTGCGGCGCATGAGGTCTATCTGGAAGGAGATACGGTCCACTTCGGGAATGCCGATCATCACCAGCTTTCCGCCGGGTGCGAGCATGTGAATCGCCTGATCCACCGCTTCCTGCTGTCCGCAGCATTCGAAGACGATGTCGAGGAGCAACGGCTCGGCTTCCGCGATGGCCTTCACCGCGTCGAGTTGATCCACGTTGCCGGTCCAGTCCGCGCCGGCGGCCTTCACCATGGCCAAGCGCGCATCGATTTTGTCGGTCATGTAGACCTTTCCCACGCCCTGGGCCTTGGCGGGCATGAGTACGCTCATACCGATGGGGCCGCTGCCCAGAATGCCGATGCGCTTGCCTTTCAGGTCGCCCGCGAGCTTGCAGGCGTAGACGCCGATGGCCAGGGGCTCGCTCAGCACGCCTTGCTCCAAGGTGGTATCGTCCTTCAGGGGGAAGCAGCAGTGCTCCGGCATGACGATGTATTCCGAGAGGCTGCCTTCGGCCTGGCCGGGGCAGCCCAGGAAACGGAGCTTACGGCAGGTGTGGGCGCGGCCGCCCTTGCACTGGTCGCATTCGAAGCAGGGCATGGCGGGCTCAATGGCCACGCGGTCCCCGACCTTCAGGTGGGTCACCTCGGGACCCACGGCCTCCACGATGCCCGCGCACTCGTGGCCCACGGCGAAGGGATACTGGACGACCTGCACGCCGATGCGGCCCGTGGTGTAGTAGTGGACATCCGAGCCACACACGCCGACGCGGGAAATCTTGATGAGCACGTCGGTGGGGGCTTCAATCTTCGGATCGGGCACGTCGCGCATTTCCATCGCGCGGATGCCGGTGAGAACCATGGCACGCATGGGCAGGGGCTCCTGGGTTCTTTGGGTGAGTTACAGGGACATCAGGAACTGCAGAGACGGCAGGCAATCGGTTTCTGCTGCGCCTGTAGTATCTGCCGTCCCTGGAAGCTTGTTAATTGACTCATTTTTGCTTATTATACGTCATAAGCAATCAGAAAGCAATTCTGACAGGATCGTCATTCACGCGTAAGCGCAGTTATAGCAATTTGTTAGGATTCCATACCTCCCATGATTCAACTTGAGCGGCATGAGCGCATTCTGGAGCACCTGAATACCCACCGCTTCATCGGCGCGGAGCAGGCCCATGCCCTGATCGGGGCGAGTCCGGCCACGATTCGTCGCGATTTTAATGATCTGGCGGACAAGGGGCTGGCACAGCGGACCCGGGGCGGACTGCGCCGCCTGGACCAGGTGGAGGATGGGGCACTGCCCTATGCCTTTCGCGCGGAGCGCTATTCGACCGAAAAAGCGGCCATTGCGCGCCGCGCGGTAACCCTGCTGCAACCGGGCGATACCGTATTTGTTGACGGCGGCACGACGACCTATGCACTGGCGCGATGTATCCCGACCGTTCCATTGACCGTAATAACGAACAGCCTTCGCCTGGCCTCGGCTCTGGGGGATCGGGCGTCTCAGTTGCCGGATCTACGCGTGCTGCTCTCTGGTGGTGCGCTGCACCCCGAAGCGGGGCTGCTGGTGGGGCCCCAGGCGGTGCGAACCTTATCGGAGTACCATGCGGACTGGGCCTTCGTGTCGCCGGGCGGCGTGGACTGTGGCGGCATCTACAACACGAACGAGGACGCGGCGGCGAGCGAGCGGGTCATGATCAAAAACGCGCACCAGACGGTGGTGCTGGCGGATCCCGGCAAGCTGGGTAAGACCTCGCTCTGTCGGATCGTGGGGCTGGAGGCGGTACAGCGGCTGATCACCACCGCGCCGGGCGCAGGGGAAGACTTGCAAGAATCTCTGGCGGCGGGCGGGGTTCAGTTGATAGTTGATAGTTGATAGTTGATAGTTGATCGTTGATAGTTGATAGTTGATAGTTGATAGTTGATAGTTGATAGTTGATAGTTGATAGTTGATAGTTGATAGTTGATGGTTGATAGTTGATGGTTGATGGTTGATGGTTCAGGGGGGTGGACTGAAGAGTGGGACTTATGGTGCCCGTGGGCCTTTGGGGCGGGGCGTTATGGTCTCCGGGCAAGATTTCCAATTGCCGGCTTCACGCACATGTTAAATTGCAATTCTCCGGAACGTGCGCTACTATTGGGCTTCACTTGAGCAGTCGTCGGGAAAATCAGCAAACGTAAAGGTCTTATCATGCGGATGGAGGGAAGTGAACGGCGCCGTTATCCCCGGAGCCGTCGTGGCGTGCCGGTCTTTGAAGACGCGGCGGGTCCCGGTGTATTGAATCACATTGACAATATCAGTGCGAATGGCGTGTTGTGCCACACGGTTAAGCCGGTGGCGCTCATGACCCGCATGCGGATTGCCCTGGATTTGCCCGCGCCGGCGAACACCCGGATCGATGCCGAGGGTGTCGTGGTGCGCTGTGATCCCGATGATTTGGGCGATGACCACTTCAAGGTGGCGATTCTTTTCACCAAGATTGACCCCGAGGAACACGAAGCCATCCGCAACTTCGTGGAAGAAGATATCGCGCTCCCGCGGGACGCGTTTTAGCCGCGGTGTCCGAGGGCGCACCGAGCAAGCGGAGGGGACTGACGCTGGATCGTGGACTCCTCGGGCTGTGCTTCGCGGTGCTCGGCCTCACGGTGCTCTATCCCACGGTGCGTCTTGGATTTGAAGCATTTTCCCACTGGGACGCCTCCATTCTCAGCAGTGGCAGCGCCTGGCCCGCCATCCGCAACACCATCGGGATCAGCCTCGCCTCTGTGGCGGGGGCCGGTATCGTGGGCGTAGCGCTGGCCTTTGTGACCACGCGCTACAGCTTTCCCGGATCGCGCGTTCTGGCGGCGCTGGCCTATCTGCCCTTCACTCTGCCACCCCTCGTAGGCGTCCTGAGTTTTTATTACCTCATTGGCAAGGACGGCATCTTTACCCGCTTTGCCGATCAGGTGCTGGGCATGCCGGACATGGTGCTGCCGGGGCCCTGGGCCATCCTACTCATCCACACCTACTCGTTTTATGTCTTTTTCTACGCCATGGCGGGGCCGGCACTGGCGTCCATGGACCGGTATCAATTGGAGGCCGCGCGGACCCTGGGGGCTTCGCGCCATCGGGTTTTTTTCCGCGTGACCCTGCCCCTGCTCCGACCGGCGCTGGTCGGGGCGTCGCTGCTAACCTTCATGTCCTCTTGCGCCTCCTTCAGCGCGCCCTATTTCTTCGGTGGCCGATTCCCCATGCTGAGCGTGGAGGTGTACGTGGCCCGGAACCAGGACAACCACGGCGCCGCGCTTACGCTGACGGTGATGCTGGCGCTGGTGTCCCTGCTGGGGATTGCCCTGTTTCGATCCTCGCGCCGGGGTGCTTCGGGATCAGGCTCCAAAGGCGCCCCCCGGCCTATCGGCAGCGCGCCGGGCCGGATACTCGCCGGGGTGCTGGCCTGGGGGGCCATCGCCCTGCTTCTGCTGCCCCATGTAACGATTCTATGGCTTTCCTTCGCGGACTACGAAGCCTGGCACACGGAGCTGGTGCCTACGGTCATGACGTTCTCGAACTACACCGAGCTGTTCACCAACCGGAACGCCTTCAGTCCGATCCGCAACAGCCTGTGGATGAGTGCGGTGGCCATGGCCGCCACGCTGGTGATGGCGCTGCCCGCGGCCTACCTCATTGCGCGGAAACGACCCGGCGGCGCGTGGCTCAATGTTCTGGTGATGATTCCCTGGGCCCTTCCGGGCACGGTGATCGCCATCAACCTGATCGTGGCCTTCAACGAGCGCTGGCTGCCGATCTACGGCACGGTGTGGCTCCTGCCGCTGGCCTATTTTGTGCGCAACATCCCCCTGCTGACACGGATGGTGGGGGCCTCGCTCGAAACCTTCGACGCGACGCTGATCGAGGCGGGGCGGACCCTGGGTGCGCCGAAGGGATATTGCTTCTGGCGGATTGTATTGCCGCTGGTGGCCCCGGCGGCTGGCGCGGGCGCGGCACTTGTCTTTGCGACCTGTCTGGGGGAATTTGTCGCTTCGATCCTGTTGTACCAACCCGCCAATATCCCTATCGCGGTAAAGATCAATATGGAGTGGCGCGCATCGGTGGGGGCGGCCTTTGCCTACAGCGTGCTGCTCATGGTTTTGGTCGCGGGGACTTTTGGCGTCTCCAGACGGTTTACGTCGCGGCTGATGTGAAGCGGAATTGCGCGCGGCGCGCAGCCCCTCTTCAGGCTTCCGAAATCCCGCTTCTCCTTTGTTCGTAGAGGAGAATGGCCATGATGCTGATGGCGTCGGTGATTTCGCCGCGCGTGACCATGGCCACGGCTTCCTTCCAGGGCACTTTCTTGATCTGAAGTTCCTCGGTGCCTTCGGGCGTTGCGCCGACGTGCTCCAGGCCACGGGCGACATAGAGGAAGCCGCGCTCGCTGGAGTGGCAATTGCTCAAGTGGATTTCGTGGCCCAGGGGCTCCCAGTGGCTTGCGACGAGCCCGGCCTCTTCCTGTAGTTCGCGCTTACAGGCTTCGAGGGGATCTTCGTCGAGCTCAGCGCCGCCTTCGATGATTTCCCAGGAGTAGAAGTCGAGGGGATAGCGGTATTGACCCACCAGGTACAGGGCATCGTCGTCGTCGAGGGCGAGGACGCCCGTGGCGACGCGGGTCTCGACCACGCCGTAGATGCCGGGCTTCCCGTCGGGGCGAATGACCTGGTCTTCGCGGACGGTGATCCAGGGGTTCTGGTATTTTACTTCGGAGGCGAGGGTTTTCCAGGGATTTCGCTCGGGGCTCATGGGGACTCCTTCATGGGACATATGGGCGCAGTATACTGGAAATGGATAGGATCAGTTTGTGTCGAGACTTGATCGTGTAGTGCGACTCTTCGTTAAAGTCCGGTGCGTTGGCCTGGAGACGGAGTCTCTTCACCCACAAGTCGCGACCGCCGATGGCGGGGGTTCGGGGAAGAAATCAGCGGTCCGTAGGGACTGACGCACCCACCGTGTCTCGACCGGATAGTCTTGCACTGCGACCCAAAGCCCACGACGACAAGGCGTCGTGCATTTTCTGGGTGTGGCTGTCCCGTCGTGCGGGGAGTGGACTCGTCGCCACCAAAGACAACTCAACAGGCAACATGTCGTCTGGTCGATGTGACGCAGTAAACCGGGTTTACCTCCGCGAGCGACGGGA
>JBHEKR010000325.1:0-4275 GCA_041859365.1 Candidatus Hydrogenedentales bacterium
AATGGGCCATGTCCACCATGAAGACCGCGCCCACGCTGTCGGCGATGGCGCGCATGCGCTTGAAATCGATGGTGCGCGGGTAGGCGCTGTAACCCGCGAGAAGGATGAGGGGCTTGATGGCCTTCGCTTGGGCTTCAATCGAATCATAGTTCAAAAGGCCCGTCGCGGTGTCCACGGCGTAGCTGTAGGCGTCGAACATCTTGGCGGATAGATTGCGGCGGTAGCCGTGGGTCAGGTGGCCACCGGAGTAATAGTCCATGCCCAGCAGACGCTGATTGCCCAGCGCTTTGCGGATTTCTTCCCATTCTTCCTGCGAGAGCTTGGAGGGATCTTTCGAAGTTGCCTTCTCCAACGCGGGCACCTCGACGCGGGCCGTCAGAATGGCCCAGAAGGCAATCATGTTCGCGTCTGCGCCGGAGTGGGGCTGCACATAGGCATGTTCCGCGCCGAAGAGTTTGCAGGCCTGCTCGCAGGCGTAGGCCTCGACCGTGTCCACGTTGTCGCAGCCTTCATAAAAGCGCTGGCCCGCGAAGCCCTCGGCGTACTTGTCCGTCAGCAGGTTGCCCATGGCGAGCTGCGTGCTCAGCGAGCAATAATTTTCGCTGGCGATGAGCTTGAGGTAGGCGCGCTGGTCGGCCAGTTCCTGCACAATGGCGGCCGACACCTGGGGCGCCACTTTGGCCGTCTCGGCGAGGTTGGCGATGTAGCCCAGAAAACCGGTATCGATGGATTCCGGGGCTGTATTCGACAAATAGGCGGTGAGAGCGGGATGGGACACGGGGGGCTTCCTTTGGTTTGGGGGTCAAGGCGCTATGATATCGTGTTTTGGGGCGCAAGTTAAAGTCCCGGCGTCGGGCGCGCCGGATACCGGGCAGTTGATTGTTGACAGTTGATCCGCCGCAGGCGGAACGGTTGGCCGTTGACCGCTGTGCTATTGATGAGGCTAAAGACGAATTGGGCAGATAGGACGGATTTGATCAATCAGACCTATCGGTCCTATTCGTCCTATTGGCCGAGTCTCACTTTTCGCTGTTAACTGTTCCGCCTGCGGCGGATCCATTGTCAACTGTTATCTTGCATTCCGCCGGGCCACGCGATATCGTATGCCGAGTCGTCGAGGAAACCCAGCATGTCCGAAGCCAATTCCACCGATCTCCGCCTGTATTGCCTGTGCGGGCAGAAGATGAAAATCACGAGCAACATGCTTGGCAAGCCCGGAAAATGTGTGGCCTGTCGGCAGAAGATCCGGATTCCATCGCTGGAGGAGCTACCAGCGGGCACGCATACCTTGTATTTAAAGGATCACCCCGAATATCTTCGCGCCCCCAGGAAGGATGTCATCGCCCTTCCTGCCCCCCCGCCCGATGCCGCTTCCGAGGCGGACGGCGAGGATTTGCTCCTCTCCGGCGATGTGGATGAACTTGCGCCAGTGCCCTTTGTGCTCTATGAGCCCCTGGGGCGGCTGTGCAGCTATGAGGCCAAGGTCAATGCTCAATTGGCCGATCTGCGGGACGGCAAAGCGTCGGAGCTGGATCAGGCGACCCTGATGAGTTACCGGGGGCTGGCGCGAAAGGCCCGCCAGCATCTCGAGAAGAAACTGCGCGATGAACTGGTTGGTGTCGCGGCGGAACTTCAGTCCATTCAGGAAGGCCTGGCCCGTGAATCGGCCGCGCTCCGCAGGACGGAGACGGATTACCCCGAGTTCAGCAAAATCGTGCTTCCGCTCCGCAAGCGGCGGGAGATCCTGGCCTACCGCCACCAGAACCTCCGGGGCTGGCTGGCCACGGAAGACCCCTTCATGGCCGGCGGGCGTGCGGATGTGGCGCTGACCGATGTGCCCATGGATGCCATCGACGCGCCTTTTCCCCTGGCGCGGGAGTTGGACTGTCTGCCGATCGAGCATTCCGTGCTCAAGCTGGAAGAGGCGTTGCGTCACCGAGAGAAGGCGGACCGTCGGCTGAACGAGTTGCACCGGGCCAATCTGGACGGGAAGATCCCTGCGGAGGAGATGAAGGCCCAGCGCGCGGACACGGATGCGGAGCGGGAGCGCTCCCGGACGGGCGTGGCCTTTTATCGCGCCCGACTCCAGCAGGTGATCCAGGATTGCGAGGAAGATTCCAGCGCGATCCAGGTCCATCTGGACCAGAAGCGCCGCCAGCTCGAATCCGGCGCGCTTACCAAGGCGGCCTATGAGGTGCTAGAGGAATCCCTTTTTCGCGCGCAGTTGGATATCAAGCGCGCGCGCAATCTGGCCACCCGAGCGCTCAACGCCAACACGATTTCCGACGTGCCCAATCCCCGTGGCACTTTCCTGGAGCGGCTGGCGCGACCCGGCGCCCAGCAGCGCGGCCTGGGGATTGATTCCTGGCTGGGCTGGCTCGGAAGCGCCCTGTTGCTCGCGGTGATCTTCGTTCCCCTGGGCGACGACGTGCCCGGCGGCAATCCGGCGATATTTCAGGGACTCACGCTGGGCCTCTTCGTCGTCGGCGCCTTCCTCGGCCTTGCCGTCACGGTTTCGTCTCGCGTTACCCGCGCCATGGCTCTGGGTTGCGTGTGGCTCATCCTGACCCTGGCGGGGGCGGCCTATTTCCAGTATGAAATGGGCGCGGTCGGGCCCGCAGGCTCGGCGCTGCGCGGTGGTGATCCCTGGTGGACCTCTCTGGGCGGCCAGTTGCTGCTGTGCGGTTGGGGCGTGGCCGCCATCGCCGTCGTCGTTTCCTTTGCCTCCCTGCCCGGGTTTCGCTGGGTGGGCCCGGTGCTTTGCGCCGCGGTCATTGCATTGGCCGCCGCCGTTTTGAGTGACTACGCGGGTTACCTCCGCGCCGTGCCCGTTCTCGAGGTAGTGACCATGGAGCCCCAGGCGGCGTCCGGGGCCTACGAGGTGACGGTCCCGGTGCGCAACCGGGGGAATCGGGCTTTCTGGCTCGGGGGGGATCGCGTCAGCGTACCACGATCATCGGACTATATCATGGAGATCAAGGCGGCGGACGGCGCCTGGATGGATGCGGGAGCGCCCGCAGGCGTTACGGTGGGTACCGTGAATTCCGGGGTCAACCTCGACGTTGGCTTGGTCGTGGCGGCGGGCGGTCAGGTGGGGGTGCGGCATCAGCTCGTTCCGGGCACCTACCGCGTCCAGTTTCGCCCAGAATGGGGCGATGGAATGGTACTCGAGCAGACCTTTCAGTTGGAGCCCTTCGCGGTGGATCTGGAAACCTTTTTTCCGCCGGAGGGTGAGGGAACTGGGAGCGCAACCACGTCGGGTTCCGGCGTCACGGTGGAATTGCGCGGCGTAGTGGACGGCGAGGCTTCCCAGCCGAAGTTTTCACTCATTATCACTCAGCCGGACGGCACCGAACGGCGCGAGCAGTTCGTGCTGGGCGACAAGCTCCACGGAGAGTGGAGCATCAGCGAGTTTAACCCCGCGCATAACACCATGACCCTGTCGGATGGCAAGCGCCTGCTCATCGTGGAGCGGGGCAAGCCCGAGGAAATTCCGGGAGGTTGAACGGAGCCTCCACGGGCCATGCGGAGCACCTCATTCCGAATTTCTGCGCCTGCTCGATCATCTCAATTGCTGAATGGATTGGTATAAACGTACCACACGAGGAACGCGATCCACACTGCGAATGCCGATAACGAAGTATACTGCCAGACTGGGTGCCTCCACCAGACCATGCTCGGCTCAGGTGGGGGTATCTTGGCGGTCGAGCGGGCGTCATAGCGCGAGCGCCGTGCCATACCAACCAGCATCGACACGAATACTGTGGCCAGAAGGGCGCCATCAATTCCCCCAACTGCAATCAGCCCGACAATAGCGCCTGCAAGCAAGACACCTGCAACACAGTTTCGAAATGCATGGTCAGAAAGGGGGGGTGAAAACATGCTCGATTCTCCAGGTGTGTAGGGGCTGTTCATCTTCCTGGTTCAGTACATAGCCCACACCAGAAATACCGCCCAGACTACAGGGATGATCGCTAGAACAAGCTGCCAGACGGGACGTCGCCACCATTCGGCGCTCAGGGTGATCGGGAGCGTGATGGATGGGGCTATTGACTCTGCATTCCGCCTGGAATGTATAGCGACTCCGACGAGCAAGAATACCCATAGAACGTGGCCGACGGTACCCCCGATTGCCCCAAGGAAAAACACTGAAGCAAAGAAATACGGTTCATCCGATTAAAGCGTACTTTGTTTCGTGAAGCGCCATGATTTTGAGCTTGAGAAATTCGGTATCGCGAAAGCCATAGGCTTGTCGCTTCATCGTTTTTATCTTGT
>JBHEKR010000532.1:0-4424 GCA_041859365.1 Candidatus Hydrogenedentales bacterium
CATTACAGGGACGGCAGGGACTGCAGGGACAGCAGAAGTAAAGCTCTGCTGTCGCTTTTGTCCCTGCCTTCCTTTTGTGCGGTTCTATTACTCCAGTGCCTTCAGCACTTCGGCGGCCTTCGCCTCATACAGCGCCTGCCATTCGGGGGCCAGCAGGCACTCCACCGCCTCATAGCCGCCCATGGCGTATTCCGAGGCAGGCGGGCCGTAGTGGATGTAGCCATTGCTGTAGGCGGAAATGAAGGTGTGCTCGAAGGGCGACGCGCCTTTCAATTTCAGCCCCACTGTCGTGAGCATTTCCGTGGGCGAACTCACCAGCACGAAGTCGCCGATGCGCAGGCCCATGACTTCCGTGGCCACGGTCGTCTCGCCCGAGTCCGCGTTGATCTTCTGGTGGCGACGCAGCGTTGCGATGTCGTCCTGGATTCGCGTCAGTTCTTCCATCGTGCGAATGTTCTTCATGTACTTCGCCAGGTAATCCCGATTCTGCTGGTCGATCATGCCGAATTCGTTCTCGCCGATAGACGCCGATTGCAGGTAACGGTAGGAATAGTCCAGCGGGTGCTCCGGGTCCATCAGGTGCTTCATGTACAGCGGCACAAAAGTCTTGAAGTTCAGGCTCATGCCCCGGAGCGACGCGAGCAGTTGGGCTTCTTCCTCCTTGAAGGCCGCAATGCACTCCTCGAAGTCCGCCTTGCGCGGCAGGGGCAGCGCCTCGTTGACCACCTTCAGGTCGGCGGGCTTCGTCTCCACGGCCCGCGCAGCCTTCAGCGTGCTCAGACCAAGGATACGCCCTTCCGGCGCCGAGTCCCTCGCGCGGTTCACGTCTTTATAGAGAATCGGCGTGATGTCGCCGCCCGCGCCCTGAATGAAGATCGCCATGGCGCCGGGCAGGTTGTCCTCGATCACCTCCGAGGCAAAGCCGGGATAATCCGAGGTTACGCCGCCCTCCGGCACCGTGACATAGGGGTGGCACGCGAAGTTGTACAGCACGGCCAGGGGCGAGCCATCGACGCGGTCCAGGCGCAGCACGCCAATCTCCGGATCCACCGGCCCCACGCTCTCCACCACGTCATCCGGCGGGCTGGGGTTGCTATGGCGGATGGTCCAGCCCGTGCCATCTTTCAGGCGCAGCGTGCGGTTCATGGAGATACGCTTTTCCTCGCCCGACCCCGCGCCCGCCGTGACGGGCTCCAGGGCGTCGTGGGCGCGCTTCACGGCGTCGAAGGCCCGGGCCACCTGCTCCTCGTGGGAGCACAGGAAGTTCAGCGGCGGATGATTGTGCGAAGCGTTCACCAGAACATGGAGCGGCGGAATCCCCAATTCCGCCTCAAGCCTGGCGCGCAACTCCGGCAGAAAGGCGTCGGTGACTTCGCCAATCCCGCCGATGGCCGTGACGTCCATCGCGATGATCGCCACCTTCGTATCGCCCTGTGCGAGCACGAGGGCTTTCGCGTAGACCGGGTCGTTGATGCGCAGCCCATCTTCCACGCGGGAGATATCGCTCTTCGCCGCGCCCGCCCGCAATGGCGCGGGGGCCTGCGCGGCGACCGGGAAGATTCCCAGGGCAAGTAGAAGTAGAAGTGCGAAGCCGAAGGAGCGTAAGCGCATGGGGTGATTCCTGTCTGGGAACGGGCAGCCAATAAACATTTCACTGCGGTGAGTCTACTGGCCACCGGCGGACAGGGTCAAACCCTGCGATGGGTCGGGCATCGAGCGGGGATTCCGGGTCGGATTGTGATCATACGCTGCCTTCGTAAGCGTTGTATTCAGTAGAGCGTTGGATAGACGATCTCGCCCCGGAGCTGGGCCTCGCCGCCTTCCTTCTCGTAAACACCGTAGAATACGGAGCACGAATCCAGCCACACTGTCAGGCGGTGCAATTCCTCATCCGAAAGCGCAACACCGTAGTGCCCCTCGGTCAACAGCGCGTAGAGGCGAGAGGCCCTCGCCCCGAATTTTCCGGGCGTGGTGCGATGGGGATTGCCGTATTGCCAGAATCCAAATTCGGGCGCGAGACTGTGGTAGGAGGCGGTCCAGATCTTCGCCCCGTCCGCCATCACTTCGCCGTCGAGGCGCGGGGCCGTTTCATTCTCCTGATGACACTTCACGCACTTGCTGTCCAGCACCGGTTGAACCAGGCGCGGGTAGCTGAAGGGGTTCGTGCCGTCCACATCCGGCGTGAGGGGCAGGGCCGCGCGCTGGAGGGCAATGGGTTTGTTGTTGGCGATAGCGGGTGCGGCGGACTTCTGTTCATGGCAGCCGTTGCATGAGAGGCGTTCACCCGGCTTCAGATAGGTGGAGGAGCGCATGGACTGTATCGCGAGGCCGTGTTCGTCCAGCGCCTGAAAGAAGAGCTCCACATTGGGCGGGACAATGAAAAGGGCGCTACCGTCGGACTCCACGGGCGTGGTGCCGAGGACATAGCGCGCGAGGATGACGGAGTCCGCGCCTTCCTCGCCGGGCAGGCGCATGCCGATTTCGTGGGGCGGCTCGCCCGATGGCACCGACATGGGAATGACCTGGTAGACGCGCAGCGCAGCGATTTTTGCACCTTCGGGCCAGGGGGTCTGGCTCTCATAGACGTTGACGAGCGCCACCGTGGCCTGGGCGTTGGGGTCGCCCGGGAGGGGCGAGGGGATCACGGGCGGTGCAACACGGGCCCGCATCGGGATCGGGTTCTGGCAGGAGATCTCCGGATCGCGGAAGAGCAGCTCCCGGTTCCCGAAGGCGTCCACGAGATAAATGCCATAGTTGCCCACGAGCTCCTCATTGCCCTGCCGCCCCTGTTCCGGCTTCATTCGGCCGTCATAGGCGCAGAGGAAGTAGGTCTCGCTCAGGGGCCACGGTGTGCCATAAACCTGCGCGCCACCCTGCGATTCTGGAAATTCCACCTCGGGCGTTACCCGTTTCACCGGGGCCATGCCGTCATCGTCCTTAACCCGGGGATCCACCACGATGATCGATCCGAATGCCTGACCGTGATGGGGCGCCGCCGTGGCCACGTACTTGTGGGAGCCGGGGATGGCGCGGATGTCCAGCTCCATATCGGCCCGCGATTTACGCGGACTGAAGTTTCCATGCACGGCACGGGAATCGCGTCCGTCCGGCGTGGTGATCCAGGGATGATGGGCGACGCAGCCATGCCGATCAACATAGTCCCAGCGCGTGTAAATAATCTTGCCGTCGTGGGTGACGCTGGGATTCCACTCGTTGGTCTCGTGGGGGCTGAGACAGCGCAGGTCCGCACCGTCGGAGGCCATGTCGTAGAGCGTGTAGGTGGGGCAGACCCGCCCGCAGCGGAGGTAGCCGCCCCTGCGCTCGGAAATGAAGGCCACGCGGCTATCCGGCATCCAGCAGGGATCAAAATCATTCCAGGTGCCATCCGTCAGTTGGGTGAGGCCGGAGCCGTCGACATGGGCCTTGAAGAGGTGGAAGCTCCGTCCCTGATTCCAGTGGCCGCGGGTCGCATCCGTGTGGAACTGGTGGGCGGTATCTTCGGCGCACTCCGTGTACGCGAAGAGAATCTGCTGGCCATCCCAGGAAAGATCGGGAGAGAGGAAGGAGCCGCCCGCGAGCGTCTGACCCGTCAGCCGTCCACTTTTCACGACGGAGGCGCTGAGGATATCGGTTGTTGCGGACTCATTGCCGAAGGGCGTGGCCAGCTTGAAGAGTCCGCCGCCGGGTCGGGCATTGACGCCATAGTACTGATCGCACATGTGATTGAAGGTCGCGCGATGGCGCTTCAGGAAGAGCAGGTTGTCAAAATCGAGGAGGGGGTTCGAGAAGGCGATTGTCCGGCGAAGTTGGCAGGCCTCGTGGTACAGCGCGCGGCGCGCGTCCAGGGATTCAGCCGGGACGCTGGCGCAGCGCAGCACCAGCGCGTCGAGCTTGTCCTTGAGCGCGGTCAGTTCGGGTGTGGGGTTCGCCAGGAGATCCTTCAGAAGGACGTCCGTGCGCCGGAGAACGATGTCGAGGGGATCGCGGTCTGTCGCTTGGATGAGGGCCGCCGGATGGAGCGCCTGGGGTCCCAGCGCGGCAATGGCCTCGCGTCGCCCGATGTCCTGAAGGAGCAAATCATACTGGAGGTCCGTCTCCGCGATTGGCGGCGCCTCGGCGGCGGCCGGAAAGCCTGTGAAGGCCAAGATTACTAGCAGCAGGCCAGCAGCGGCTACGGCCTGGCCCAGGGGGGATCGCGAATAGCGTTTCAAGGCTGGAACTCCTTATTCATCGCCGTGTGTGCCCGCGCGGGAAGCCGCAGGGCGCTGGGCGTGATCGTGGTAAGTCGATCAATGCAATACCTCCCCGGCGGTCGGGTCGCCGGGCACGTCGAGAATCTGGACGCTGGAGATGGTCTTCATCGTCTTGTGGTCCTGAAAGGTCCACACCACTTTCTTGTCCGGCGTGACTTCGATGAGGTGGGG